>FNSS01000001.1:7595000-7899235 GCA_900104855.1 Rhizobiales bacterium GAS188
GCGCAACCGCGGCAGCCATCGTGGCCTTGGTCGGAAAATGATGATGAACGCTCGCGCTCTTGATGCCGATCTCAGCGGCAAGGTCGCGAAAGCTGAAGCCGGCATATCCGGCGCTGCGTATATGGGCCTCCGCCAGGTCCATCAGTCGTTCGGCGGTTTCTTTCACGGCCCCATCCTCTCTCTCTACTGATAGATAGACCTTGACGGACGAGGTTGTCCAGGGCTATTTGTGACGCATCAACCTATCGATAGGTAGATATGCAAATGGAGAGAAACTATGCGGTTCCAAGACAAGATTGCGATCGTTACCGGTGGTGGTTCGGGCATGGGTAAGGAGGTTGCGACCCGCTTCGTCGCCGAGGGCGGTTCGGTTGTTATCAACGGCCGCAATGGCCCGAAGGCCGAGGCGGCTGCCCATGAGATCGACCCGACGGGGACGCGCGTTGCCGTCTATGTGGGCGACATCTCGCTGCCGGCCACCGGCGAAGCTCTCGTGAAGACGGCGCTCGACCGCTTCGGCCGCCTCGATGTGCTGTTCAACAATGCCGGCATCTTCGCGCCGAAGCCCTTCCTCGAGGTGACCGAAGTCGAATTCGATCGTTTTCTCGACAACATCCTCAAGAGCGCCTTCTTCACCGCTCAGGCTACCGCGAAGGCCATGAAGGCCGCGGGCCGCGGCGGCGCGATCGTACAGACCGGCTCCATGTGGGCCCTGCAAGCGATCGGCGCCACGCCGTCCTCAGCCTATTCAGCGGCGAAGGCAGGCGTACACGCCCTGGTCAAGAATCTCGCCATCGAGCTGGCGCCGGACAAGATCCGCGTGAATGCGATCGCACCAGCGGTGATCGAGACGCCCGTCTACGACACCTTCCTAACGCCCGAGCAGGTCAAGGCTGTGCTGCCGACCTTCAAAGCGCTCCATCCGCTCGGCCGAAACGGCCAGGTGGCAGACGTGGCGGAAGCGCTGCTGTTCCTCGCGTCAGACCAGGCGAGCTTCATCACCGGAGTTGTGCTGCCCGTCGACGGCGGCGTGATGGCCGGCCGTCAGTAAGCAGCGGAAACTCAGTCGTATCACTCAGGACACGGTGACAGGGGCCGCGCCCAGCATCACCGAGTACGCCGCGGCCTGCCTCTTCCCCAAGGAGAATCTAAGATGGACGCGCGCGCCCACAACAAGCTCTTCGTCCCCGTCCAGGTCGGGGCGATCACACTCAAGCATCGCGTGGTGATGCCGCCCTTGAGCCGTCTCCGTGCCGAGTGGCCGAGTGGCGTGCCCAGCGATCTCAATGTGGAGTATTATAGCCAGCGCGCATCGGATGGCGGGCTCATCTTTACGGAGGCGACCGCCGTCTCGCCGTCAGCGCGGGGATACCGGGGCGCTCCCGGAATCTATAGCGACGAGCAGGTCACAGGCTGGCGGCGCATCACGGAGGCGGTGCACGCCAAGGGCGGCTACATCTTCGTCCAGCTCTGGCACGCCGGCCGCACGACCCATATCGCGGTGACCGGTGAGGAGCCTGTCACTGCCTCAGTCGATCCGACCTATTGGGCAGATCCGAGCATTCTCGTTGTCACTCCAGACGGCTTTTCGCAGCCGTCGCCGCACCGGGCGCTGGAAACGGCCGAGATTGCCGGCATCATCGAGCAATACCGCGCCGCTGCTCTCAACGCGAAGAAGGCCGGCTTCGACGGCGTGGAGCTCATGGCCGCCAACGGCCATCTGATCGACCAGTTCCTCCAGGACAACAGCAACAAGCGAACCGACCGATATGGCGGCACGATCGAGAACCGCGCCCGCCTCCTTTTCGAGGTCGTCGAAGCGCTCGTTAGCGTCTGGGGTGCCGGTCGCGTGGGCGTCCGAATTGCGCCGAGCGGCACCTTCAACGGCATGGCCGACAGTAACCCGCGCGCTCTATTCCGCTACGTCGCAGAGCGGCTCAACGATTTCGAGTTGGCCTATCTCCACGTCATCGAGCCCCGGATCAAGGGTGGCGAATTGATCGCCGAAGGGCAGGGTCCAGTTGCCGCGCAGGAGCTGAGCAAGGTCTTCCGCGGCCCGATCATCGCCGCGGGTGGGTTTGAACCCGATACGGCGGAGGCTACGGTGGCTAACGGCGACGCCAGCTTGATCGCGTTCGGCCGCCAGTTCATCGCGAATCCGGACCTGCCGAAGCGCATCGAGCTCGGTCTGCCGCTCAATCGCTACGACCGGAGCACCTTCTACGGCTTCGATGCGCACGGATACACCGACTACCCCACCTACGAGGCGAGTGAATTCGCTCAGGCGGCTGTTGCCTGAGTCGCAGCGAGAAGATCCTAGCCCGGTCGCCGTCTCTGACTGGGACCTTCACTTCCAGTCTTTAGAATTCCGCGAGCGGACCAAACGGAGGGAAGAACTCCATGTACTACCACGCGATCTTGCAATGCACGCAGGCACTGAGGAATCTCGAGGCCTGGCTCGACAGGGCCGAGCAGCATGCTGCCGCCAAGAAGTTCGACGTCGGGGTGCTGATGATCGGCCGCCTCGTGCCCGACATGAAGCCATTCGTCTATCAGGTTCAAAGCGCATGCGACTATGCCAAGGCGGCGGCCGCCTGGCTGTCCGGACAGACGCCACCCAGGCACGAGGACAATGAGCAGACGATGGACGAGTTGCGCGCCCGCATCCGGAAGACTGTCGCGTTCGCGGAGAGCGTGCAAGAGGCGCAGTATATCGGTGCCGCCGACCGGAAGGTCAGCCTCTCCTTCGCGCCGCTCGGAAAAGTGCTTGGCGGCGAGGACTACCTGCTGCAGATGACGATCCCGAACGTCTATTTCCATATCGCGATGGCCTACGCGATCCTCCGCCACAACGGCGTCGATATCGGCAAGATGGACTTCCTTGGTCCGATCAATTGGATCGACGTCTGAATTGTCTGAAATTTCTGCTGCGCCTGTCGCCGGGGTTCGCGGAGCAGAGCTACCCGCTTGGGACGAGATCCTGACCACGAAAGCAAGTTGAGTAGGCGGCTCGCCAAGATGGTCGCCAGCCACTTCGTTAGGCTTTGCATTACGCTTGGAATTCGTCGGCAGCGGACTCGAGGCGGAACACGCTTAACATAGCGCTTGGCCGACGGGTCTATCGGCCAAGCTCGCACCTCTACACGCTGATGGCTGCGCTTGCCGGTCAGACCGTATCACTCACCCGCGGCCACCTTCGTGAGACGCTTCGTTCCCGGTTCGCGCCGGCCGTGACGATTAGCTAGAGCTACCGCTCGGTGACGCAGCAAATCGCGGGTGGCTCGGTCATATTCGGCAGTATCGCCGAGGGCATTGGCAAGGACCAGGGCGCCCGTGATGGTCGACAGCACTTCGGCCGCTTTGTTTGGCGAGAGCCCTCCTGCGACTAGCTTGTCCTGGCACATTTTGAAAAAGCCCTTCACTTCCTTCGCAACCTGTTCCGGCAGATCCTGCGACGCGGCGCCGAGCACGGTACAAGGGCACATGTGAGCTTCGGAGAAAGCAGTTCCTCGGAAGGCCTTCGTCCAGACTCGGATGGGATCTGGGTCTTTCTCCAGCTCCTTGTCGATCAATTCGGAAGTATATTCCGCCCAGCGGCGAATAACGGCCGCCGCTAGATCCTCCTTTGTTGGGAAGTGGTAGTGGACGCTCGAGCTCTTGATGCCCACATCCGCGGCGATTTCCCGGAAGCTGAAGCCGCCGAAACCGCCCTGCTGCATGCGCCGTTCGGCAGCATCCATGATCGCAGTTTTGGCGTCACTCACGGAGTCTCTCCTATGGCTATCTGTCGGTAGATAGCCCTTGCGCCTAGAAAAAACAACGGCTATCTCTCTACCAGTCGATAGAGACATGGGCGAGCGTGGCGTCGGACACGCTGCCGCTAGCGCGGAGGAGGAGGCCCTGCCGTTACCGCGGCAAGCGGCATGGCAAGCTGGGGCGGTGGTGATGTTCTCAGTGATCTTCGAAGTCCATCCCAAGCAAGAGAAGTTCGACCTCTACCTCGAACTTGCGAAGGGACTGAGACCGATCCTTGAAGAGATAGACGGCTTCATCGACAACGAACGCTTCGAGAGCACGCGCCGGCCGGGCTGGATCCTGTCGCACTCGACCTGGCGTGACGAGAAATCCGTGGTGAGGTGGCGGACGGTCGGCAAGCATCACGACACCCAGCAGCGCGGCCGGGATGAGGTGTTTCAGGACTACCATCTGCGGGTGGGCGAGATTGTGGCGGACACGGCACCGCCCGCCGGCGCGGCAATCGTCGAGCAGCGGCTCGACGAGACGGAGATCGGGCGGGCGAAATTCATGACGCTGACCGAAGTCCCGCCCGCATCAGGCATGACGGCTGCGGCGTTGCCGGATTGGCTGTCGCTTGATCGGCATCGAGCCAACGTGGTTGACTACGACGTTTTTGCCAGCATCTACAACGCGGGGAAGCTAGCGTTGCTGGCGTCGTGGCGTGACCGGCCTTCGGCAGAGAAATTCAGCCCGCCCGCCTCTGCCGGCCTCCGCCATCGGGTCGTGCGCGTCGTCCGCGATTACGGCATGTTCGATCGACGCGAGAGTCCACAGTACTACCCGGATATCCAGACGGGGACGGCGTCGCGCGCCAATTCCTAATCGCTGGCCATCAGGTGCGGAGGGCCGCCCGCAGCTCGCCGTAGGCCTTTGCTAGCGCCTCAAGGGAGAAGGCTCTGTTGAGGCCGCTGGGGTTGGGCAGGAGCCAGGCCGTGGTACCGGCAAACCCCGCGGGATACCGGCCCCATGCGACGTCCGGCTGATCCATCATCGCCAAGAAGGCGCGCTTGCCGAGAAAGGCGACCGAGCGGGGGGCGTAGCGACGCACCTTAGTTTCGAAGCCCGGCCGCGCCTTCCGGAATTCGTCCGGCTGCACATCGATGGCACGCCTTGTTGGCCGGTCTACGACGGCCGTCAGCCCGCATCGGTACTCGAGAAGGCGCCTTTCCTCGGCCGGCTGAAGGCGGACGTCGGTGAAGCCGGCGAGATGCAGCACCGTCCAGAAGCGATTACTGCGGCTCGAGAAGTTGTGACTGGCGACCGCGGCGGTCATCGCCGGGTTCATGCCGCAGAAGATCACGTCGAGATCGCGCGCAAGAATGTCCGGTTCATACGAGTTCAAATCCGATCCCTTCATTGCGCTCGCCGGCAGCGCTCCCTGGCGCGCGGGTTGCGTCCAGACTGTCTATCGATAGATAGAGGTTGACGCGTCGGTGCGCCAGCGCGTATCTAGTACGGTGCGGACCTACTGATAGATAGATATTCACGGATGATGCCATTCCGCAGTGGCACAGGCGGCGCATGTTGCTCTAGCGCGGGGTCCGCACTTCCAACGGACGGGCGAGCTCGCCGTCCCCGAGCGCATCAATTGAGGAGGATGCAATGAACCAGATTGAAAAGACCAAGCGCTTTGGCGAGTTGCACGCGAAAGGCAAGCCGCTGCTGCTCTACAATGCGTGGGATGCCGGCAGCGCCAAAGCGATTCTCGCTGCTGGCGCCAAGGCGATCGCGACGAGCAGTTGGTCTGTCGCGGAGGCCCAGGGCTATCGCGACGGCGAGGCCATCCCGATCGCGCTCGCCCAGCGGATCGTCGGGCGTATCGCAGCGACGATCGACGTGCCCGTCACCGTGGACTTCGAAGGTGGCTATAGCGAGGACGACGGCGAACTGGCTGGCAACATCTCGCGCCTTCTCGATACGGGCGTGATTGGTATCAATTTCGAGGACCGGGTCGTCAAGGGCGCGGGTCTCTACGATATCGACCGGCAAGCGCGCCGGATCTCCGCTATCCGCAAGACAGCCGAGCTGAAGGGCGTCGAGCTGTTCATCAACGCGCGGACCGACGTGTTCTTTGAACATGGCGATGACCCGGCGCAGGTTGTCGGCGAGGCTCTCGACAGGGCCAAAGCCTACGCGGTGGCAGGCGCGTCCGGCTACTTCGTCCCCGGTTTGGTGGACGATGCACTGATCGGGCGCATCTGCGAGGGTGTCTCGCTGCCCGTGAACGTCATGGTCAAGGAGGGCGTGCCATCGAACGCTCGGCTCGCCGAACTCGGCGTCGCCCGCATCAGCTACGGTCCGATTCCATACATCCGCTCGATGAAGACACTCGAGCAAGAAGGGAGGACGGCGTTGAACGAAGCCGCCGCGCGTTCGGAGGGTTGAGCCATGAGCAGCCAGCAAATCCCAACCATGACTCACAGCGTCGAGACGCCTTCAGGCCGCATCAGCTACGCATCCGCTGGATCCGGGCCGGTTGCGCTCTTCGTGCATGGCGTGGTGTTGAATAAGCATCTGTGGCGGCACCAGCTGGCGGGGTTGTCTGACATCCGCCGCTGCATCGCGGTGGATCTCCTGGCACATGGCGACACTGAGATCGCGCCGGATCAAGATGTCTCCGTGACCGCCAATGCGAAGATGCTGAAAGAGGTGCTCGATGCCTTGAAGATCGATCAGGTCGACCTGGTCGGCAATGACAGCGGCGGCGGCATTGCCCAGATCTTCGCGGCGCTCAACCCTGAGCGGATGCGGACGTTGACCCTTACCAACTGCGACACCCACGACAACTGGCCGCCCGAGGCGTTCAAGCCATTCGTGGACATGGTCAAGGCCGGCGGCCTGCGTGACACGCTGAACGCCATGCTCGCTGACAAGACGATCTTTCGTTCACCCGGCGCACTTGGGCCGGGCTATGAGCAGCCTGAGATCGTCACCGACGAAGACATCGAGATCTACCTCCGACCCCTGGTGCGGACCGAACAGCGCACCCGCGACGTGCAGCGCTTCGTCGAGGCTTTCGATAACAAGCACACACGGGCGATCGAACCTCAGCTACGGGCGTTGCGGGCTCCAACCCTCATTGCCTGGGCTGCGGATGACATCTACTTCCCAACGAAGTGGGCGCATTGGCTCGCAGGGGCGATTCCCGGAGCGAAGCCGCCGGTGGAGCTGGAGGGCGCCCGACTCTTCTTCCCGGAAGAACGAGCAGACGAGTTCAATCGACTATTGCGCAATCATTTGATCGCCTGAGTTCCCGGCTCACGCGATTCGAGATCGCCGAAGCAAATTGTATCAGTGAGGCATCGCGTATGCTGCTGGAAGACCGACTAGCGCAGATCGTACCGACGTTAACTCCGGCTCAGATCGAATTCGCCCTTCGCTTTGCAAGCGGCCCAGCGAAGCACTTCGCGCCAGACGAAAAGCTTCTTGATGTCGGCGATCGGAACATGGCCGTGTGGCTAGTGATCGAGGGAAGCATTGTTGCGAGCCGACGGGATGGTTTGGGTCGCGAGCGGATATTTGCCACCGGCGGTCCAGGCCAGTTCAGCGGAGAGGTGAGCGACCTGGCAGGGCATGCATCGTTGGCCATGGTCTGTGCGGGCCCGGACGGATGCACCGCCTATCCGTTCGATTTGCCCCATCTTCGTGCGCTTCTCATCAGCAGCGCAGACATCGGCGAGCTGATGATGCGTGCTTTCATTCTGCGGCGCGCAGCGCTGCTGGAAGGGGACAGCGTTGGTTCAGTCATTCTCGGAGAAGCAGGCTCGGTGGACACGGTCCGCCTCCGGGGCCTGCTCTCTCGAAACAGCTACCCACACTCGCTGATCGACGCGGAGGGTCCTGAGGGTAAAGCCCTCGTCGTACGTTTGGGCGTGCAGCCCACTGATTTGCCGATCTTGATCTGTCCGAACGGGACGGTACTCCGTCGGCCGAGCGACGCCGAAGCCGGAGTGGGCTTGGGAATCGTGCCCGACATCAAGCAGGGAACCCAGTACGACGTGATCGTCGTCGGAGCAGGCCCGGCTGGCCTCGCTACAGCCGTGTATTCGGCATCGGAGGGTCTCTCGGTTATGGTTCTTGATAGCCGCTCGTTCGGGGGTCAGGCCGGTGCTTCCTCGAGGATCGAGAACTATCTCGGATTTCCAACCGGCATCTCCGGCCAAGCGCTGACGGCACGCGCATTTATACAAGCGCAGAAATTCGGTGCACAATTTGCAGTCCCCGTTTCGGTCGGTGAACTTGATTGTTCGCCGCCATTGCACCGCATTGCACTCGACAACGGCATCTCGATCTATGGGCGAACGGTCGTGATTGCATCTGGTGCGCGGTACCGGCGACCTAAAATCGAAAATCTCGCCCGGTTCGAAGGATCCAGCGTCTCGTATTGGGCAACGCCAATCGAAGCAAACTTGTGCGGTGGACGCGATATCGTTCTGGTTGGTGGGGGAAATTCCGCTGGCCAGGCCGCAGTCTTCCTCGCGGCGTATGCACGCCGAGTGAATCTTACGGTCCGTTCCTCCGGTCTTGATGCTTCGATGTCCCGCTATCTGATCGATCGAATCGCGGCGACACCGAACATTGAGCTGCGGGTCAATACGGAGGTGACGGGTCTCACGAGTGCGGCCGATGGTTCATTGGAGTGCGTCGAAATGACTTGCCGCAATGGTGGCGCCATCTTCCGGGTCAATGCGCAATACCTGTTTCTGTTCATCGGGGCCGATCCGAACACTCAATGGCTTGACCGTCGCATCGCGCTCGACGACAAAGGCTTCGTTACGACCGGAATTGGCCCAAGACAGCCGTTAGAGACAAGCAGTCCTGGTGTTTTTGCGGTCGGAGACGTGCGCTCGGGCTCGACAAAGCGTGTGGCCGCGGGCGTCGGCGAAGGTGCCGCTGCCGTGGCTCAGATCCATTCGTATTTGGCCGCCCTTAGCTCGTAACAGTTGCGGAGCGAGATCAACCGAACGTTTTCGATAGTCGCTGATCTAGCGGTGCGACTTCGTTCTCGCTATCTCAATGGCTACGGTCGTCTCTCGGTACGCATCCACGATTTCACGATCTATCGCCGCTCCTGGAACCCTCGTCCTTCGAAAATCGCAGGCATCGCCTTCTCGATCCGCGCGGTCCGGGTGCCAGACTTCTTCGCGCCGGCGAAGTGAAACAGATATTGCGCCGGACGAAGCAATTCGTCTCGCTATTCCAGATACGGCGTCAGCACATCTTCGATCCATTTCATGAATGCGCGGACTCGGCGCGACAGACTGCTCCGATGTGCTACGACGAGGGACACGGCGAGCGCCCGGCGACGAAAATCGGGTATGATCTCCACAAGCGCTCCACTCTCGAGGTATCGGCCAATCCCCAAGAGTGGCGCCTGAATCAGGCCAAGGCCGGCGAGGGCAGCGGCTTCGTAGGTCTGCGCGCTGTTGACGTGTAGCGCACCTGGCAACTGAAGCGTCGCGTAGCTGTCGCCGTCCGGATATTCCCATCCATAGGGTCTTGCGCCCAGCGTCGTCGAAAAATGAATTGTCCGATGTTCCTGACGCTGGAGATCTTCTAGCGATCGAGGGACGCCATAGCGCGCCAGATAGGCGGGACTGGCAGCGTTGACCATGCGCAACAGGCCCAGCGGGCGGGAAATCAGCGTCTCGTCCCCAATGGGTCCAAGCCGCAATACACAGTCGAACCCCTCTTGAACCAGATCGACTTGCCGATCCGTACTCGACACCTCCAGCTCCAACTCGGGGTGAGTCGCCATGAAATCCGGCAAGGCCGGCACGATCGTTGTGCGCGCCACCTCGGTCGGAAGATCGACCCGTAAACGCCCGCGAAGTGCCACGCGATCGCCTGCGAACATCGAATGTAGGTCATCGACTTCAGCAAGCAGATCGCGCGCACGCACATGAAATACCCGTCCGTCTTCGGTCAACTGCACGCTGCGCGTCGTCCGGTGCAGGAGCCTGACACCGACATCTTCTTCCAGCTTCCGGACCGCCGTTGAGGCCCTCCCCTTTTGGACGCCCAGGCTAGCGGCTGCGCGGGTGAAGCTCCCCATTTCCGCTACCGTTATGAAAATGAGGATGGGTTCGAGATTCTGCATCTTCGTGCCTCGGTATTGTTCCTCACAGAGATAACAGTGAGTTCATTTTCTCGATGTTTATCATACCTGAGAGACACAGTAAGCTCCGAATATGGGATCCCCCCATCGGAGAATGACGAGTGTCCGAAACTATGAAGCTGCATCACGTGCCTGAAACGATGACCTTGCATCGCGCCCTGTGGGCCGGCCCGATAATGAGCGCGTTTGTCGTTATCGCTCTGGTGGCAGACGGCACTATTCAGCTTTTCGCGCCGAGACAGATCGCGAGCATGCTGCAGGAAACCGGGTTCGCGATGGACCTGACCCGTGTCGTGGGTCCGATCATACTCGCCTGCGCCATCCTTTACGCCATCCCGGCCACCGCCGTCCTCGGCGCGATCCTGGTGACGGGCTTTTTGGGAGGTGCCATCTGCGCCCATGTCCGCATTGGTGAGTTGGGGTCGCCGCCGGAAATCGTTTCCCTGCTTCTGGGCGCGATGACATGGGGCGGCCTCTACGCGCGCGATCCCCGTATCCGGGCCATTCTGCCGCTCATCCGTTGAACCAACAGGGGCAGTGCTCTGTCCCTCAAGATCAGGAGAAAACACATGTTTTTAGTAATGGGAATCACGGGAAAAGTGGGCGGCGCAACGGCAGAACATCTGTTGGCGCACGGCAAGGAGGTACGCGCGCTGGTCCGCAATCGCGAGAGGGCGGCTAACTGGGCGAACCAGGGCGTGGAACTGGTAGACGGCGATTGGAATGATTCGGCAGCCATCGAGCAAGCGCTCAAAGGCGTCGAAGGCGCGTTTGTCATGTTGCCGGCTGTCTGGGCGCCCTCGCCCGATTACAAAGAAGCAAAGGGCGTGATTGCAAGCTATGTCGAGGCGCTCACCAAGGCAGCGCCGCCGCGAGTGGTTGCGCTTTCGTCGATGGGTGCGAACAGGACCAGCGGGCTTGGGATGATCACGGCCTTGTCGCTTCTGGAGCAAGGCTTTCGCGACCTGATATCGCCAATCGCATTTGTGCGCGCAGGTGGATTCTTCGAAAACTTCCTCTACGGCTTGCAGGTCGCCCAGGGCGGAACGCTACTGGTCTACTACAATCCGACAAACCGGAAATCGACCATGGTCGCGACGAACGACATCGGCACGGAGGTCGCAACCCTTTTGACCGGGCCAGCGTGGTCAGGGCAGCGCGTCGTTGAGCTTGGTTCGATGGTCAGCGCGGATGAAGTCGCGGAGCAATTGGGTGAAGTCCTGAATCTCGACGTGAAAGCCTTTGCAGTCCCGCGTGCAGGGTGGGCGGAAGCGTTCGAGCAATTCGGCATCCCGAAGGGCCACACCGGACCTGCCGAAGAAATGTTTGAGGCCGTGAACGCGGGATGGATGGACCTCGGCGTCCAGGGCACGGAGCACGTCGCGGGGACGACGCGCGCACGCGACGTCTTCGCGGCGGCGCAGCATGCCGTCACGGCGTGAAGGTTCTTGTTTTGGGTGTAACGGGCGGGAACGGGACGGCTGATCGTCCGCGACGCTGTAGCAAAGGGCCATTCCGTCGTGGCGCTGGTTCGCTCGAAGGCCCGCGCCTCCGATCTTGCGGGAGCCGACCTGATCGAAGGCGATGCTCGCGACGAGAGCGCCCTTATACGCGCCTTGGCGTATCGTCCAGGTTTTTGCTAGCCGTGACGGTCTTTTTCGGACTGGGCCAATCGTGAAGGCGTAGCCAATGAACGTCAAAAATCGACCAATCGATGCCGATAGTCGCTGAAACCGAGCAGATTTCGAATCACCGAAATTCCCCTTTGAAATCAAGAGTCAAAATTTCTGACGGATCGGTGAGACGGTTCTTCGTCAAACGCAGAAAAATTTGCGTCGTTAGATCAATGCGTTACCATGGCTTAGAACAATCGAGTGGGAAGGGTTCCGTGATATTGCTCATTCGCACGTTCGAGCCCAGGCTTCGCAAAAAGCGGCGCCTAGGCTGTTCGGCCTTTCGTCGCAATCGGCGATGAGTTGTCGAACCCGCCACGTCTACGGCGACGTTTGCCACGCGCTGCTTTTCAATGCTTCGGGCCTTGGCAAGGTTGTGATCCGGCAGGAGGTCTGACCCCTCATCGGCCCGACGCCGCTCGCTGCACCTAAGGTCCCTCCCCTCCCGCCTCTCTCAACTTTCAGGCCGATTCCACGTTTCGTCGATCCGAATTCGCCGGAATCGAAGCGACATCTGGGGTTTGCTACACATCCGAATTCCACGCCAGCGCAGCCGTTCATGCGACCGGGCTGCTACGCCTATTTGCATTTGGGCGGTCACCGATAACGTGGGATCAAGCCGCCTCGCGCTCAGCAGCACGATAGCGGCCATAAGCGACCTTGATCAGTAGGCCCTCGTCGCACATGCGCGCCAGGTAGAAACGAGGAACACCAATGTCGGAGAAGTCACGCGTGCGGACAGTGCCCAACTGGCGAGCCAAGGCGATCGCACGCTCTCTGAGTGATGGCTTTGGCTCGCCCGTCAAGCGTCGCGCCTCCGCCCGGTCCCGGTCGCGTTTGCGCATCTTGGCGGGCTTGGGCGTAGTCCGGAGTAGGGAAATAGAAAACTCGTAGTTCGCAGTTTCGTTCAGCCCGGGGAGCCAAGCCTACGCTAGAGCACGAAATCACCCGCCCTCACCTGCCAAAGCTCTCCAGAGTACGACCTCCCACTTCTGTCAAGCTCCGACTGATCGCGTTTCCTTCGTGGTTTTGGCGTTCGCATCGTGGGTTCGGTGTTCGCATCGACAAGAGGCGCTCAGCCGCCGAGAATAATTGATCGCCGAGTTGTCCGACCGACAATTCGCCGCCCATACATGTATTTCCATAGGGTGCCCGCCAGGCGGGGCTGCGCTATTTTGCGGAATGAACTGGCACCCCTGGAGTGTGGACCACAGTGGTATGTTGGACGCCGACGCCGCGGAGGTAAGTGCCCCCCGGCAGGAGCAGCCGACCATGGAAACGATACTATCCCAACAGCGCACCCTGCCCGCGATCGCAGCATTCGCCGTAGGCATAGCGGTGTCTTCGCTGATCCACACTCCGTTTGGCTTGCTGGCTCCGATAGTCGCTCTTTTCCTCTTCGCCAGCGGCCGCACAGGATTGCTGCTCCATGTCGCATCGGCGATCGGGTTGGTCGGATCACTGCTCGTCGCTGCATTTTACGAAGGCGAGGCACGTGACTTCGCCACGATGTGGGCGGCGTTCTTCGCCCTAGCGACTTGCATCGGAGCGCTCTTCGCGGCCCGCGCAACGGCGCCATCGAGTGCCCAAGCAATGCCGGCGCCGATCCACGGCACAATGCCTGATGAGGCGACGTCCTATCCGGTGATCGGCCCTACGCTCCTTGAAAAAGCAGAGCCTCGGCACTCGCCATTCGTCGGCATCTCCGCCGAGGATGACAGGGTCTCGGCTGCCCAGCTGGCCGCTGCCTCATTCTGGGGAGGCACTCGGTTCCACATGAGGTATTGGCGAAGCCATGCCGATGGTGGCTATCGCTGGGTCGAGAGTCGCTCAGAGCCGTTACGCGAGCCGAGCGGCACCCGACTATGGAGCAGCATCACTGCCGACATTGATGACCAGCGGCCAGGGCACGATCCGCCAACAAGGATCGCGTTCAACCCACCAAGTGACGACGACGCAGTCCGCGCCGCAAAGATCGTCGAAAAATTGCTCGGCAATGCATGGGCGTTCGATGCTGCCGGGAGGCCGACCTATCTGACCCCGCTCGGCCAGACTCTGGTCGCCACGACGCTGGAGGAGTTTCAGGCTGCGGTGGATGAAGGTCACACCTTTTTCAAGCGGACGGCCCATCCCGACGACTATGACCGCCTCTCTGCCGCATGGCATCACAGCCTTCAAACCGGCGATCCGTTTTTCCTCGACCGCCGCATCCGGCGCGCATCGGGAATCCATGAATGGAATCGAACTGGTTTCGTGCCGACCCGCGACAGGCAAGGCCGTATCACGGGATGGTACGGCGCGACGATCGACCTCGACGCTCATAGGATCGCCGAGGCGGAATTGCGCGACCGGGAGCGGGAGCTTTCGCAGCTCGTCAACATGGTGCCGGTCCACATCAGGCGTATGACGCCCCAAGGCGAGCCGACCTTCTTCAACAAGCGGTTGATGGACTTCTTGGGGTTGGGGGATGTGGCCGATTTGGACAAGCCGGGCATGAGCCGGCTGGCGGCAATCATACAGGGCCTCGTCCATCCCGACGATGCACCCAGCCTCCTAGGGACGGCCCGCCGTTGCTTCGCAGCCGGCGAGCCCTTCTCCATGAAATACCGTATGCGGCGTGCGGATGGCGCGTATTGCTGGGTTGATACTCGCGCGGAACCGCTGCGAGATGAAAGTCGAGCGATCGTCCAATGGTATGTAGTCTCCCTTGATATCGACGATGAGATGCGCGCGCAGCAGGCGCTGCACGACAGGGAGCGCGAGCTGTCGCAGCTCGTGGACATGGTTCCGAGCCTTCTCTGGCGATTGAACCCGGACGGCGAGCCAAGCTACTTCAACAAGCGTACGATCGATTTTCTTGGTCTGGATGCAGCGGACTATGACAAATCGGGCATGAGCCGACTGGCGGCCACCCTGGCAGCCATCATACATCCCGATGACGCAGTAGGCGTGACGGAAGGCCTCTACCACTCCTTGGTCACAGGCGAGCCTTTTTCCATGACATATCGCCTGCGTCGTGCCGACGGCGTCTACCGCTGGGTGTCTGGCCGCGCCGAGCCGATGCGGGATGAGAGCGGACGCATCATCCAGTGGTACGGCCTCGCTCATGACATCGACGATCAGATGCATGCCGAAGCGGCGATTCGCCAGAGCGAGCGGCGGCTTCAGCAGATGATCGACGCTGTGCCGGTCTACATCTTGAGCTTCACGGCCTCGGGAGAGCCGATCTACGTCAACAAGCGATACCAGGACTACCTCGGCTTCTCTGTCCCGAGCTTCGACTCTCTTGAGGAGCAGCTACGCGCGATCATTCATCCTGACGATTTCGCTGAAGTGCATCGCACGTTATCGAATTGCTTCCAAACAGGCGAGCCATTCCTGATGCGGTTTCGCCGGCGCGGGAAAGACGGAGTCTATCTCTGGACAGAAGGCAGAGCGGAGCCGCTACGCGATCAGGACGGAGCGATTGTGCAATGGTACGGCGTTTCTCTCGATATCGAGGATGAGAGGCGAGCGCAGGAGGCGTTGCGGCAAGCCTCCGCCAAGCTCGCCCAGGCGACTCAGGCTGCCAGCCTCGCAGAACTTTCGGCTTCGATCGCGCACGAGGTGAATCAGCCTCTGGCCGCGATTGTCGCCAACTCGTATGCCTGCCAGCGTTGGCTGTCCGCCGAGCCGCCGAACGTCGAACGCGCGAAGATCACGGTCGAGCGCGTCATCCGGGACGCTAACTCGGCGGCGGATGTCGTCAGCCGCATCCGCGCCTTGTTCAAGCAATCCGTAGAGACCAGGACGAGCACTGTGCTCCCTGGCGTCCTTACCGAAGCGCGCAACCTCATGGCCGAGGAGGCGGCGCGGCGTCGCGTTCGTATGGACGTCGACGTCGAAGACAACCTTCCGCTTGTCGCGTTCGATCGCGTCCAGCTGCAGCAGGTTCTGATCAATCTCATCCGTAATGGCATGGACGCGATGGACTCTATTGCGGGCGACAGAACTCTTGCGGTGCGTGTGCGCCGAATGGGAGATGTGGTCCGGACCGAAATCAGTGACCGCGGCCGGGGTGTCGAGTTTCCGGACAGGATATTCGAGCCCTTCTTCACGACGAAGCAGAACGGGATGGGCATGGGATTGGCGATCTGCCGCACGATTGTCGAATCGCACGGCGGACGGTTGTGGGCTGAGGAGAACAAGCCGCAAGGAGCGACGTTCATCTTCACGCTGCCGATTGAAGAGAAAGCGGCGCTATGAAGACGAAAGACCATATCGTCTTCATCGTCGATGACGACGCGCGGATACGCGAGGCGCTGAGCGAATTGCTGGAGTCGTATGGGATACGCGCTGTCTCTTATGGATCGGCTGGCGAGTATGTGCGCGCCGATAAGCCTGACTTGCCCGCGAGCCTCATCCTCGACGTGGAACTGCCGGACATCAACGGCCTCGATCTCCAGAAGCAGATCGCCAACGGAAATCACCCGCCGATTATCTTCATCACCGGGCACGGCGACATCCCATCGTCTGTGCGCGCGATCAAGCACGGCGCGGTGGACTTTCTCACGAAGCCATTCAGGGACGATGATCTGATGGAAGCTGTCAAAACCGGATTAGCTCAAGACCGGCAGGCGCGACTGGAGCGTGCCGAGATGACCGCCCTTCTGGAGCGCTATTCGGCGCTGACGCCCCGAGAGCGGGACGTGTTGCCGCTGGTCGTCAGCGGCCTTCTCAATAAGCAAGCTGCGGCTGAGCTCGGGATCAGGGAGGTAACTCTCCAGATCCATCGGAGGAACGTGCTGCAGAAAATGGGGGCCGCCTCCCTCGCCGATCTCGTGCGCATGGCGGAAAAGCTTCAGATTCCGATCACCCATTCTCGCCGCGGGCCGGAGAGCTGACCGTGAACGACCGCAGACGCACGATAGCTCTTGTCGATGACGACCCGCGAGTTTTGGAGTCACTGGAAGAACTTTTCGAGTCGAGCGGCTATGTGGTTCGCGCGTACCCGTCGGCCAAGGCGTTGATCAACGCCGGGCTGTCTAATGTTGATTGCTTAATAACCGACATCGGTATGCCCGCGGTTGACGGGTTTGAGCTTCATCGCCTCGTGAAGAGTGTGCGGCCGGATCTTCCCGTATTCTTCATAACTGGTCGCGACGTGATGGGTGACCAGCAACGTGCAGTCCTAAACGGCAGTAGCGGCTTTTTCCGAAAACCCTTTGACGGGCCGGCTTTACTGGCAGCTGTCAGCAAGGCTTTGGAGTCGAAAAGTGAGATGAGCACATCTAACGAAGGATGAGCATCATGCGGCAAACTCAAACGGCGTCATCCACGTCTCAGCCAAACGAAGAGCAGCCTCTTGTCATGATTGTCGATGACGACGCCGCTATTCGCGAAGCACTTCACGAGCTCATGCTCTCGGCGGGAATGCAGCCAGTATGTTTTTCTTCGACCCGAGATCTGCTTGATGCCGGTCTGCCCGAGAGGCCGGGGTGTCTTATTCTCGACGTGCGGATGCCTGGTTCAAGCGGCCTCGATCTCCAGAGCCATCTCGCCGTCAAGGGCGATGCGCCTCCGATCATTTTTCTCACGGGGCACGGCGACATTCCGATGACTGTCCAGGCCATGAAGCTGGGCGCCGTAGACTTCCTCACGAAACCAGTACGAGACCAGACGCTGCTCGACGCCGTAACTGCCGCCGTTGAGAGAGACGTTGCCCGCAGAAGGGAAGCTCGGCTTGTCAAGAAGCATATCGAGCGGCTGGCGACACTTACGCCGCGTGAGCGGCAGGTGTTCCGTGAGGCAGCACGCGGACGCCTCAACAAGCAGATCGCCTTCGACCTCGGCATCAGTGTGGTCACCGTCAAACTCCATCGCAGCAATGTCATGCGAAAGTTGCAGGCCGGAGCTGTCGGCGAACTTATCCGCACCTGGGAAGCACTGCCGGCGGATATACGCGAGGCGCATAAAGACTAGGCCCCGAGATGGTTATCATGCCGCGACGGACACGCGGCATTCGGCGATCACTTGCACCCCTTTGCGGACAGCGGAGCCCTTGAGACGCCGTAACGCGGCTCTTTTGGAAAACGCGCCATTGATCCAAGCGACTACCGCACGTGGGCGCGACGTTGCGCGCTATCAGTGTTTGGCTGTGTCAGGTATCTGTCGGGCACCGATGCGAAGGGCGAATTTCTTCTACCCACGCATGCCCAGGCCACCCGCGTCCTGCATGACTTTCCTATCGCCGAGCGTATTCTTCCTCGACCTTCGCATCATATGACAGATGCCTCTGTCGAATAGGCTTGTGGACCGGATCGACGCATTCTCTCTACGCTGACCAAGTGATTGCGCTGGAGAGCTGACCGCCGCGACCGAAGCTACGTTTCGGCGCTCATCCAGTGCACACGGAGGATCAAATCAATGAACGACCATGCAATTTCGCCTGCGGATGCATCGCGCCGCCATGTCCTGCTGGGCGGCTTGATGGCCACCGTTGCGGCCGGACTGCCTTCGGCTGTCTCAGCCCAAACAACTCCCTCTCGCACAGGAGCCAAGACAATGAGCACCATCACCGCAAAAGACGGCACCGAAATCTATTACAAAGACTGGGGTCCCAAGAACGCGCAGCCGATCGTCTTCCACCATGGGTGGCCGCTGAGCGGCGACGATTGGGACACGCAGATGCTCTACTTCCTCGGCAGAGGCTACCGCGTCATCGCCCATGACCGGCGCGGCCATGGCCGCTCAGCGCAGGTGAGCGACGGCCACGACATGGACCACTACGCTGCGGACGTTGCCGCTGTGGTCGAGCATCTCGATCTGAGAAATGCCGTCCATATCGGTCACTCTACTGGTGGAGGCGAAGCGACCCACTACGTCGCGCGGCATGGTCAGCCTCGGGGCCGCGTCGCGAAGCTCGTCCTCGTCGGCGCGGCGCCGCCAATCATGGTGAAAACGCCGGCCAACCCGGGCGGTCTCCCGATCGAAGTGTTCGATGGCTTGCGCAAGACGCTCGCCGATAACCGGGCACAGTTCTATCTCGACTTCGCAAGCGGACCGTTCTACAGCTTCAACCGGTCCGGCGCGAAGCCGATCCCCGGCGTGATCCAGAACTGGTGGCGGCAGGGCATGATGGGCAGCGCCAAGGCGCACTATGAGGGCATCAAAGCCTTCTCGGAAACCGATTTCACGGAAGATCTCAAGAACATCGCCGTGCCGACGCTCGTGATGCACGGCGACGACGACCAGATCGTGCCGATCGCTGACTCGGCGCCGTTGTCGGCGAAGCTGCTGAAAAACAGCACGCTTAAGATCTATAAAAGCTTCCCGCACGGCATGTGTACCACCCACGCCGAAACCGTGAATCCAGACTTGCTCGCCTTCGTCGCGGGCGCTCCGTCACGAAGCTAGTGCTCAGTGGGTTGTCCGGCGATATCGCTGGACAACCCACTTCCAAGCGTTTGCGAGGAAACGCGCGAAGCTCCATCAGACGCGTCTTCTGAGTTCGTCCCGTTGCGGCTGTTGCCACTGCCACGCCCAGGCGGGTCGCTTTTCTCATGGCCAAGAAAGTCCTCAGGTTGCTTGTAGTTATCGAGTAGTTGATCAAGAATTTCTAATGTACTCGTTCCATTATCCGTCATGTGAATTCACAGAAACCTCCTTACACAATCTTTCTGACACCCTCAGCGGGACCAGCGTTCGACGGGCGAGAGCGCCTACTCCTTCATACCAGCCTCTTCACCATCAAATCTTCGCTGCGGTCCACTGAGAGCACAGGCTGCCCTGTCCTCAGGTATAGCCTTCCCTCTCCCTTGACCCGATCGACTGCCAACACGCTTCAACATAGCGTTCATGACCGACACGTCTCGATCCCGCAAAACAGGAACGCATCATGTCGCAGGCAGCAACAAAACCCCGTACGATTGGCCAGCAGGAGACAAACATGAGCTTGGACAACACCTCACACCCCGGTAGGCCGGGGCTCGACGAATTGGTTCCGTCGCGCTACGCGCTGCGGGTCGGCGCGATTGACGTGATGGTGGTCAGCGATGGGGTGCTATCGTTGCCAGGCGAGATGTTGGGCTACAACGTCGACCCGACCGTCCGGGCGACCTGGCTGGAGGACATGTTCCTGCCGCCGGACATGCTCGAGTGGGCGCTGAACGTGGTCGTGGTGCGTAGCGGCGGCCGGACCATACTCATCGACGCTGGGATGGGAATGGAGTTCCCGGACTTGCCGCGGGCCGGGCACGTGGTCTCGCGACTGGAGGCCGCCGGCATCGAACTCGCATCCGTGACGGACGTGGTGCTTACCCACCTGCACATGGACCACGTTGGCGGGCTACTCATCGACGGGGTGAGGGACCGGCTGCGTCCGGACCTGCGGGTCCACCTGGCGGCCGCCGAGGCCAAGTTCTGGGAGTCGCCCGATTTCTCCCGCGTCTCCATGCCGCCGGGGTTCCCGGACGCGCTCCGGCGGACGGCCAAGCGGTTCTTGAAGGAGTATGACAGCCAGCTGCGGCCGTTCGAGACGGAGTACGAGGTGGCGCCGGGGGTGCTCGTCCGTCGCACCGGCGGCCACACTCCCGGGCACAGCGTGGTCCGCCTGGCGTCCGGCGGCGACCGGCTGACATTCGCCGGCGACGCCGTGTTCCAGGTCGGGTTCGAGCACCCCGATTGGTACAACGGCTTCGAACACGACCCCGAGGAGGCGGCCCGCGTCCGGGTCCGTCTTCTGCGGGAGCTCGCGGCGAACCGCGAGTCGCTGGTGGCCACTCACCTGTCGTTCCCGTCCGTCTGCCATGTGGCGGCCGACGGCGACGTCTTTCGCTGGGTACCGGGCCCCTGGGAGTATTGACCGCTTATTGGGTTAAGGCCCGGCGGCCCTCCCATCGGCATCCTTTGTCGGCATTCATCTATCGAGAAGGCCCGGCGCGAGCTTGAGTTGCGTCCGCGCCCCCTCGAGTGATTCAAAGAGGCGATCATGGACGTATATGAGGCGGTCACAAGCCGACGGTCGGTGCGCGGATTCACCGACGAGCCCGTGTCGCGGGAGGTGCTGGAGCGCGTGCTGTCCGCCGCGGCTTGGTCTCCGTCCGGATCGAACCTCCAGCCGTGGAACACCTTCGTGCTGACCGGCGCGCCGCTGGCCGAGCTCAAGACACACGCCGTCGAACGGGTGGCCCATGGCGACCCCTGGGACGAGCGGCAGTACGAGATGTACCCGCCCGCGCTGAAGTCCCCGTACGGAGAGCGCCGATCCGCCTTCGGCAAGGAGCGCTACAGCGCACTCGGCATTGCGCGCGAGGACTGGGAGGCGCGCCAGCGAGCGGCCATCGCCAACTGGAACTGTTTCGGCGCCCCAGCCGCCCTGTTCTGCTACATCGACCGCAACCTCGGCCCGCCCCAATGGGCCGATGTCGGCATGTATCTGCAGACCGTCATGCTGCTGCTCCGCGCCGAAGGGCTGCACAGTTGCCCGCAGATGGCGTGGTCGCAGGTTCGCGCGACGGTCGCGGAATTCCTGTCACCCCCGGACGGGCTCATCCTCTACTGCGGCATGTCGATCGGGCACGAGGACCCCGCGGTGAGTTACGCCCGTACCAGCCGGGCCCCGCTCAACGAGACAGTCACGTTCGTCGGTGGTTAGGCGCGGCGCTATGGTGAGAACCTACCGTGAAATTGCAATAGAAGAAATGGTGCTAACTGTCGAAGAAGCGATGAGCCGCGCTATTGACTGTTGGGGAGACCTCCCGCCGTCAATGAAAGAAGCGATCGAGCAGTTTCGAACCGAAGTTGGGGCGGCAATCGATTCCGTAGAAATTGTCAAAAAGGCGCTCGGCACACAGGCGCCCGAAACGGACAGTGGGGACGGCCCTGCCTGAAGCGTGATGAAATTGCCAATGGACTGTTCGGGGGCCAGCTGCTCCAGTCGAACCCAGATCCGGGATTGGCTTGGCAATCGCTTCAAAACTCGATGACCCGCAGCGCCGACGATCTTTCTGCTCTCCAGATCGAGATGGGTCGAAACGATATCGTCGAAGGCGTAGGTGCGGTTTGGTCCGACGTTGAGAATGCCTTGGTTAATGGCGTCGAATAGGTCGGCGGCGCTGGCTTCGAGTTGCTGGCGACTGGCCGTCTAGACCGGTCGGATCGGCGAGGTAACGTAGAGCGACTTCGGGGCCAACAGAAATGGATCGAGTGCTGGCTGATCGCCGGAAGCCTTGCCGAAGGTAGCGAGCACGCCTCACGGTCCCAGCGTCTCCAGTGACTTCAGGAACGTGTCCACCAAAGCGGGGTGAGGCTGACTTGCGCCTCGCCTCGGGTCGCGGCGAAGCGAGCTGAAAGCGAAGCGTCAGCAATGCTCTCAACCAACCGGGCATCAATGGGTGTCCATCTGTCGACATGTTGACAATCGACATTGTCAGGCTAGCCCAAGGTTGAGGTCATCCTAGCCATTCGTGAGCAGAACTGAACCAGCAGCATAATATCGGCGGCGCGGCAAAGCGTGCGACGTTGCTCTGGCTCCAAGCGGGCCGACCCGAGAGGCAAGGCACAACTGGTAGCTATTGAGCTGAACTTCGAGTGAATGGGACGCGCGTTACCGCGCCGGCAGCGAACCCGCTTGATCCATCGCAAATGATCACGAGCGCCAAGAATCTGCCGACCTCGAAGCCCGTAGACCACACCGTCGTGTTCGAGTGAGCACGCCCACGTCGGTGAGATCCTCCTGAACCGACATGACGCGTGTGGCGTCGTTGTTTTCCTAGAGCGACCAATGAGAGGTGAGGTCATGAAGATTATAGTTATCGGCGGAACCGGCTTGATCGGCTCCAAGGTCGTCGCGAAGCTGAAGCAGAAGGGTCACGAGGTCATTGCGGCTGCGCCGAACACGGGCGTCAATACGATTACCGGCGAGGGGGTCAAAGAGGCCCTGGCCGGCGCGCAGGTGGTGATCGACCTCGCTAATTCGCCCTCATTCGAAGACAAGGCCGTGCTGGACTTCTTCGAGACTTCCGAGGGTCACCTTCTCCCGGCAGAGACCTCAGCAGGCGTTCGGCATCATGTCGTTCTGTCCATCGTCGCAATCGACCGCACCGACAATGGCTATTTCCGCGCCAAGGTGGCGCAGGAGAAACTGATCGAGGCCTCCGGCGTCCCCTACACCATCATCCGCTCGACCCAATTCATGGAATTCTTGGGCGGTATCGCCGATTCGAGCGCGGACGGAAACAAAGTCAGGCTTCCGCCCGTCCTGTTCCAGCCCATCGCGGCGGAGGATGTGGCCGCCTATGTCGCCGACGTTGCGCTCCAAGCGCCGCGAAATGGCGTCGTCGAGATCGCCGGCCCGGAACGAGCGCCGTTCAACGAAATCATCGCCCGCTATCTGAAGGCGGTGGGCGACCCACGTGAGGTCGTGGGCGACCGGGACGCCCGATACTGGGGCGGCCAAGTCGAGGAGCGCTCGCTCGTGCCGTTAGGGGAAGCGCGCCTCGGCCGCATCGGTCTCGACGAGTGGATCCGCGCCCACAGGAAGGAGCCTGCCCCCGCATCCGCCAATCGAAGGAGCGCTTCATGAAACGCACCCTGTGTTCGCTGCTTGTTGCCGCCCTACCCTTCGGTGGCACCCTCGCGCAGACCGCACCGCAGCCGGTTGTGGTCCCTGTCATCCAGAAGGATCTCGCTGACATGCCCGGAAAGGAGATGCTGATGCTCGCCGTCGAGTATCCGCCCGGAGCTGTGGAGCACATCCATCGGCACGATGCTTACGCCTTCGTCTACGTGCTGGAAGGGACGATCGTCGAGCAGGTCAGGGGCGGCAAGGAGGTGACCCTGACGCCAGGACAGACTTTCTACGAAGGCCCTGACGATGTGCACACGGTCGGGCGCAACGCGAGCACAACGAAGCCAGCAAAGTTCGTCGTGGTCATGGTCAAGAAGAAGGGCGTCGACGCAGTGTTGCCCGCCGAGTGACCTTGATACCTGGCGCGGGCTTTCGCCTCCTCCGCCGGCCGAAGTAAGTCTCTACGGACTCTGGCTCGCGCGGCGTCGGCTCGTAAGCATTCGCAGGCAATTTGATTTTCATGGGTTTGATTGTTCTTAAGCCGAAAGCGGCTGAACGCAATTCTCGCCGAGCGACAGCTTGAGGAACGAAAGGAACGTGAAGCGCTACGGCGGCTAATCGAGGCTGGACCACCCGCCGGCAGCGGGCACGCCTTTGGGCTCGCTGGCGATGGATCGCCGTTGCCGAGGAAGGAAAGGCCAGCCTGTGGCTTCGCGCTCTCAATGTCCGCGCTTGGTCATGATCGGATGAAGCGCGGCGGGATCTGCGAGGGCCGCGTCACGCCGGTATCGGGACCTTCGGACGCGCCGCGTCGAGCGCATCGCCCGTGTCGGACTGCCGCTGAGAGAAGCCGACATATTTGGCCGCAAAGGAATCCTGCAGCGGATAGGCGGAATCGGCTTGGAGCAGCTTTCGATAATGGTCGAGGCTGGCGGCGACGAGCTTGCCGGCATTGGAGCTTCCCAGGACGCCAGCATAGTCACTGACGAATTGCTGAAGCTGAGCATGGGGCTCGGCCTTTCCAAGCGGGTCGCCGAGATTCATCAATATCAGATAGATCAGCTGATTGATGAAAATCTCCTTCGGATATTCGTCGGAGGGAGCGTCCGTCTTCATGATATTATAGGCCAGACGCTCGCTCTCGGTGTCGCCGGACGCCAACGCGATCAGGAGGTGAAACAGGAAGAAATATTGATCGCCCGTCAACGCCGACGTATCGGCCAGCAACGTCTTCGTCGCCTTGACCAGGAGGGTCCAGGCAGCGGCGGTCGCGGTCTGCACGTTGGGAAAATCAGTCCACTTCGCGAGCACTCCCTCCGCGGAGCCCACGGCGTCGAAGCCGTCCGTATAGGCCAAGTCCGGAATCGGATATCCCTGCCTCGGATCCGGCACGACAGTACCGGATGCGCGATGGATCACCTCGGGCGGCGGATTCGCGCCCCAGGCCTGCAGAACGTCGTCCGTCGCCTTCTTTAAGATCGGCGATGTCGGTCGGCGCACTGCGCTCTTGGCATGGTCGTACACCACCTGCTTGTCGTCGTCGCTCCAGCCCTCCTCCTGCCACTCTTGTGCCCATCCCTGCTGAACATCATTCGTGTTTCCGTTATTCCATGTCGTGATGGGGCTGTCGGACGGGCTCACGGCAAACTGGTAAGGCCAGGGAAGATAGCGTGCGCTGGTCATGCCTGCCCATGGGCCCAGCCAATACCCGAATGGCGTTTGGTAGCCGTCCGCAAACAGGCTCCACATATCCTTCCAAGTACCGGAGTGTACATGGAAATAACTGAAAACGGCCGACGTCGACCAAACTCCGTTAAATCTTCCTCCTTGTTCAAAATTGTCACCAATCTTGCAGCCAACACTATAGGCGTAGACGACATACAGATGCTTGAAGGACAGCTGCACCGCCGGGACCGCTGCACTTGGAACGTCCACCAGCAACGTGAAATACTTATCGATGAAGGCCTGGAAAGTCGTATTTCCAATGTCTGAATACGCCGCGTCCAGCGAGGAGACCCAGCCGCAATAGCCGCGCCACTGCCCCGGATCGAACGGCTCGGCGCCGGCGCCGAGCTGCGAGCAGAAGGTGAGGTAGAAGCGAAGGGCGGGGAGCTCGCTGTCGCTCAGAGTGTCGAGAGTGCCGGCCATTTGAAAAGCCTTTCGTTCATCAGCTGGGTGGCGGGGCGTTGCAGGAGGCGACGCGGCTGGGCACGCAGGGTGGGGGCTGGGGCGGGGTGCGCGCGCGAAGCGCGTCGTCCCAGGGGACGTGGTCCTTGTTGTCGGAATACGCGGCACCATTGGGGCACCTGGTGTCGGGAGCGAGATAAGGCGCATCGCCGCGCAGTGTGGTCGCTTTCACCTCGATGACCACCATCGCCTGCTGATTGAGCCCTTGGGCGGCGTGCATCTCGATGCCGTAGACGGACAGCCCGGAATCGGCATCCTGTTTCACCAGGAACTGCACGTAGCCGGTCGCCACATCGTCGGGATTTCCGCTCCCGTTATCGAGGATCCAGTTCGGCGGGTCCTGGTCGTCCGCCTCGTGAGACACCGTCGCCTGCGGCGACAGGGTGATCTGGATCTCGTTGGCGAACACGCTCGTGAGCAGGGGGAGGCTCGGCCCTGCCTCGAGCGCCTTCTCGAGCGGAATTGCCCACACGAAATAGGTGCCCTGCGCCCCGTCGGGATCGTCGACCTTCCAGAGCAGACCATCCCGCTTCGAGGTGACCGTCGCTTTCGGCCCGAGCTGTACGCCGCCTTCGCTTGCGAAGCCCTGGCGCACGCGTGTGAGGTCCGACCTTCCGAGATCGGTGAGGTATTGAGCGTAGGTGTCCGGATCATCCGTCAGCTCGAACTGGTTTGCGACCGCAGCCTCGAGTTCCGCGGCGCATGCGTCGCGCTCCCCTTGCCGCACGTCGAACAGCCACACCCCGTCCGTAAGCGCGGTTGCGGCGATCGCGACCGCCGCGTTCGTCAGCTGCACCCCCGTCATCACGGCCTTGGTGAAATCGGCCCCCTGAAGCTGGGCATTGTCGAACCTTGCGCCGTTCAGCGTGGCGCCGGTGAAATTCGCATTCACCAGGAAAGCGTCAGTCAGGACGGCATCGACCAGGGAGGCATTCGACAGGTCGATGTTCTCGAGGTCGGTGCCGAGAATAGCACTCGCCAAGGTGATCTCGTCCATGATCGCGCCAGCGAGCTGCCTTGCCGTCCCATTCGGCCACAGCTCGGCATGTGAGGCATCGACGCCGTAGAGATTGGCGTCGGTGAGAACGGCGCCGGGCATGAAGGCGTAGCTCAACGAAGTTAGGGATGCTCCGGTCTCGGGTAATACCAGGAGGGATGATGATTTCTGATCGCTCCATACATGCAGCAAGACCGTGTAGCTCTCACTGCATTTGACCTTCCATGAGGGATCGACTCCGTCGATCTCCGTCGGGGCGGAGATGCCGTGCTTGCCGAACACCCGAGCCACCTTGTCGAGCTCTCGTTGGCGCAACCCTTCCAACAACGACGTGTAGTCGTCATCCGCATTGTTGACCCGGAATACCTCGCTGAGCGATTCCAGATGAGCGCCGGTCAGGTCGGCCTTGGTGAGTGTCGCATAAGCAAAGGTCGCGCCGTTGAGGAGGACGCCGCCGGTGAAGGTGGCTGAGGTGAAGTCGCCGTTGGTTGCCGTCACCTTCAGCATCTGCGCGCCGTCGAAATGCGACACGAGGTCGAGGGTCGTGCCATCCTTCTGCGGCGTCGGGGCCGGGCCGAAATCCGCGCCCGCGAGATAGGCGCCGTTGAGCTTGGCGTTCTTGAACGATGCGCCGTGCAGAACCGCGCGTCGCGGATCCCCGCGGACCTGCAGATAGCCGAACGATGCATCCGGGGTGAGAATGGCGCAGTCGAAGACCGCGCCGTCTCCGCGCGTGCCGTCGAGGATAGCCTGCTGCATTTTGGCGTCGGCGAAGCTCGTCGCGTCGAGGGTCGCGCCCGAGAGATCGCAGCTGGTCAGCGTGTAGCCATCGAAGTTCCTGCGCGTCAGCACGGCGTATTGTGCCAAGAGGCCGCTCAGATCCACGCTCTTGTCGAGGCCTATCAGGACCGTGTCGGTGAGGTCCAGGAACGACCAGTCCGTCTGCAGCGTAGCGTAGTTGAGGGTCGCTCCCCTGAACGAGGTCAGATGGTCGGGATCGCGGGACCAGTAGGGCGGCGTCGAGAAGGCGCAGGTCGTCAGGTCCGTCCGGTCGAAGATCGTGCCTTCCATCCCCGCATTGAGGAAGCGGGTTCCCACGAGCGTCGTGGCGTCGGAAAAATCCGCACCCGTCAGCGTCGAGTCGTCGAACGTCGCCCCGGGGATTTGCGCGCGGCTGAACGATGCGCCCGTCAAATCGGTGAGATCATCCGTCGACTGCCTGAACACGATGTGGTCCAGCACGCAATTGCTGAAATTGGTGCCGCGCAGCACGGCCGAAGCGAAATGCGCATTCTTGAGCGTTCGGCCGGAGAAATCGAAACGCGTGAGATTGCATTGCGTCACGTCGAGACGGCTCAGATCCTGCGGCAGGCCGACGATCGTTGCGTCCGTCAGGTCGAGGAAGCGCCAGGTCATGCCCAGCGCACCGAACGGGACCGTCGCCCCGACGAATGAAATCGGCTTCGTGGGCGCCTGGTACGGGGGCTTTGCCAGGAAGGCGTCGATGCTGGCGCCGATGTCAAGGATCGTCGCCGACAGATCGCATCCCGAGAAGTCGGTCCCCTCGCCGATCATCGCCCCCGTGAGATCGGCGCCGCGTAGACTGACCGCGCCGCGAAAGCTCGCACCGGTGAGGGTCGCCGCCTTCAGGACGGCGTTGGTGAGATCCTTGCCGGCGAAATCGCGGCCGCTGAGGTCGCAGCCCTCGCAATCATAAGGGGGCTGCCCGCTCAGCGTGCAATCAACCACTTCGTCCATCCATCGCACCGCTCCTTAGGCTCGCCGCGCATCGCTGGACGGGTGCGATCATGTCGTTGGAATCCACTGGCTGACGGTCGGCTCCATCCGTCCGTTCGGCCCTGGCATTTGCTCGTAGTTGAGCGAGAAGACGGTCCGCCATTGATCCACGGTCATGCGGGCAGCGTTGATCTGGCCGTTGTGCTGGTTCGGATCGGGCGTGAGCGGAGAACCGTCCGGGTTGTAGATGTCGAGCCGGTAGTCCGACGGGCTCAAATCTCCCGAGACCGGCGGGAGGTAGGACAGCACATAGATGAAGCCCTTGGTTTCGATCGCGAGGTCGAGATAGACGACCGATTTCGAGACCGGCCCCTTGAGCGGCATCACCGAGACGAGCTTGCGCACCTGCAGCACCGAGGTCTTCTTGATGTCGAAGGTGAGCGTGTTGGTCTTGTCGCGTATGAGCCACTCCGCGGCGGGCGCCTTGACATCGATCGAAAGCGAGCTCCCGCGATAGACGTCGATCTCGTCGAGCCCTTCTCCGCCGTGGCGCAGATCATAGATCACGCCATTGTCGTCGGTGAGGAGCCAGAGCGAATCGGCGGTCCGCTCCACCTTGGCACCGTCGCCGAGCTCGAGGCCTCCCTTCTCGAAAGCGTCATGCAGCTCCGTGGTGATGGTGCCGCCGTCGAGCGCGCCCGTAAGGCTCGCCGGCAGGGTCATGAGCGGCGTGAGCAGGTTGCGGTCAGGCAAGGTCGGATTGACCGGGACATGCTGCTGCAACGTCTGGATCAGCGCCTTCGAGACCGCGCCGCGGTCGAGATCCGCCTGCAGCGCAACGTCCAGGGTGAAGCTCAGATCTCCAGCGAAGCATTGCACCGGATTGCCGAATGTGTCGAACGCCTGGACGCGGGCGCCGATCTTCTCCAGCACCAGGATGCGACCGTCGGCGGCGACCGTCACGGCGATTGGGCCGCGCATGAGACCCTCACGCACGCCTTCTCCGGAGAAGGGCAGAGCCGGCGGCGCCGCCTTCTCGTCCACCCCGTCATCCGGCAGCTTGACGATCGTCATCTGATGGTTGTCGAAGCTCACCGCGATCGCGTATCCGTCCGGATGGACGACCATCGCGTCTGGGTTGGCGGTCAGAAACGCCCCAAAGCTCTTCCTGGTGTCGTAATCGAAGGTCGGCCCGGTGCCATCGCGCAGGTCGATGCGGCGAAGATGGGACAGGCCGCCGGTGTCATAGGTGCGGGTATCGAGATAGAAATTATTGCCGCTGAATTCCGGTGCCGGCGCGTTGAAGACCTTGATCACATCGATCTGGCGTCGCAGATCGAACAAGGCTTGGCCGCCTGCCGCGGATAGCCGCCAAGCGGCGCTCGCCGTGACCACCGTTGCCGTCACGCCATTCGGTAGCGGGCGACCATTGGCGACGAACGCCTTGGCGATGTCGTCGCTGACCGGCCCGGGCGTCGTGAAGGCATCGAGCTCGCTCATATACTCCAAGGCGGGCGTGAGCTCGAACAGCCCTGCTGGGCCGAACTGGTCAAAGGCGATGCAAGGCTGCCTCGCGAAGCCGCGTGTCGGCGACTTCATGCCGGCGGAGGGGTGGGCAAGCGAAGAGATGGTCTCGAAAAGGTGCATGCTGTTCGACACCGGCGTGGTGCCGTAATCGAGCGGGAGATTCTGTTTGGCCGCCTGGTAGCAATAGCCGACCTTGTAGGCGAGGTTGTTGATAGTGATGCCCAAAAGGTCCGAGACGTCTTGCTGCGCCAGATCGTCCTGCGTGCCGATCGGCCCCGGATGGGTCGCATTGCTGACCTCGATCTCGTAGTCGATCACGGTGCCGTCATCGTCCACGATGGCGGCCTTGATCAGCGAATAATCGACGCCGGCAGCGGGATCGTGAACGGTCCACTCTCCCGACCTTTCCGTCGTGACGGTCGCTGCGGCGGCGAGGCGGACGCTCTTGGTCCAGAACGCGTCGATCAGCGCCTGAGGCACCGGTCCATTGGAGAGCGAATCCGCCAATGCGCCCGGCAGGCCGAAGACGACGTTTGCCCACACATAATCTCGGCTCTGGCCGTCAAAGGTGAGCTTCTCTCTCTGATAATAGCTCGTCCCGGCGGTCAGCTTCACGAGCTGCTCGATGATCGATCCCGTTTCCGAACGCGCATCACCGTCAGTCGGAACCGCGGTGATCCAGCCGCTGACCCATTGGCCGGCCATCCAGTTGTTGCTGGAATAGACCGCGGCGGTGATCTGGAACTGGTCGCCGGGCGCCGACGGCAGCTCGTCCTGCGTCGCTTTCGAGAAGGTGGCCGTGATGGGAGCGTCATCCGCTCCGGGCATCGGGCCAGCCTTGCGCAGGGTCGTGCCGCCGCGGTACTGGACCGTGATCACCCAGTGATCGGCTACCTTCGGCCAGATCGGCGCCTGCGTGGACGTTCCATGGGTGGGATCGGGCTTCACCGTGACGTTCAGCGTCATCGAGCGCTTGACCTCGAGCGTGTAGGTCGACGGCGACTTGCAGACATCGATGGTCGTCGTCTCCATGTCGAGCACAGAGGCCGAGCAGCCGAGGATGCGCAGCCCGATGCCGATGATCGGCGTCTCGTCGACCAGCTGCTGCATCGAATCGTAGGCGCAGATCTTGAGGGCGAGCTCGTTGAGCGCGTACGAGAGGAGCACTCCCGCGGCCGTCTCCGCCACCTTGGCCAGCACGGCATTGGCATCCATCGTCATCGTGCCGACGCTGGTGGCCAAGATCCCGACACTGACCAGGGCCTTCTGGTTGCGCTCATTGGCGAAGAAGTCGATCCACCATTTCTTGCCTCCGAATCCGACGGTCAGGGCAAGGAGCAGCGCAGGCATGGCGTAGCTGATGAAGGAGGTGCAGAGGATCCCCTTCGTGTCGACGTCGCTATCCTCGTAGCCGTGACCGAGACCGCCGAGCAGCACATGGACGCTCGTCGCCGTGTCGGGCACGTCGATGGAAAGCGTGGTGGAATCAGTCGGCAGCCACGCCCCGAACATGCAGTTGCCCGAGCCGATCATCTGCAGATAGGTCTTGTCGGTCACCGCGGTGCCGCTGGCATCGAAGGCCTGGTAGTAGACGGCAAGCCAGCGATTCCCTCGGTTCGTTACATTGAAGCTGACCTTGCCGTCGGCAAAGCTCAACGACCCGTCGTCCAAATCAACACCGTACTGGCTGGTGAGGTTCTTGATCGTCCAGTCGGCAGCGGACGTCGCAGCGGCTCGCAGGGCTGCCTGTCGGACGGCGACGCCCGCCGGTGTCCCGGCGGCGCGGTCGACGACCGTCAGGCCGTGCGCGGTCATCCAGCTGCGGCCCTTGAGCCAGGGCTGCTGCTTGAGCTCGCGCAAGACCGCCTGCACCACTGGGCGTGCCGCGTCGTCGACCGTGGGTGCGAGCTGATGATGGGCGATCACGTTGACAGTCTTTCCGTCGACCTCCTGTGTCGGCCAGTCGAGGGGCTCGCCCTCGTGGTTCTTCAGGCCGTCCGCCGGGGACATGACGTTGCCTGCGGCGTCGCGCACCACCGTCTGCACGTACCAGGGATCGGAGACGCCGCTGTCGGGCCAATGGGTCGACAGATACGACCACAGGCCGGTCAGGCTCCTGGATTTGTCAACGACCCTCTTCACCTGGTGCGTCACCGAAGGATCGAACGATGAGATTTCCGGATGCTGCATCACCATCGAGATGGCGGTATCCTCGGGCGTCACGACAAGCGCCGCGTGGACATGCATATCCTCGTCATGGGCGCTGGCGTCCGCCGCTATGCCGTAGCGCTCGAAGAGAGCGGGCGCGGAATGCCCGTCACGGTGCCGCATGGCGCGGACCGCGCGCCGCACATGCGCGCTCGGAACCACCTGATAGATCGTCGCGATGGAGTCCGTGAGCGCGTTCGGGTCGCGCGACGCATAGCCAATCCAGTGCAGGCTCGCCGCGTCGCTCGTCACCTCGACGTCCTCGCAATAGTGCGAGATCCGCGCCAGCTGCTCGGCTGTCATCGCGGCGAGCGCCTTGTTGTGCTTGGCGTGCGCCTGGCGTGTCGCGTGGGTATGCCGCGTCAGCCTGGGGCGATGCTTATGCCCCCGTATCCTGAACTCCTCGTCCATCGGCAGATGCGCGAGATGGCTGAGGTCGAAATGCAAGGTGACGCGTTCGGTCGCGCGGGCGCTCATAGGCTTCTCCTGGCAGGATGCGGCTTGTCCGTCCGATGGACTATCGAGCGGCGTATTCCCCCCATGCCGCAACCCGCTGAGCCTGCGGTCAGCCCGCTGCGAGTGCAGATCGGATATTCGAGAAACATAAGATGGCTTGGGGCGACTTCTCCGGTGACGGGTGACAGTCTGGCTGTCGCCCGTCACCGGGTAAACGATCCTGAGGTATCAACAGACGGCTTTATGCCTCGCAGTCGTGGTTCGGAAAAACTCTGTTCCGGCAATGACTTGGCCTGCCAAACGCGGCGCAACAAATGGTGATGCTTTGGTCTGATACTGAAGTATAAGTCTCCCGATCAATCGCACAGAGCGGGTTCGGATAGGCCTTGCATGAAGATTCTGGTTGTCGACGATCACGTCCTGATCCGCGAGGCGCTGCGCAATGTCTTTGTGGAATTGCAGGCCGATGCGACCGTGCTGGAAGCCCCGGATGGCAATCTGGCCCTGCGGCTGATCGAGCAACATGCCGACGTCGACCTCGTGGTCATCGATCTCGGTCTGCCGGATCGCGACGGCTTCAGCTTGCTCGCTGAGTTGCGCGAACGTGATCCGCTGCTGCCGATCGTCGTACTGTCGGCCCGCAATGACCGAGCCAGCGTCATGAAGGCCCTCGATCTCGGGGCGCTCGGCTTCATTCCAAAGAACGGGCGGCGCGAAATCATGCTCAATGCCCTGCGGATCGTGCTGGCCGGCGGCATGTATATTCCTCCGGAGGCGCTGGCGCTCAGGGACGCTGCTCCGGCGGCTCCAGCACGGCCTGCCGCGCAGCAGCCGTCGGGCTTGCTCGACGAGCTCAACTTGAGCGCACGACAGATCGAGGTGCTAAGCCTCATGATGCGCGGCAAGAGCAACAAGGCGATCGGCCGAGCGCTGGCGTTGGCCGAGCCAACGGTGAAATACCACGTCACCGCCATACTCAAGGCGTTGAAGGTGACCAATCGCACAGAAGCCGTGATGACGGTCCTGGAGCGAGGTTGGGACCCGGCACGGATCGCCATCGATGGATTGCAGGCGCGTCGCCTATGATTGGGCACCGACGGACGCCGGACTTCTCACAAGTTGATTGAGCATCAGGCGAAGCTTCATCGGGGGCACCGGCTTGTGCAGCAGCTGAAACCCACTGGCTCTTGCCTCACGCAAAGCTTCCGGCGAGGTGTCCCCGCTCATCAGGAATGCGGGTACGGACTGGCCGAAACGATCGCGCAATCGGGCGATCACCTCATAGCCGGTCGCCCCGTTCGCAAGATGATAATCCGAGATGATGATGTCGGGGCCCCATTCGTCGGCGACAAAGCGAGCGAGCGCCTGTTCGAAAGTGGCAGCGGTCGCGACGCGACAGCCCCAGCTCGCGAGCAGCCCACGGAGGCTCTCCAGGTTCATGGCGTCATCATCGAGGACGAGCACGAGTTTGCCATCCAGCGAGTCCGGACGGGCCTGCGGAAGGCTGAGCGGCGGCGCGATCTCGGCCCGGCGAGGCGCCAGCGGAACGAAGATCGAAAAGCGCGAGCCTTTGCCTGGCGTCGAGGCCAGTTCGACCCTGTGACCAAGCAAGCGGCATAGCCGCTCGACGATGGCAAGACCGAGGCCTAACCCTCGCTGCTGATCCTGGTGCTGCCCAACGAGCTGGGTGAACTCGCCGAAAACGTCGCGCTGCCGATCCGTCGGTATCCCTGGTCCGCTGTCGCAAACGTCGAGGCGCAACTCGCCGCCGCGATGCCGGCAGCCAACGACAACGCCCCCATCTGCGGCGAAGCGCACCGCGTTCGACACCAGATTTTGCAGGATTCTTTCCAGCAGAATGATGTCGCTCCGCACCCAAAGACTGCTCTTGACCACGCGCAACGACAATCCTTTGGCGCGCGCGGGGGCCGCGAAGGTGGCATCCATCCGCTCGAGCAGATGTGCTGCCGGAAATTCCGTCACGTCGGGGACAAGCACGCCGGCATCCAGCTTGGAGATATCCAGCAGGGACGCGAACAGCTCATTCATGTTCACGACGGCGCCATCGATCCGCTCGACCAGTTGGCGCCCCGCGCTTGTTGCCACATGCCCGCGCAACTGCCCGACGAACAAGCCCAGAGCATGCAGGGGTTGCCGGAGGTCGTGGCTCGCCACAGCAATGAAGCGGGATTTGGCCAGGTTGGCGAGCTCGAGCTCGCGCGTGCGCTCCTCGACCTTCCCTTCCAGGCTCGCATAGGACTCCTGGAGCTGCGTTGCCATGCTGTTGAACTGCGCGCCGAGAATTTCCAGCTCATCGCCCGATTTGAGCGCAAGTCGCTGGCTGAGGTCTCCGCTGCCGATCCTCGCTGCGCCTGCAGCCAGTGCCCGGATGGGCACGACCATCCTGCGTGCCAGCAACAGCCCGGCGAGCGAGGCGAGGATCAGCGCCACGACCAGCACAAAGCCCGTTCGCCAGAGCGCCGCATGCAGCGGTGCCAGGGCTTCCTCGACCGGCGTCTCGACGAACACCCGCCACCCCAGCGGCGCAATCAGGGCGTTGGCGGCCAATACGGGCCGGTCGTTGATGTCCACCGTTGTCGTCTGGTCTTCGGGCAGAGCGGTCGACCTCCTGGCAAGCGCGGCACGCACCTGAGGAAGCTGCGAGAAATCGGCGCGGCTCAGCACCGGGGTCAGGTCCGAATGCGCAATCAGCCGGCCGTTGGCGTCGACCACATAGGCTCGGCCGCCGGCCCCGAGATTGAGCCGTGAGATCACGTCTCGAATGAATTTGAGATTGATGGCGACGACGCTGACCCCTGCATCGTGGCGCAGGCCAGCCAGCGCGAGCGTCATGTAAGGTTCCGACCCGACCCGGAAATCGACTGGGCCGTAGTAGTGCTTGCTTGACAGGGCACCCACGAATGGCGCTTCGTTCGAGAGATCGGCGAGGCTGTTGACGACGTCGGGGGCTACCCGGGAGACGCGCAACCGCTCCCGGCCCGACGCATCGATCTTAGTGAATTCCGTGATCGGCGGCACCTGGTGCAGTAGCCGCACGAGGTCGAAACGCCACTCGTCGAGCTTGCTGTCGTCCCACGCCAAGTTCGCGACCCACCCGAGCTGGCTATCGATGTCCGCGACGAACTGGCCGATTTTTGTGGCGGCAGCATCAGCCTGCTCCTGCTGAATGCGGATGCTCATCGCGGTGTAGTCGCGAATCGAAAACCGAAGCTGGAAGAGATCGTTGCAGAGCAGCGCAAGGCAAACGACGGTCACGAAAAACGCGACGTATTTCGGGAGCAGTCTGCCGCGAACCCTTCGCTGTCCGTCTGCTTGTGCGGGTCCGCGCCGGAGGAAGGTCACTCGATCACCGCGTCGGCCCGCGAGAGCGTGATGCGCGGCAGCGTCAGGCCGAGTGACTTCGCGGTCCTCAGATTGATGACGAGGCAGAACTTCTCCGGCCGCAGCACCGGCAGCTCGGCCGGCTTCTCGCCCTTGAGAATGCGGCCGGTATAGACGCCGGCCTGGCGATACTGATCGAGTTCGTCCGGACCATAGCTCATCAACCCGCCGGCCTCGGCACTTTCGCGCTCGAAATAGATGGCAGGCAGGGCCAGGCGCGCAGCATAAGCGGCAAGTTCGACGCGGCGGTTGAGAAACAAGGTCGCGGGCGTGACCAGCAACGCATCGACATGTTTTTCGGGGAGGACGGCGAAGGCCGCGTCAATATCGCGATCCGTCCTTGCATAGAGAACCTCGATCTGCCGTCCGCTCTCTCCCACCACCCTTTGCGCCTGGCTGACGGTGGATTCGGCAGATGTGCTGTTGGGATTGACGAGCACGGCGATACGCCTGACCGTTGGTACGGCCTCGACCAGAAGCTCGAACCGCTTTGCCAAGAGCTCATGGTTCATCGAGGCGACACCCGTGATGTTGCCGCCGGGCCGGCTAAAGCTGGTGACGATGCCAAGCCGAACGGGATCGCCTGCAGTGCTGAACACGATCGGAATCGTCGTGGTCGCGGCCTTTGCCTCGACCGCCGCCGGCACGCTTCCCGGTGTCGCGATTACGGCCACGTGGCGGTTGACCAGGTCAGCCACAAGCTCCGGCAGGCGCGCGCGATCGTTTCGTGCCCAGCGATATTCAATCGTTACGTTTCGTCCCTCGACGAAGCCGGTCTCGCCCAACCCTTCGAGGAATGCCTTCACGGCGTTGAGGCTGACCTCGGGTGTGCCGGCGGTAACATAGCCGACGACCGGCACAGGTGGCTCCTGCGAATGCGCGGTAAGCGGCCATGCCAATATGCTGCCAATCAGGGTGAAAAGCTCGCGCCGCCTCATTCGATCACGGCATCCGGTCCGGCCAAAGCGCAGGGATACCCGGCGCGACGATTGAGAAAAGGACGATACCACGCATCGACAATTGCAATCCACTCGCGTTCGAGAAGGAATTATCTCGCCCGGCGCGGCGGCGCACGCAAGCGCCAGGATGAGAGCCGAAGGGCCGAGACGAGAAGCGGCTCGGTTCGCGAAGACCCGCAGACTTCAATTGGCCGCCAAGCAAATGTCGATTGAATGCACTGTCACTGGAACCTGCACCGGAACCTGGGTCGACGGCGGAGTTCCTCCGCGCGCCGCCGACGATCGCGACCTGCCGGTCATGGGACGAGCAGCAGCTTGCCGATAGTCTTTCGGCTCTCCATGTCGGCATGTGCCATGGCCGCATCAGCCAGCGGATATTCGCCACCAATGCGGACCCTGAGCTTTCCTTCCGTGATCCAGTCGAACAGCTGTGCCGAACGGGCACGCAGCAATTCCGGCGTATGGATGTGGTCGAGGAAGGTCGCGTAGCCGATCTTGATGCTTTTCGGCAGGCTCATGATGTTGAGCGGCCCAGGACCGCCGAGGACGGGGCCATACCAGCAGAAGGTGCCTGATCGGCGCAGCGCGTCGAGCGACCCCTGGAAGGTCTTCGGCCCGGACCCGTCATAGACGACATGCACGCCCTCGCCGTTTGTCAGGCGGAATGCCTCCTCGGCGAACCGGCCCTCGGCGTCGACGATCACGTGATCGGCGCCGGCCTCCTTCGACGCAGCGACCTTATCGTCCGACGACACCCGTCCGATGACATGGCCGCCCCGCAGCTTGACGATCTGGGTCAGCAGCAGACCGAGTCCACCCGCGGCTGCGTGGACGAAGGCGACGTCGCCGGGCTGCACTGGATAGAAGTTGGTCGCGAAGTGGCTGGCGGTAAGTCCCTGCATCATCACCGAGGCGGCCGTGCGATCGTCGATCGCGTCGGGAACCGGCACGAGCGAGGCGGCCGGGATCGCGATCCGCTCCGCATAGCTTCCCGGCGCATAGACCCAGGCCACGCGCTGGTCGGGGGCGACGCCTTCGACGCCGTCGCCCACAGCCAGGACCCGACCGGCGCCCTCGACGCCGAGGACCTTGGGGTTCGGCGTATCGATCCAGGCCACGCCCTGCCGCACGCCGATGTCCATGAAGTTGACGCCCGCGAAGGCGATCTCGACCAGCGCCTGGCCCGGCACCACCACCGGGTCGGGGCGCTCGGCATGCTCCAGCATCTCGCGGCCCCCCGTACCGTTCATCACGACCGCCTTCATCGACATGCTCCTTATCTGAATGATCGTTCCATAATTGGGAAAAAGAGGGGTTACTGGCGCAGCGCCTTGAGCGTCATGCCGGCGAGGCCGGTCAAGGCCGCGCGGTTGGCGCCGCCGCGCCCGGCGACGCGGATGCCGGCGATGTTCGCGATCAGAAACTCTGAGACCGCCTCAGGATCGAGATTGGACGCCACGTCACCGTCCCGCTGCGCGTCGCGGACACGGGCAACGATCGTGTCGCGCAGGGTCTTGGCCAACGGCGTGTGGACCTCGGAGAGATCGGGGCGGGAAACGCCGAACTCACAGATTGAGCTGACGCCCAGGCAAGGCTGACAAGCCGTCTCGACGACCCGACGCAGCATCGCATCGATCCCCTCGATGGCCCGAGCGCCGCTGCGGAGTGCCTCGAAGTGCGCCGCACACTCACCCATCCCATAGCGGCGCACTGCAGAGAGGTAGAGCTGCCACTTGTCGCCGAAGGTGTCATAGAGGCTCTGGCGTCCGATACCCATCGCGTTGACGAGCATCTCCGCCGAGGCGCCCTCAAACCCGTGCTCGCGGAATACGCCGATCGCGCCATCGAGCGCCGTGTCCGCATCGAATTCCCGTGGTCTTGCCATCAGCCTCTATCTAATCGTTCTGGAACGCTCATTCAAGATAATCGTTGACGCACCCTTTGGGCGGCCGGTCAGCCGAATTCGCCGCGACCCCACATGGGGGTCAATTTCGACTTCGGACAAGCAAACGACGGACAACACGGACTCGCAAAAGATCTCATGGCCAAACAGGTACGCCGTCCAGCCCCGCGGTTTCTGGCAGGCCGCAGATCAGGTTCGCATTCTGCACCGCCTGGCCGGCCGCTCCCTTGCCGAGATTGTCGACCACGCCCATCGCGATCACCAAGTTGCGCTCTGGATCGGCCGCATAGCTGACGAATGCGAGGTTCGAGCCGGTAGCCCATTTGGTCTGCGGCGGCTTGTCGGTCACGCGGACGAACGCCCGCCCGGCGTAGAAGCGCCGGGCCGCGTCCAAGCACTGGCCCGTGGTGGCGCGGCCGCGGCAGTACATGGTAGCGAGTACGCCGCGGGTCATCGGCACCAAGTGTGGCGTGAACACCAGCCCGGCCGCGCTGCCGCCGCTCAGCCGCTCGATCGTCTTGGCAATCTCGGGCATGTGGACGTGCTTGAGCAGACCGTAAGGCACCAGGTTCTCGTTGCTCTCGGCGTAGCCGAACTTGCTGTCGGCGCCGCCCCGGCCGGCACCGGAGATGCCGGTCTTGACGTCGATCACGATGTTGCCAGGCTCGATCAGCTTGTTGACCAGCAGCGGCGCCAGCGCGCTCAGCGTCGCCGCGGGGAAGCAGCCGGGGTTGGCAACGCGGATCTGACCATCGATCTGGGCTGGCCAGACGTCGGCCAGGCCGTACGCCCAACCCTCGACGTAGCGGTGGTCGCCGCCGATGTCGACGATCTTCACATCCTTGGGGACGCGCGCCAGCGCCTCGGCCGAGGCGCCCGTGGGCAGCGACGCGAACAGCACGTCGAGCTTCGGCAGGGTCACAGGGTCCCACTTCTCGATCACCAGCTCGGCCAGCTTGGCCGGCACACCGGGGAAGCGGTCCACCAAACGACTGCCGGCGCTGCCCTCGCCTGCGGCGTAGATTAGCTCGAAAGACGGGTGGCTCGCGACCAGGCGCATCGCCTCGCCACCGCCAAAACCGCTGATCCCGACAATGCCGACGCGAATGCTCATGGTGGTGTCCTGCTGCTGGAATGGGCGAACAAGTTTAGCGAATTCGGGGTAGACCCAACCAGTCCCTTTCCTCGAAGGAATCTGGGTTGATCCTAGGCACCGTCGGAATGGGATCGGTCGCATGCTGGTCGAGAAAATAACCGGCGATCTCATAGAACAAGGATTCCAAGAGCTTTGTTCAGATGCAGAGATCAGAGATAAGCGCTCACACCAGGCCCATGCGAGGTGGGGATTTTCTGAGACCGATCGGGTCGTCTATTTTCGCAAGCCGTTAAAGTAGCTTCTTGCCTCGCCCGCAAATGCTTACGGTGTTATTTCGCCCCCTACCTGAACCGACCCCACAGGCAGGCGGCCAGAGCCCAACGGCGCGCGGCCCCACCATTCGATGAGACGGTCGCCTGATCTACAAGCCCAGATAGGCCGCGCGGATGCGCTCGTCCGCGATCAGCTCGGCGGCTGGCCCGGCCATGGTGATGCGGCCGGTTTCCATGACATAGCCCCGATCGGCGATCCGCAAGGCCGCATAGGGATTCTGCTCGACCAGCAGTACCGTGATTGGCGACAGGCGTCGCTATCCCCCTGTCCGACCTCGTTCGCGCCTTCTTTCGTCTAATAATTGACCGGCCGTTCGGATTATGCAAGGGGTTTCTCGAGCGGCGGGCAAAGCCGCGACTGCGCGGGAGGGAAGCACGTGTCCGACACGGTCAAGGTGGCGCTCGACGACGGCTTATTGAGGCTGACGCTCAACCGTCCGGACAAGCTGAATTCCTTCAACGAGGAGATGCACCTGGCGCTGCGCGCCGCGATGCAGCGCGCTCACGACGAGAACGGCATTCGGGCGGTTCTGCTGACAGGGGCCGGGCGCGGCTTCTGCGCGGGCCAGGATCTGGGCGATCGCGACCCGCGCAGAAGCACCGCGCCGCTCGATCTCGGATATACGGTCGAGGCTTTCTACAATCCGCTCATCCGACAGATGCGCAGCCTCAACAAGCTGATCATCTGCGCGGTCAATGGGTCGCTGCCGGAGCCGGCGCGAATATCGCGCTCGCCTGCGATATCGTCCTCGCGGCGCGCTCCGCGAAATTCATTCAGACCTTTTCCAAGATCGGCCTGGTTCCCGATTCAGGCGGCACATGGAGCCTCGCCCAGTTGCTCGGCGAGGCGCGCGCCAAAGCGCTCACCCTGACAGCCGAACCATTGCCGGCGGAGACCGCCGCGGCCTGGGGCCTGATCTGGAGAGTCGTCGACGATGCTGAGCTTGCGACCGAGGCCGAGGCGCTCGGCAGGAGGCTGGCGGCTGGTCCGACCTTCGGGCTCGGTCTCATCAAGCAGGCGATTCAGGCGTCGGCCGGAAATACGCTCGCTCGGCAGCTCGACCTCGAACGCGACCTGCAGCGCCAGGCTGGCCACAGTGCCGACTTTGCGGAATGCGTCGTGGCCTTCCTCGACAAGCGACCCGCCGAGTTCACCGGACGGTGAGCACCGACTTTTCCGCCCCGAACGCCGTCGCCTGCGCCGAGGTGGCGGCGTCTACGACAGCAAGGTGACGGACCGGACGCACCGCCCAATCGAGAAGCAGAGCAAAACATGGAAGATCTCTCGCCCCGCTTGGGCGATCTCGACCCGATCGAAACGGCCTCTCGCGACGAGATCGCGGCCCTTCAGCTTACACGGCTGAAGACGACGCTCCAGCACGCCTATCGCAGCTCGCCGCATTACAAAGCGAGGTTCGACGAGGCCGGTATCCATCCCGACGAGTTGAAGACGCTGTCCGATCTGGCGAAATTTCCATTCACGGTGAAGAACGACCTGCGCGACACCTATCCCTTCGGGATGTTCGCGGTTCCGCGCGAGAAGGTCGCCCGCATCCACGCCTCCTCCGGCACGACCGGCAAGCCGACGGTCGTCGGCTACACGCGAAACGACATCGAGATGTGGGCGAGCTGCGTGGCGCGCTCGATCCGGGCGGGCGGCGGCCGAGCCGGCGATGTCTGCCACGTCGCCTATGGCTATGGCCTGTTCACGGGCGGGCTCGGCGCGCATTACGGCGCCGAGAAGCTCGGCTGCACCGTCATACCCATCTCAGGGGGCATGACCGAACGCCAGGTGACCCTGATCTTGGATTTCAAGCCGCGCATCATCATGGTGACGCCGTCCTACATGCTGTCGATCCTGGACGAGTTCCGCCGCCGGGGCATCGATCCGCGCAGCTCCTCCCTGGCCGTCGGCATCTTCGGCGCCGAACCTTGGACCAACGCCATGCGGGCGGAGATCGAACAGGCCTTCGACATGCACGCCGTCGACATCTACGGCCTGTCGGAGGTGATCGGCCCCGGCGTCGCCTGCGAATGCGTGGAGACCAAGGATGGGCTGCACGTCTGGGAAGACCACTTCTACCCGGAGATCATCGATCCAAAGACCGGCGAGGTTCTCGCCGATGGCGAGCTGGGCGAGCTGGTCTTCACCTCGCTGACCAAGGAGGCGCTGCCGATCATCCGCTACCGCACCCGCGACCTGACGCGGCTCATGCCCGGCACGGCGCGCGCGATGCGCCGCATCGAGAAGATCACCGGCCGCTCGGACGACATGATCATCCTGCGCGGCGTCAACGTCTTCCCGACGCAGATCGAGGAGCAGCTGCTGAAATGCAACGGATTGGCGCCGCATTTCCAAATCGAGCTCGTCCGCGCCGGCCGCATGGACGACATGATCATACATGTCGAGGCCATGCCACACGCCACTGATGCGGCCGCTCGCGGCGCATCCGCCCAGGAGCTTGCGCACCACATCAAAAGCGTGGTGGGTGTCAGCACGAAGGTGAAGGTAGGTGACCCCGATTCGGTCGAGCGTTCGGCCGGAAAAGCGAGACGCGTCGTCGACAGCCGGCCGAAGGGATAGCAGGGAATGGCCCGGACGAGGGCTGCTGATTTCGACGAGAAAAGGCGCAGCATTCTCGACAGCGCGGCGGCCGTCTTTGCGAAGCTCGGCATGGAGCGCGCCTCGATGGCGCAGATCGCGCAGGAGAACAACGTCTCCAAGGCGCTGCTCTACCACTACTATCCGAGCAAGGATCTCTTGATCTTCGATATCGGCCGCACCCATCTCGTCGAGTTGGCGGCGGCGATCGGCGAGGCCGACCGCCCCGATCTCGAGCCCAAAGCGCGTCTGCGCCACCTGATCGGCGGCGTGCTGGAGAATTACCGCACGGCGTCGAATTTCCACCAGGTCCTGCTCAACGGCACGGGCTCGCTCAGCGACGCGCAGAAATCCGAGCTGCGGCAGATGGAGCGCCGCATCGTGAAGACGTTCTCCGACGTGCTGATCGACATCAATCCGACGCTGGGCAAGAGTCGCGCAGGCGTCACGCCCGTCACCATGTCGCTGTTCGGCATCCTGAACTGGGTCTACACTTGGTTCCGGCCGAACGGCGCCCTGAGCCGCGAGGGATATGCCGACATGGTCGTGGCACTGTTCCTCAACGGCCTAAACGCGATGAAATAGGCGCACCGAACAGCTGGCGGCGCCTAAGAGCACCCGCCCTCACCTCTCAAAGCTCTCCAGAAATACGATCCCCGCTTCCGTCCAGCTCCGACTGATCGCGCCCCGTCGTGGTATCGGCGTTCACAATGCGGAATCGGTGTTCGCATCCACAACGTGGTGAAGGACGCCAAGAGAGTCGCTTTGCGCCCATATAGGCCGTCGGACGGCGCATGTGACCGATCCTTTCAACCTCCCGCGAAGCGCGTCGACGCGAACTCGTTGAAGCTGTTGACGAGGCCGTGCTCGTTCGGCCCGACATTCGCCCTGAAGGCCTTCGCACCCTCGACCAGAATCTCATCCGCATCCGTGCCGAACACGGCCATCGCCTCCGTGATGAACTGGTCGAGCGGCATCGCCTCCTCAGCCTCGCGGCTGTTCATCAGATCGGTGCGCACCCAGGGCGGCGCGATCTCGAGCACGCGCACGCCGGCCTCCCTCAGGAGGAAGCGCTGCGACAGCGCATAGGAGTGAAGAGCGGCCTTGGTCGCCGAATAGACCGCTGTGACCGCCATCGGCACAAAGCCCAGCACGGAGCTCGTATAGGCGATGACCGCATCGGTCTTGCCCCTCAGATGCTCTATCAAAGCCGAGGTCATGCGAATCGGCCCCACGAGATTGGTGGTGACGGTATCGACCACGAGCTTGTCGTCGATCCGGCCAGCTGCCCCGTCCGGCAGCATGATGCCGGCATTGTTGATGAGGACATTGAGATCGGGATGCTCGGCGATCAGCCGGGCCGCTACCGCGTCGATGCTCGCCGGATCGGTGATGTCGAGCTCGACCGCTTCCATGCCCGGATTGGCGGCGACGACCGCGTCGAGATTGGCCCGACGGCGGCCCGAGATGATCACCGTGTTGCCGCGCTTGTGGAACGCCTCCGCAAGGCCGCGGCCGATGCCGGAACCGCCGCCGGTGATGAAGATGGTATTGCCTGTGAGCTTCATGGCTCGCTCCTTCAAGGATTGTCGGTTGCGGGAAAATCAGTCGGGGAAGCGGTCGCCGAACATCGGCAACCCGCTGACGGATGGGCCTTGGTCGCTTCGTCCTGGAGCACGTCCCAATGCTCGGCGAGCTTGCCGTCCTCGAAGCGCACGATGTCGGCCGCGATCCAGGCGGCGGCCCGGCCACTGCCCGAGAAGCGCCCATGCGCGATGACGTAATCGCCCTCGGCGACGATGAGCTGGTTGTCGTATCGCAGCGTGTCGGGAAGGGTGCGGACGAGGTTGAAGAGCCCGTCGCGACCGGGCGCGATATGGGCGCTGTGCTGGATGTAGCGCTCCGACCAGAAGCGTGCGGCGGCATCATAGTCGCGCCTATTGAAGAGCGTGTCGAAGGCTTCGAGAACGAGCGCCCTGTTCTGTTCCGGCGTGGTCTTGGACATGGAAGGTCTCCTCTCATTTGGGGTCAGGACATGACAGGCGACGGGCTCGGCGCTCGCCGGCTCATGGCCATGACGAGAGACAAGGCCGCGGCCACACAGCTCGCGCCGACGAAGCCGAGCGCGAGCGGCGAGGCATTGGCGAGGGTAAGCGAGCCGAGCGCGGCGCCTGCCGAGAAGCCGAGGAACTGGAACGAGGCGTTCAGCGAGAGCACGACCGGCGCCACCTTCGCCCCGGCGATGCTGATGAGCCGCGCCTGCTGCGCCGGGAAGAACGACCAGGCCGACACACCCCAGAGCGCGATCCCCATCAGGATCGGGGTGCGCGCCGCCGTCGGCGGCAAGAGGATGGCGCTGGTCGACAGGCTAAGGAAAGCGAGCGCGAGCAGCGACAGGCTGGTGACGATCACCGGCAAATGCCCGAAGCGGTCGTTGAGGCGCCCACCGAGCCGCAGGCCGATCACGGCCGCGACGCCCCACATGAACAGCACGGCGCTGACGGACGATCCGGTGACAGCGGCGGCGAGCGCCAGGAACGAGGCGAGATAGGTGTAGACCGCGTAGGCGCCCGTCGCCCAGAGCATGGTGGTGAGGAGCGCCAGGAAGATTGCGGGCTGGCGCACCACATCGAGACGCTCGCGCAGGCTCGCGACCGGCAGATGGTCGGCGATGTCGCGAGGCAGGCCGCTCAGCAGGCCTGCGGTCGCGATCAGCGCCATGACTCCAACGGCCGCGAAATTCAGCCGCCAGCCGAAGCGATCGCCGACCAGCGCGCCGAGAGGCACGCCGAGCGCGACTGCGACGCTGACGCCGCCAGTGACGATGGACAGGGCCGTGCCACGCCGCGACGGCTCAACGAGGGCGCTCGCGAGCGCGGTCGCGTTCGGGACATAGAGGCCGGCCGCGATCGCGAGCAGGATGCGCGCCACGAGCAGGGTGGAGTAACCTTCGGCCGACCAGGCGACGAAATTCGCGGCCGCGAAGGCAAGCATCGAGGCGATCAAGAGCCGCCTGCGGTCGATATCACCCGTCAGCGCAGTCAGGACAGGCGAGCTCAGCGCATAGGTGAGCGCGAATACGGTCACGAGCTGTCCGGCGCTGACGAGGCTCACCGACAGATCGCGGGAGAGGTCGGGCAGCAGCGGCGCGATCATGAAACCCTCGGTGCCGATCGCGAATGTGCCGAGCGCCAGCCAATAGAGCCGCGCCATCGAGCGGGGGGCCGTCGTCGTCATGGGATGCTCCCTTTTTAAGATGGTCGGTCATCTCGAATTTCGGCGTAGAAGAAGCCGACCGGGCCATCGGTCGGCTTGCGTATGTCAGACGAGGATTTGGGTGAAGGCGACTGTCATGAAGCGATCGAAGGCGCGGCCGCTCTTCTCGACCCGCGTCCGCAGCAGCGCGCCCTCATAGGCATCGAGCAGGAAGGCGGCGAGATCCGCCGCCGGCGTCTTGGTCGTGATCGAGCCGTCGGCCTGGGCCTCGGCGATGACGGCAGCGACGTCCATCGACCACGCGAGATAGAGATCGGCCAGGCGTTCGCGGATCATCTGGCTCTGGTCGGCGAGTTCGGCGCTGAAATTCCCTAAAAGGCACCCGCGGCCGTAGCGTGCCTCGGTGAAGGCTTCGTTCAGTCGCTCGAAATGGGCGCGCAGCCGCTGCATCGCCGAGATGGACTTGTCAGCGAGGATGGCGCGGCGCGGGTTGTCTTGGCCATGGCCATAGCGTTCGACGACCTCGGCGCCGAGCGCCTCCTTGCTCTCGAAGTGATTGTAGAATGAGCCCTTCGGCACACCGGCCGCGGCCGTGATGTCCTGGACGCCGCAGCCGTTGAATCCCTTCTCGATCAGGATCTTGAGCCCGGCATCGACGATCTTCTGGCGAACATTGGGTCTCGGCATGGGCAGAACAATATGACCGGTCGTCTTAAATGTCAAGCACCTTGCCTGCGATTAGGCTTCCGGGCTCGGAAGGGCATCGCGCGCGCCTCCGAACCTCAACAGGCCTTAGACCGCCTAATGCTTGGCTCCCCAGTGCTTGGCCACCAACGTCAGCACATCGTATTGCGCGACAAGCTGAGCGTCCTGATTGGTGACCGTGCAGTCCCAGCGCACCTCGCCGTAATCTTCGGTTTCGCGCGGGTTGATTTCCTTGCAGGTCAGCGTCACCCGCAGCGCGTCGCCTGGCTTGACCGGTTTGAGGAAGCGCAGCGCGTCGACGCCGTAATTGGCGAGCACCGGGCCAGGGGCCGGATCGACGAACAGGCCGGCCGCAAAGGACACGATCAGATAGCCATGCGCGACGCGGCCGCCGAAGAACGGGTTCGCCCTGGCGGCCTCTTCGTCCATATGGGCGTAGAAGGTATCGCCGGTGAAATGTGCGAAATGCTCGATGTCCTCTAGCGTGACGGTGCGCGCGGCCGTGACGAGCTGATCACCGATCTCGAGCTCCGCGAGCGATTTGCGGAACGGATGGACACCGTCCTGGTGCACCTTTGCCTGGTGCGTCTTCGCGCCCTGCATCCAGCGGCCGGTAACCTCCGACAGAAGCCAGGGCGCGCCCTGGACGGCGGTGCGCTGCATATAGTGCATCACGGCGCGCATGCCGCCAAGCTCCTCGCCCCCGCCGGCTCGACCCGGCCCGCCATGGACGAGAACCGGCAGAGGCGAGCCATGGCCGGTCGAGGATTTGGCGCTTACGCGGTTGCCGATCATCACGCGGCCATGCCACGGCCCAAGCGCATGCACGGCTTCGCGCGCGAATGCGGGGTCATTGGTGAAGACCGAGGCCACGAGGCTGCCCTTGCCGCGCCGGGCGAGCGTGGCGGCCTCGTCGACCGTCTCGTAGGGAATGATCGTGCTCACCGGCCCGAAGGCCTCGACGTCGTGGACGGCGCTCGCGCCGCCCGGCCTGTCGCAATAGAGGAGCACCGGGTTGAGGAAGGCGCCCGCCTCGGCATCGCCCGAATGGAGGTTGACGCGGTCCGGATCGCCGGCGACGATCTCGGCCTCGCTGCGCAATTCGTCGATGCGGGCCCGCACCTCATCGCGCTGCGCGAGGCTCGCCAGTGGTCCCATCCGCGTCGCCTCCTCGGCAGGATTGCCGACCGCGGTCTTGGCGAGCCGGTCGCCGAGCGCCTCGATCAAGGCGTCGACCGCCTTGCGCGGCGCGATCACGCGGCGGATTGCCGTGCATTTCTGCCCGGCCTTCACGGTCATCTCGCGAGCGACCTCCTTGACGAAGAGGTCGAATTCCTCAGTGCCTGGAACGGCGTCCGGCCCAAGGATGGCGGCGTTGAGTGAATCCGCCTCCATCGTGAAGCGCACCGAGTGCGCGACGATCGCCTGGTGGGTCCGGAGCTTGCGGCCGGTAGCGGCCGAGCCGGTGAAGGTGACGACGTCCTGGCAGTCGACATGGTCGAGCAGGTCGCCGACCGAGCCGCTGATGAGTTGCAGGGCGCCCTTCGGCAGGATGCCGGCCGCGATGATCCGGCGCACCATCAGTTCAGCAAGGTAAGCGGTCTGGCTCGCCGGCTTCACGATCGCCGGCATGCCGGCGAGCAGCGTCGGCGCGAGTTTCTCCAGCATGCCCCAGCAGGGGAAGTTGAAGGCGTTGATGTGGATCGCCACGCCTTCCAGCGGCGTCAGGATGTGCTGCCCGCAGAAGCTGCCATCGCGCGACAGGAGCTCGACCTCGCCATCGACCAGGGTCCGGGTGTTCGGCAGCTCGCGACGCCCCTTCGACGCGTAGGACAGGAGCGTGCCGATGCCGCCCTCGATGTCGATCCAGCTATCGGTGCGCGTCGCGCCGGTGGCGGTGGAGAGGGCATAGAACTCCTCCTTCGCCGCCGTGAGCGCCTGGCCCAGCGCCTTCAGCGCGAGCGCCCGCTCATGGAAGCTCATCTTGCGCAGCGCCGGCCCGCCGATCTCGCGGCCGTGGCTCAGCGCGAGCTTCATGTCGATGCCGCTGGCGTCGATCAGCGCGACCTCCTCGCCGGTCGCCGCGTCGCGCAGCGGCAAGCCCTCGCCCGCGCCGCGGACCCACTCGCCGCCGATATAGGACTCAAGCCGGCGGATGCTCTTCACTGGCGCGTTCATGGCTTAGATCCCTTTTCGATCGTTGTGAGCGACGTATCACCGACGCAAGCGCGGGTCACGCGATGCCGACGGCGCTCAGCATGTCGTTCACCTGCCGCTCCCATGCGGCGGCAAGCTCGGCATTGCCGGTGTGGCGCAGCCCGAACTTCCGCTGCGTCTCGAAATGCGCCGAGCTGCCGCTGCCGAAGCTCGCGGCGACACGCGGACGCCAATAGGCGAGCGCGGCGGCGATTATCGGTCGATTGGCGACATCCTGGAGCAATTTGCGCAGCCCCTCCTCGCCCAGGTCGCGATGCCGGCGCTCGCGCGGCAGGATGGCACGGAAGATGTCGCCGAGCGGCTGGTAGGAGAGCCGGGCGAACTCGGCGATCTGGATCACCACGGCGCAACCCATCAGCACGTTCATCACCACCGCGTCCAGCCAGCCCTGCAGCGGATTGTGCAGCACGGCGAGCCGCCTGTCGGCGCCGTGCTGCGCGGCGCCGAGATCGCTGTCGCGCGCCACGCGGGCGGTCCAGGGGTGGTGGTTCGCATAGCGCGTGACATCCGCGCCGAACTCGCCCATCACAGCGAGCACCCGCTCGGCATGGTCGAGCTTCTCCATCGCGATGCGGGATGCGGCGATGCGCTCCTTGATGCCCGGCCCCTGGTTGATGATGTCGGCGAAGCCGGCGGCGCCCGCGAGCTCGCTGTCGACAAAAGTCGCCATCAGCCTGAGCAGCTCGCCCCGATAGCGCGGCGGCGCATTCTCGGGGGTCGTCAGCTTGAGTCTCCTGAGGCGGAGCTATTGACTCAAAGGGGTAGTGGGCCGGCCTCTTGACGATAGTGAGTGATGAGAACATAATAAGAACATAGCCGAGCCCGACGCCAGCGCAGGAGCGCAAAGCAATGGTGTCCCAGCCTGTCCGCCGCAGCTCGGAGGTCAGAGTCATGACTCCCATCACCTATCATGTGGTGCTGCCCATCGTGCGCACAGAGGATGGCGAACTTATCGCCGAAGACGGCCTGGAGGCGCCGGCGCCTTCAGCAGCCATCTCGCGGGCTCGGGCGCTCTCCAGCACCAGGGCCGGTGCGGTTGCGTTCTCCCGAAGCGGTGACCCTGACACAGGCGAATACAGCGAAGCCGTGATCCTGGCTCGGTTCGGCGAGACGCCCTCAGATATCGATCGACTGGCCTGAGATCGCCTACGGGCGGCCGCTAGCGCCATCGGCTGGTTGATCGTGAATGGAGGACAGCGTGTCGCAGGAGGGCACCAGCACGCCTCGACGAGGAGACCCTATGGGACTGGAGGCGGACGTTGACCACGCCATCTCTGCTTGCGGCGGAGATCCACCACGTGCAGCATGGGCCACGTTTGAATGGTGACCTGCGGCGTCGGATCGCACTCATTGAGATTGCACTAAGCGGCAAGTGTCGGCCCTGCGCGGGTCGAGGAACGTCATAGACCGGAGGTCATGGTGACCCCGAGCGAACTTGATGAACTGGTAGGCAACTGTCCACACCTGTACCACATGGCCATGCGGGACAGCTGGCCGCTCATACAGGAGCACGGCCTGCATACCACTTATGGACTGCTGGACCTCTTTGAGGTCGAGACCGCCGCACGAACGAAGATGACGACGAGACGGCGATGCACATCCGTCCCCATAAGCCACCCGGTGTTCGGCCAAGCAGTAGTCCGCGACCAGATCCCACTCCTGGACAGCGACCTTGATCGCTGCCTGCGGGATGGGCTTACGCCGCAGGACTGGCACCGGCTGCTCAACGGGCGGGTTTTCTTTTGGCTTACCGAGCACCGCCTGCAGAAACTTCTGTGCGCTGGCGCGTACCGTCATCAGGACCACATCGTGCTGAAGGTCCACACCGCGCTGCTCATCCGCGACTATGCCGATCGTATAGAGCTGTCGCCGATCAACTCCGGGTGTACGCGCCCTTATGCCCACCCAAGGGGGCGAGAAACATTCCTCCCTATCGCCAGTTACCCGTACGCCGTCTGGCGAAAGAAGCGCTCCAGGTTCGAGACAGTGGTGGAGCTCACGGTGATCGACGGCGTGCCCAACATCGTTGACTATATCGAATCAGTTGCGGTCAGATCCTGTGCCGGAGCTAAGGCAATGCTCTACAAGGCTTAGCCTAGGATCCAACGGGCCATAAGGGGGAGCTGCATGACCAACCTGCGCCTTGACGACCTCTATTGCATGACTGCGCACATTTACGGCGACAGGAACTCGACGCGTCCGAAGGAGGCGACCTTTGCGCACTTCGTCGAAGTCTGCGGCATGCTGACGGTGCACGAGCGAGGTAAGAGGAAGGAGGGCTTCGGACTCACGGACGCGCTGTGCAAGGCGCTCGGCTGGTACTTCCCTCTCCTGGCGAAGATGCGGGTGGCGAGTGTCGAGGATCTGGTCTTTCGCAAGTACCCTCTAGTATGCCCCTATTGCAGGGAGGCACCACACAACGACCTTGTCTGTAAGCAGGTCCGCGGGACAGAGGCGACGCTCAACCACAATGCCGTCCGCGCGGCGGCGCGCGAAAACTGGCAGCGTCGACCGGCCGGGCTCGACGAGTGGCGAAACATGTTCCAGCGGATCTACCCACGTAACCTACAGGACGGCAGCCGTAGCATCATAGCCTTGCTCGAGGAGTTGGGCGAACTGGGGGAAGCTGTCCGCGTATTCGACATCCACCCGGAATACTTCCTAGGTGAGGCTGCGGACACCTTTTCCTACCTGATGGCGATTGCGACCGAGCACATGTTGCGAGAGGTCAGGGACGGCAACACATTCTCGCTCGAGCAGGAGTACATCGCCCGGTATCCTGGCCTCTGCCGCCAGTGTGGATCCAGAGTATGCATCTGCCCTGCCATCCCGTCAGCCACCATCGGCCGCATGGCCAAAGAGCTCAGAATAGGACCCGACGAGCAGCCGTTCGCCCAGGATCCGCGGGACTTCTCCACGAAAGGCGCCACGGCCGCACAGACCGTGCTCGAGCGATTTGGAGGTTATGCGGCCGTGGCCCAGCAGTTGCCGTTCGACCGCGGTGATGCAAACAACGCGCTTGTCCTCCTCTGCCTGAAGCTGGCAGACGCGGTCGAGGCCACGAACCAAGGACTCGCGTCGACACTCCGGAGCGAGGCGGTCAGAATAGGCGCCAATCTAAGCCCCGCTGGCAGTCCCAACGCAGCGCTCGACGTCAAGTCGCTGCTGGACGAACTGAGGACCGGATGGCGCGAACTTACAGAAGAAAAGCAGCAGGCGATCAAGGCGACCGGCGGCCTTGTCGAGGAGCTTGGCGAGATCCTAGACACAGTACGCGTCCTGTTCATCGCTCCAAACCCGATCGCCTCGAGCGAGCCGCTCAACCTGGGCGACGAGCAGCGGGCCATCCGGCAAGCTATCACGACGAGCGCAAGTGGGGCAAAGATCCTCATCCACGATCTCCCAGCAGCCCGCGTCAACGACTTCCGGACAACCCTTCTCCGACAGGAGTTCGACGTCATCCATTTCTCGGGCCATTCCGATAAGGATTTTCTGTGCTTCGAAGGTGAGGGCGGCAGCGCCGATCCCGTCTCGATCGATGCCTTTGCCCAAGCGATCACGCCATATCCCGTGAAGTGCGTAGTGCTGAATGCGTGCTCGTCAATCGCAAGCCTGACCCAGCCAATCTCGCCCATAACCATCGGCATGGACGCCAGTATCGAGGATGATGCCGCAGTCGAGTTCTCTCGCGGCTTTTACGACGCGCTGGCGAGCGGCCGAGACTTCGCCCGGGCGTTTAACGAGGGCAAGTCGGCGCTCCGCCTCGCGGGCCATGACGATTCCCTTGTGAGGATGATCAGCGTCCCTTAGCAAAGGTGCAAGGGCTAGCCCCAAATACTTTGCCATTCATCGACAGTAGTTGCCTATGATGCTCCCAATAGAGCGCAAGGACGGCCTTATGCGCGAATAGGTTAAGTTGGGCGATGGTTAGGGGACCAATCCCGACTACAGCAGCGTCGTCTGGGACGACTACCCCAAAGCCTCTCAGGCGTGCCCGCTCCCGCGGCCAGTGTAGCGGGTCGACCGAACCCCATTCTGCCCAAAGCTGGGGTTTAGCTCGGCGTACTCCGTTCACCAAGCGCGCGTGATCCTCGCGCTCAGCGTGCCCCATCGCGTATTCCCATCGACTGATGACGGCAGCAACCGCGTTGGAGGTCTTGGTCCCAGTCTGGCAATCTTCGCATGCAGGCATGACCAACTTGTCAGGACGGTGGGATCTGTTGAACAGGCTGCGGGGCGGCATATGCTCGCGCGTTGTGGCGCGCCGCGGGCCTCCACACATGAAGCAGTCGGGGTATTCAGCTATCAATCTCTCTGTCGCCGTGAGTCCACGCTTTGCCTCGCCCATTGGGTCGCCCTTGATTTGATGGCAAACTAGACCCTCGCCACCCGGCTCCGGGGCGGTGCCTGTAGTCGCACAACCGAACAGGTGCAACTGAATTGATTTGTAGCTCGCGCTGGTCCGACTAGCGAGCGGGACATCCGTTCGCGTGGATGCGGGGTTACAGATGGGGATACACTCCCTTTTCCTGTCCCCAGAGTTCGTTTATGTTCAACATGTTAGAGTGCCCGTTCGACTCCCTCAACGCCTACTCGGGGAGCCACCTCGGAACGAAACTGCGAACTCCGATCCCCGCAGTTTCCACTCCACACTTTCCTCCGGACGCCACAAGCGTCTCAAAGAGCCTGAGGGCCGATCCTCGGACCACGATTTGGTCCGCTCCCACTTCAGCCCGCTGGACGATCTTCTGGACATGGCTCCTGCGGAAGGTCCCATCGTCACGGCGCAAACCCTCCCTTGCAAGGCGAGCGAAGCGCACCAAAGTTTCCGGCGTTATCTCCGCTCCGTTCAAGTCCCTGGCCTCGGCGCGCTCCACGTCGGCTCGGGCTGCATCCCGAATTCGCTTCAGCTCGGCGATTCTCCCCTTCAGGTTCGGATCATCCAGCTCGGCCAGCCCGTTCTCGATTGCCTCGTAGAGACGCGTCAGCTTCGCCTCCGCGTCGCCCGCCTGGCGCTTCAGTTCCTCGATGCGATCCTTTTCCTTACCTGCATGGGCCTGCCTTCGCTGCAGGAGCCCTCCCAGCACCTCCTCAAGGCGCGACGGTTCCAGTAACCGCCGCTCGACGTGATCGACCACCAGTTCATTCAGGTCGGCCATCGCAACCGTCCGCCCCCTACAGCCAGTCTTGCCCTGCCGTGCGGCTGTGCAGCAGGTGTAGTAGCGGTATTCCTCGCCCTTGCCGGACGTCCGTAGGGTCATCGCTCCCCCGCAGTCGGCGCAGAAGACCACGCCGCCGAGCAGCGTCGGGGCATTCACGAACCGCGGAGCCTTGAGTTGGGCCGCCCGCGATTTCATGATCGCCTGAACCTCGTCGAATTCCTCCTTTTCGATGATCGGGGGGACCTGGACATCGACGATGTCCTCCGGGCTCTTTTTCGTGGCCTTCCGCTTTCCACTGACATTGAAGCGGTGCACTCCGATATAGGTCGTGCGGGTCAGAAGCTCATGCACAGCACCGACGCCCCAGCGACCGCCGGTCTGCGTGCGCAGGCCACGCTCGTTGAGGTAACCCGCAATCTGTCGAACCCCCATTGAGCCCTCGCCATCGCCGATCCGCGCGAGACGAAAGATCAGCCGCACCGTCTCGAACTGCATGGGATCGGGTTCGATCTTCTTCTTTGTGCGAGCACCACGCATCTCGGCTGCGACGATCTTGTAGCCGAACGGCGGCCTTGAGCCGTTCCAAAAGCCCTGCCGGGCATTCTCGCGCATGGCACGGAGGGTATGCTTGGCGTTTTCCTTTGACTGGTACTCGTCGAAGAGCGCCATGATCTGACGCATCATCGCGCTCATTGGGTCGTCGCCTAGCTCCTGCGTGATCGACATCAGTCGCACGCCGTTCTTCGCCAAGCGGCGAACGTAGAACTCGAGCTGAAACTGGTCGCGGAAGAAGCGCGAGAAGCCGGGTGGGACGCGATGGTTCGCCTCAATCTAACCGCCCAGGTTTTCGGCGCCCAGGCGGCGGCGCGGGCAATGCGCGCCAAGGGCAATGGTGGGACCATCTTGTTCTTGAGCTCAATCGACAGCCTTTACGCGGCCCCCGGCGGCGAAGGCATCTACGCCGCGTGCAAGGCGGCGCTCAACAGCATCAACCAATCGATGGCGGTCGAGCTCGGACAATATGGTATCCGGGTAAACGCCCTGGCCCCAGCAATCATCGAGACCCCGCTGACTGAACCATGGCTCGCGACCGAGACCGACCGCCGCCGACGCGCAGCATTCTATCCGCTGCGGCGCGTCGGGCAGCCCATGGACGTAGCCGCGGCGTGTGTATATTTCGCGTCCGACGAGGCCGCCTGGGTCTCGGGCGCCGTGCTGCTAATTTCCGGGGGCGCCGTAATGACGAGCGATCCCTATCAATACGTGATGCGTGTCAATCGCGATATGACCTCCTAGGGCTTTGTCACGGGAACCCTAATCGACCCGCAAAGGCACCCGGGACAGTTCTGGCTCATGCCGCCGTTGCCGTTCTCCAAGTGTCAAATGCCTCGCCTCGGAGGACGCGAAGCGCCTTACGGGATGTCCCGTGACGCTGGGTGTTGAAGGTGTTGTGGACGGCAGCATGAACGGACAGGAAGCGCTGAGCTGAGCCGGGCGACTTGAACCTTTGATCATCACGGCCATCTCGTCGAGATGCCATCGAGGTCGGGCGGGAGCGACGGTGGCGAAGCTCTCGAGCAAATAGGGGTCCGAACTTCAGCACCCAGCGCCTTATCGTCTCGTAGGAAATGTCGAGACCGCGCTCTGCGAGGAGCTCCTCAACGTGTCATTCCGATGCGCGCTAGACACTCAAGCTCGATCGCTCGTTTTGCTCACTGCGCTGTTGCACGCGGTGTCGCAACTCATCGTATGTTCTGTTGGGCACTGCGTGGGCTGCGACGACTTCCCCAACGCAGTCGACGACCCTATGAGCAGTGCGCAGCCACGGCAATCTTTTGGCTCACGTACCCCTTGTTGAAATGTTTTGGGGAGAGGTAGCGGGTACCGTGCTGGCTCACTTTCTCCTATGGCAAGGACGGGTCGTCGCCGCGATCCGATTTTCCTCCAATTCACTGGGAGGCGCTGTCGAGCAGCTCCTTCACCTGTTCGCTCGTGGGGTCGGTCTTGTTCTATCAGATGCATCGTCAGGGCGGCAACACATAGGCTGCATGGATCCTCACGCCTTCCAGCCGCGTGCGCGCTCAATCGCGCGCGCGAAGCGGCGATGGTCGTCCTCCGATACCGACCCAACTGGCGTGAAAACCCGCGACGCTGATCTTGTTGACCCGACGTCCGCTCCGCACAACTCCGCCAGGCCCAACGCTGTCACCTCATGCATAGATGGGACGGTGATGGTACGATTGCTCGCGGAAGCCAAGAATTGTACGAAATAGGAGCTTTGAGAAAGGCCACCGTCAATTGAAATGCTCGTTCCACGGTTGGTCGCTTCAGAAGCTGCCTCTATGACGCCAACTGTCAGCATCGCAATGCCTTCAAGGACTGCACGAACCATGTCTCGTCGATCCGTCGCGTGATCCATGCCGATGAAGAGAGGAGCCGCTCGGCGATCCCAATAGGGTGCGGCGAGACCTGAAAGAGCCGGCACGAAAATGATCCCGCGGCTGAGCGCAGATGGTCCTTCGAAGGCTTCGAAGTCCCCTGGCGCCGAGAACAAGCCAATGCGGCTTGCCCATTCCAACGCACCACCTGCATCGTAGACCCCGCCTTCTATCGCGTAGGTTGGCACCTCTCCAACCCGGTGCCAGGCGATTGTTGGTATCAGCTTCGAGTCCTGCGGCCGTTCGGTTCCGGAGATGGCGAGAAGAAAGGCACCAGTTCCAAATGTGATCTTGCAATCACCGGGATTGCGACAATTGTGACCGTACAGCGCGCTTTGTTGGTCAACGATTGACGCCTTGACCGGCGTATTGCCTATCTTCCCGAATCCACCGTCGACTGTTGAGATTGCGGGCAGGCACTCAAACGGAACGCCGTGCAGATCGCACATCTCCCGGCTCCAGCCGCCAGTCCGGAGATCCAAGAGACCGGTTCTGGACGCAGTGGCCAAGTCTGTCGCGAATGAGCCGCACAACCGATCAAGGAAGAAAGAATCGGTTGTCCCAAGTCTGAGCCGCCCTGCAGAATGTGCCGATGCGACCGCTGGAATATTCTTGATGAGCCATGCAAGTTTGCTGGCGGAGAAGTATGGATCCAAAGGGAGGCCGCACACTTTTTTGGACCGCTCCTCAGCCGAGTGGTCAAGCTCGCCTAGACTATCGACCGTTCGAGTATCTTGCCACACGATGACCGGCGAGAGTGCTGCACCGGTTTGGCCGTCCCATGCCAGGCAGCTTTCGCCCTGGTTGGCGATCCCGATGACATCAACTGGCCCAGCTGCTTGCAATACGCTCACAACATTGCGGAGGAGTTCTTCAGGATCATGTTCAACCCAGCCCGGCGCGGGATAATGCTGGGCATGCCGCCGGTTGTCCGCGATGCTCCATTTCCCGTCGTCTTCTACGACGAGGCACCGCGTCGAGGTCGTTCCTTGATCGATAGCAGCGACGCGCATTTACTGCCGCTCCGCAAAGCCAAAATGAATGTGGCGCGCGTCCTGCGCATCTCGGGGCATGGGAACGAGAATTCGTCGTTCCGGACGCCATGAAGCGCGCTTGGACCAAACTTCTTTGCCTTCCAATTTGAGGGACAGGAGCCCCTTTGCTTGGCGAAGAACGCGCAGCTGGAACTGGGTAAATGCGGCGGAAGCGATATCGCCGCGGCGCAAGATGTTTGGCACGACCAGCTTGACCGGATCATCAAACGCGATGGGCACAAAATCGGCTACTGCGACATCTCGCCTGAGATCAAATGCGAGGGATGCCCCAACGGCGCGGCCCTCTCTGAATGCCCAGCCGCCCGTTTCTACAGCCCGGAGAACATTCCCGCTCGCAAAGTAAATCGGATTGACCGAGCGTCCGTCCTGATCAACGGCAGGACCGGAACTACCCCAGTCGATCCCCATGCCAGACTCTAGAAAGAGCGACGATTCTGGCGTGAATTGGCCTGTCAAGAGAACGCCGTCACACGCAAGGATCTCGGTGGAGCCATTCCTGCGGATCGTAACAGCCTCCACGCGGGCCCGCCCCTTGATGTCAATCAGTTCGGTGCCCCGGTGAAATGGTATCCCGACGAGCATGGGAAACCAGGCGAAAGGGGCAGGCGCTAACGCACGCGACCCGGATTCGATCATCGCAACCGGCCGGGCGCCATGCGTCAGGCAGGTCAGCGCCGCAGAGAGTGAAACAAGCTCGGAGCCAACAATCACGGGGCGGCGGAACGGCATCAATCCGTGGAAGGCCACATAAGACTGCAGCGTGCCGGTCGTTACAACGCCAACCGGCCTGTCTCCGGATATCAGACGCGCCGAACGCGGCCTCTCCCTCGCACCCGTTGCGTACATGATGCGGCGACCGCGCAACGTCTCCACGCCGCGATGCGATGCTACTGTAACCGATCCGTCGCAGCCGAGCCTGACGACCGAGTGCCCGGTCCGAACCTCTATCCCTGCCTTCCCGGCCTCACGTTCCAGTTTTCGGCCATATGCCGTACCAAAATAAATTCGACCGAACTCAAGCATGCCGAAGGGAGAGTGACTGCAATGGCGAGTGGCTCCGCCCAGATGCGGTTCACGATCGAGGATCATGACCTTTTCGACGCCTCTGCGTCGCAACTCGAGAGCGGCCGCGACTCCAGCTGGCCCGCCACCAATCACGATGACGTCCGCTGTCGCGGTCATGATCCGCCGCCCTCCCCAGCAACAGCCAGGGAGGTTGCAAGCTTGTCTTTCGTCATTTCTGCCAGCCGCGCATTGCAATAGAATCCCTGGCACCGGCCCATTCCTGCTCGCGTACGTCTCCGAAGGCCTCCGAAGTCGCCTGCTGGAACCGGACTGGTCAGCGCGGCCTCGATTTCCCGTTTGGTCACCAACTCACAATGACAAATGATCTCGCCATGACCGGCGCGCTGCCAATCACGCTCTCTCGTTTCGCTCAGATTCGGAACGTTGACGGACGGTACGATCGATGGCGGCTCGAATGGCTCGCCGAATTCGCCGTAGAGCTTCAGCGCGTGCTGCGCGAGACCGAGCGAGGAAGTCAGGCCGGTCGAGCGGATACCACCCAATGTAATGGCCCGCTTCTTGGGGCGCGAAAACACCCTGTAGGCCTTGCTGTCGGTCGCCGGCCGCAAGCCGGCATAGATCCCCGTAACCGAGATATTCGCAAGGGCCGGCACGATCTCCGTCCCACGCTCGAGAAGAGCCCGGAGCGTTCCCTCTTCAACCGTCGCCCGGTCGCGATCATCTTGCTCCTCGGCCGTGGGCCCAATCAGAACGTTGCCGAACGCAGTGGGGCACACGACAATCCCCTTCGTGATTTCGGTCGGGACCGGCAGCACAATTCGCGGTACATGTTGGAACGCCGCTTTGTCGAGGACAACAAATTGCCCCTTCCGGGGCCTGATGTTGAACTCAGGTTCAAATCCCAATCTCTGGTCCACGACATCGCCATATAAGCCGGCTGTATTGATCACCGCCCCCGCATCGATCATTCCCAACGATGTCTCGAGCTTCCAGCGACCGTCAAAACGACCATTGAGAAGTTCGGCGCTTCTCAGGAAGTTCGTGCCAAGTTTGACGGCTTGGGTGAGATAAGCGAGCGGCGCCGACCACGGATCGATAACGTGCTCGCTATCGACTCGCAGTGCCGCCACCACATGGTCGGACAATGACGGCATCTCAGCCAGGGCCTGCTTGCCAGTCAGTACGGACAGGTCCGATACGCCGTTCTCGCGGCCCTGCGCAGCAATCGCCTCGAGCTTCTCCGATTCCAGGCTATTCCACGCACATAACAATGCCCCGGTCGTCACAAGTGGAAGACCGAGGCTTTCGCGGACCTCCAAGTACTCCTGCCTACCAGCTCGGACAAGCTCGAGCTCCAGACTGCTTGACGGGGCGTCAAAGCCAGTATGAAGAATAGCACTGTTCGCCTTGGAGGCGCCCGAAAGAATATCCGCGCCCTTCTCGATCACGACAACTTTAGCCCCTGCCAGAGCAAATCTTCGTGCCACGGCGCACCCGACGACGCCCGCCCCCACGATCGCCACATCACATAGATCGACTGATTTGACGTTGCTCAGTTCGGTCATCTCTCTGCCCGCCACCGTCTCGCCGGTCGATTCACCGACCCCCAGCGACCGACGCCAATCCGCAGCTCGCCAACGCTGAAGGCAGCCTGGCCTCCCCCCTATAAGTGCCCCAACGTGCCCTCATCGCTGTTGAAACGCCCTGAAGAATGTCGCGATCTCTTCGCCAAGCTCTAGTCCTTGCAAAGACCCTTCACTCGCATTCAAGATCTCAGGTCGCCCGGCCGGATGTAATTCCTCTGCATACAAAGGCAGCAGATCCCTCATGAAGGCCGGGCTGAGCTCCGGATGGCACTGAAAGGTCTTGATGGTTTCTCTGTATTGCAGAATGGCATTCTGGCAGGACGCCGACGAAGCGAGGATCTTGGCACCTGGGGGGCAGACGGTAATTTGATCTTGATGCCAAACAAGAACGTTCTGGACTTTGCCTGTCGATGCGCGCTTGTACGCGACGGGCCCCACATTCCACCCCTCTTTCGAGCGCTCTACTTTACCTCCAAGAGCACTTGCGGTGACTTGATGGCCGAAGCAGATTCCAACCAAGGGCGTTCCCCTGCCGTTTAGCTCTCGAATGAAGTCTTTCAAGCGTATTATCCACGGCTCGTCTTCCCAGACGGAATGACGAGAGCCGGTGATCAGCCACCCGTTCGCCTCATCCACGGAACGGGGGAATATACCGTGGAGAATTGGATAAACGGCAAATTCGAAGTCATACGGCGATAAAAGCTTGATGTAGAAATCTTCATATCGACCGTGAACGGCGACCAGCTCATTAGGCGTTTCGTCTGCTTTAAGAATACCGATACGCATTTCTCTAGCCTCAATTTTGTCTCCTCGCGTCACGTATTCGGTCGTCGAATGTGAACTCACCACGTCAAAGTCGCCTCGCCTCGACAATACTCTTCGAAAGACCTGAGCACGCTCCTTTCGTGGGCTTCCAAAAATCTTCTCCGGAGGCCCCTCCTCGTGAACGATCCCGTCGCAAAGGAAGCAAATCTTGCCGGAACCTTCGCGTGCGAAACCCATTTCATGGGTCGCCATCAACATTGTCATGCCGTCTGCGGCTAGGAGAAGCCGGCTGAAGCGGTCGCCCTAGACTAGTGTGCGCCGAAGGATCGCCTCGTTGGAAATTGACTGAGAGTTATTCGGGAATAGCGAGGCCGGCCGCCCGGCCTCCGGGCGATCTCATCTCCACGGTTAGCGAATAGGAGGACCGTATTGCAGACCTCCCTTGGTCCACAGATTGTTCAAGCCACGCGGCAGCTTGAGCGGCGAGCCGGCGCCGACATTGCGATCGAAGACTTCGCCGTAATTGCCGACCTGCTTGACGATGTTGACGACCCAGTCATTCGAGATGCCGAGGCCCTCGCCGAACTTGCCCTCGACGCCGAGCATGCGCTTCACCTCGGGGTTCGTCGACTTCATCATCTCGTCAACATTCTTCGAGGTGATGCCGTTCTCTTCGGCGTCGAGCATGGCGTAATGCACCCAGCGCACGATCGTCGCCCATTGCGAGTCGCCCTTGCGCACGGAAGAGGCGAGCGGCTCCTTGGAGATGATCTCGGGCAAGATGATATGATCGTCAGGTACGGCGAGCTTGACACGACTTCCGGCAAGGCCGGAGGCGTCGTCTGTCATCGCATCGCAGCGTCCGTTTTCATAGGCGTTCACCACTTCATCCACCGTTTTGAACGCTACGACCTCGTATTTCATGTTGTTGGTGCGGAAATAGTCGGCGAGATTGAGCTCCGTGGTCGTGCCCTGGCCCACGCAGATCGAAGCCCCGTCGAGCTCGCGGACGGATTTGATGTTCATCTTCTTGCGAACCAGGAAGCCCTGGCCGTCATAGAAATTGGTCGCCGCGAAATCGAGGCCCTGGCTCGAATCGCGCGACAAGGTCCAGGTGGTATTGCGGACAAGCACGTCCACCGCACCCGACTTCAGGGATTCGAAACGGCTCGTGGCGTCAAGCGGCAGGAATTTCACTTTGGTCGCATCGCCCAGAACAGCGGCGGCGATGGCGCGGCAGTAATCGACATCGAGGCCGATCCATTTGCCTTGCGGATCCGGTAGGGCGAAGCCGGGCTGGCCGGTATTCGAGCCGCAAATCAGCTGCCCGCGTTGCTTGACCTGGGCGAGCGTTTGCGCGTGGCCCCCGCTCGAGCTGAGCGTGATCCCCAAGCAGGCTGCGATAAGAGCGAGATGTGGTTTCATGAGCCGCTGCCTCCGTCGCTTTTGTCGGTCTTCCGACAGTGGAATGGAGCCGGAACGCTCACGTTGCGCCCGGATCGGCAGATGTTATCAGTTTTGGCGCATCTGTCAAGATAATGGCAATATGTCTCCTAATCGGCAACACTCACGCTTCGGTCTGCCGAAACCGCCGTTCAACCGCACTCACCCGAAGATCCCACCATCTTGGGAGGAGTATTGGGGCTCTGCGTGGGTGAGAAAGTGGTTTTGCGAGAACAAGTTAATGAGGTCAGAAACGACCTCCCATGGAAATGGGTGTAACTTCGAATCGAGCGAGCTTGCGCACGTTAACGGGCGGCCTGTGGCTGCCGATCCATCGTCAACCACACCCTACGAATCTCCTTCAGATGCCAGGATCGGCGGGCGCGCCGCCGGACACTGGGATCACAGGACTATCGAAACGACGATCTTGCCCCGAGAAGAGAGCCGGCTCCTCCGTAACCCTGGGCCATAGCTAAGTCTCTGACGCGGAACCCTCATCGGCGGCTCAGGACGGGTTCCAAATTTCCTGATAAGAGATATGTTTCCAAAACTGAAACCAGACTCGAAAGTGAACCATGTCAGCCGCGGAACAAATCCGATATCACAGACAGATCAGGAATATTAGTTTGCGCTCGCTGGCTAAGGACGCAGGAATGTCCGCGTCTTCGCTTTCGAAAATCGAATCAGGAAAAGCGAAGCTGACGGTTGAAATCGCAGTGAAATTAGCCGGTATCCTTCATGTGCCGGCGTCGATCTTCCTCCTCGAGCAGGCGCCGCAGGCCCTGGCCCGAAGGACAATCACCCGCAGCGGCGTGGGCGAGGTGCATCACAATCCCGGAATGTCCCTTGAGGTCTTATGCTCCGACTTCAAGGAAAAGAGAAACTTGTTCTGGAAGGTGAAGGTGACTGCCAAGTCAATTGATGAATGCGGAGGTATGCGCCAGCACCCTGGGCAAGAATTCCTCTATATACTGACCGGAACACTCGAAATCCATACCGCGTTTTACGATACATGTACCCTCAAAGCGGGCGACAGTATTCTCTTCGATGCGGATCAACCTCATGCGTATGTAGCCCCAGAAGAGCATTGCGAATTGCTGATGATGAACAGTATTTCAACACCAAGCTGAGCAAGACGGGCTGCGGCGGCCCGAACCACTGAGAATGCCGGTTGCGCGGCCCGACGGATCGTGGGGCCATGCGGCGGTGTTGTCACATTGACTGATCCGGCGCGCGGGGAGACGATCTCGGCTGCACGAGCGGGCTCACAACCACCCCGCTACCCGCATTTCGATCATGCTGGATCACGCTCAAGCACATTGAAACACAATGCTTTTCCGACTTGCGCACAGGGCGGTTCTGGCAAATTGGGGGCAGCTGCAGAGCGGACGCCGCTCAAGACGGACTCTTGAGACCAGCGAGGCGCCAACGCAGAGATTCAGTCGTCCCGCTAGCTGCGCAAGGCACTCAGCTCCAATCTGCAGACCTTGCTGAAGTCCCTCAAAGGATCATAGTCCTCTTCCGCATTGATGTAGGCACGCAGTTCATCATACGTCCTGTCGGGAGCCGCATAGGCATCTATGACGTTACGCAGAACCTTCTCGGCGGCGCCCACTACTGCGTCGGAGGATGTCAGGCGCATACGCTCGACGGCGGAAAATAATCCGGCAATGACCTCGGGGCTCTCTGCCTGATGGCTCCAGGCGTCGGCGATGCGTCTCGAGGCCTCGATGATGAACTCTGCGTAGAGCGTCTCGCGCTGCACCGCTCGCTGGACGGCCGTTTGAGTTCGGACCTGCCCGCGTTGCGTGAGCCAGGAGGCGGCGAATGTCGACACGCCTCCGACCAGAGAGCCGATCAAGCCGGAAACGGCGGGGAGGATTCCAGGGTCCATTGCGTTGAACTCAAAGGCATCGCAGCGAGCGCGCCAATCGCCTGCACATCTCGTTGCTTGATGGAATTCTTCCTTCTCTCCTTCCCCCGCCGGTCACGCCAAATACCGCCACCGGACCGAGACCGAGGAGGGTTGGCGAGGAGGGATCAGCGATCGAGCCATACGGTCATTCCCGCTTCGAGTCCATCGCTCGGCGCGACCGGATCGGACCTCACGAGAAAGCTGTTGATGTCGTGATCACCGACAGCGCGGGCGGCGCGCCACACCGCGAACTCGCCGAGAGGCCGCAATTCGGTGACGCGGGTATCGATGCGGTCGCCTCTCGCGGTCGATAACCGCAAGGGCGAGCCGATTGTGATCCCTTCGAGAAGATCCTCCTTTATGGTGAAGGTGAACCAGCGCTCGTTGTGGGCAAGCAAGGTCATGACCGGCTGGCCGGGCGAGATCGCCTCTCCGGGCCTCGCCACCAGAATTCCAATGCGCCCGTCGACGGGTGCTCTGATCGTGGTCTTGGCGAATTTCGCTTCGAGATCGGCGACGGTGGCTAGGGCGAGCGCGACCCCGGCCTCGGCAATGGCGCGCTCCTCCTTGGTCGGGCCGGCCCGGCTCTGGTCGGAGATCGCCTGCATCAATCCCAGATCGGCTTGCGCCTTGCTCAGCGCCGCGCTGGTTTCGTCGAGCTGCTGCTTGCTGGCGAAATCCCTCGACGACAGCGTCACCGCTCGAGCATGCTGCTGTTGGGCAAGCGCCAGATTGGCTTGCGCGATCCGAACGTTCTGCGCCGCGATATCGACTTCCTCCTTCCTGGTGCCGGCAAAGACATTTGTTCTGTCCGCGGTGGCGCCGGCTGCATTCGCCCTCGCCTCCTCCACGGCCGCCGCGAGTTCAGGTGCTTGGAGAACCGCCAGGATGTCGCCTTTCCGAACCTCCTGCCCGGCTGCTACGCGAAATGCGGCGAGACGGCCGCTTGTGTCAGGGGCAATCCGAATTTCGGTCTGGCGCACGACACCCATGATCCGCGGCGGCGAGGCGCTTCTTGCCGATGACCGGTAAACCAATAGACCTCCTCCCCCGAGCAAGAGGACGAGCGCCAGCACCCTCGAGCCCCGACGAACCAGGCTATTGCGCATGGTGGACCTCCCGCATCGTCGAAAGCCTGCCCGCGAGCATTGCGAGGGCAGCGTAGACGCCGGTCAGCAGCCAAAGCCGCGCCCAGTCGTCCCAGACATCATGAAGCGTCGCGCCCATTTGATTGACCCGGACGAGCCCGTCGATCGCCGAGGTGCTTGGGAAAACGCTGCTGGCGGAGCGAATGAAATCGGGGATTGCCTCTACGGGCCACGACACGCCGACCATGAAGAACAGGGGCAGGCTTGTGGCGATGAACAAAAGCACGGCCGTCTCACGCCGCCTGAACCATGAGCTGACGAATTGAGCGAGGAAGCTGACCGAAAGGACGAAAGGCACGGCGACGAGGAAGAGGTCGACAATGCTTCCGAGCGTCGAGAAACCGTAGAGGCGTGGCAGGATGACCAGAAAGAGGGCGGCCCCCGGCATGGCAAGACAGAGATGCGCCAGGGCTTGACCGATGATGGCGCGGGCGGTGGTGCGCCGGATCTGGCTGCGCGTCCCGCCTTCCTCGAAGGCCACTCCGCCCAAGGTTGCGCAGCCGAGCAGCAATGTCTGCTGGAGGATCAGCACGAAGGCGGCCGGAACCACGTAACTTGCATAGCCGCCGGTCGGATTGAAAAGCGGCTGCGACAACAACGTGACCGGGGAGCTGCGAATGAAAGCTGCGTGAGCAAGGCCGCCATCCGACCGCGCTCCACGTGCGGCGATCCCCAGATTAACAGCGCCGGCAGCCTCCGATATGCCTTGCAACATCCGGTTATAGAGCAGGAAATAGGCTGAATCGACATAGGCCGGCAGCCTCGCTTTGTTTCCTTTGAGGACCTCGCGTTGCGTGCCTTCGGGAATGCCGAGTACGGCGAAGGCTTCGCGGCGCCCGACCGCGACGTGACCTTCAGCCAGTGTGTCGGCACGGACCGCCACCTCGACCGCCTCGTCGGCATTCAAGGTCTGGATGAGATCGCGGCTGAGCTCGGTGTGATCCTGATCGACGACGGCGATAGGGATGCGTCGCAGCAGCTGGCCGAGATAGGGCTGCGGATAAAGCGCGCCGTATATCAAAGGCGCGAGCACGATGAGGCCAAAGACGCCGCGGTCGGCAAGGACGCGCCGCCATTCGGCGAACATCGCGCTCCCGGTGCCGCCACCCATCGCCGGGCTCTCGATCGGCGGCGGCTCCTCTGCACTGCGCTTCGGACGTCGACCTGCGAGGGAGCGCAAGCGCAGCCAGCAGAGGCCGAACAGCAGGACGGCGATCGCGCCCAAAATGGCGAATGGCTGGATCGAGACCGAAGCCGGCAAGCCGCGCACCGCCTGATCGAAAAGGATCTGAACATACCAGCGAAGCGGCAGCATCGCGCCCCAGAGGCGCGGGAAATCTCCCATCGCGAGAAGAGGGAATCCGACCCCCGCAAAGCCGAAAGCGGGGTTGCAGAAGAGGGCGGTCAGACTCATCCCGACAGCGAGATTTCCGAGGAGGAGCTGCAGAAGAGCGCCCAGCGACATATAGGCGATGATCAACAGGCAGGCGGCGGCCCCCATCAGCACTGAATCGCCTCGGAAGGGGACCTCGAAGATTCCGTGGATGATCCCGGCGTCGAGCACCATCATCAGCATGAAGATCGCGAATAGCGGCGCAAGCTTGCCCAGCAAGGCCGCAAGAGGGCTTCCGCCGGCCGCCTTGAGCCAGGCACGGCGGCTGCGCCGCGAAAACTCCGAACCGACCGCGTAACCCGCGGCGATCGCAACGACGACATGGAGGACCGTCGGCAGGACGGCGCGAAGCAAAAATTGCGCATAGTTGAGCGCAGGGTTCGTGAGGACATATTGCTCGACGACCAGTGACCCCGGCGCAAAGGAGGCGCTGGACGCAGGCGCAGCACGGGGAAGCGTCGCGGTGGCCGCGGCGACGGCGTTCGAGATTGCCGCAGCGGCGGTGTTGCCCGGCGTGAAATACTGCCGGTTGTAGAGGACGACGATCTGTGGGCCTTGCCGCGCAACGAGATCGTGCTCGAAGTTCTCAGGGATATAGATTGCAGCGAGCGCGTCCCCCGAGCGTATCGCGTGCATCGCGCTCGTCATGTCGCCGGACCGTTCAGCGACACTGACGCCGGGCGCGGATGCGATGGCCTGCACATAGGTCAACGAGGTCGGCGAGCGGTCGGCGTCGACGATCGTCACCCTGAGATCGCGGATGACGACGTTGCTGAACGTCAGGGCGAGAATCCCAAACGCGATGACCGGCACTCCGATCGCCAGGAAAAGCGCCAGGCGGTCCCGCCACATCCAGCGCAGCTCGCGGGTCGCGACGAGGAGCAGCCCGGGGCGGGGCGGCGTCCTCATGGCTTGCCGCCGGTCCACTCAGTATACACGCTCATTCCCGGGCGCAGCTGCGGCAGGGGCTCGACCGGATAGGCGCGAATTTCAAAGGTCCGGAGATCGAAATCGCCCGTGGCGCGCGTCGCGCGCCAACCTGCATACTCCCCCTTTGTCGCGATCACTTTGATCTCGGCTGTGATCGAGCGGTCGCCGAGCGCGGGGACACGCATATTGAAATGATCGCCGACCTTCAGGCCCTTGGCGAGGTCCTCGCGCAGATCGAAGCGCAACCAGACATCGGTGAGATCGACAAGCGACAGAAGCGGCACGCCCGGTGATACATATTCGCCGAGTTCGGCGCCGATCTGGTAGACTTGCGCCGCGATTGGAGCTTTGACGACGAGCTCGTCCACTTGAGCCTTGATGGTATCGATCGAGGCCTGCGCCTTGACGACATTGGCATGCGCGATGCCCCGCTCCTCGGCGGTGTAGCCGTTGACGGCGGCGAGCAGCGCCGCTTTGGCCTGATCCAGGCTGCGCTGCGCCACCTGGAGCTGGTCGGTGACCTCATCGAGCCTTTGGATCGGGGCATTGCCCGAGCCGGCCAGCTCCTTCACGCGATCATAGGTGTGTTGGGCAAGCGTCAAATTGGCGGACGCGGTCTCGACCGCGGCTTTGCGTTGTGCGATCACCTCGGCCCTTGTGCCGGCCTCGATATTGGCAAGCTGCGCCGAAGCGACTGCCAGGCCTGCTTCGGCCTCTCGAAGCTTGGTGACGAGCTCGGGATTGTCGATCTCGAAGAGAAGCTGCCCGGCGCCGACATTGTCACCACGCGAAACCGGGCGCTTGGCGACCTTTCCATCCACGCGAGCGGCGATATCGATCCGAGTGGCGTCGGCCTCGCCCTGAATAATGAGGGGTTGCGGCTGGACAAGGTACCAGAGCGACAGCCCGATTATCGCGGCGACGATCAGCGTAACGATGACCGCCGGCCCGCGAGAGACTTTGGGCTTAACCGGCGCAACGGTTGAGGCGTCTTCCCTCGCAAGCTCGCTCGAGGCAGGCGACGGTGAGGCCGGATCGGCAGGCTTGGTCGGAGAGGGAGCGAGATCCATTGCGCCGGGAGGCGCGGCTGGCGGTGGCTCGTTAGTACTTGACATGCGCGAAGCCCCTATCATCCGACCGGCTCCTCCAATGATACCGACTCGACAAGATGACGGCGAGACCCCTGGCATTCCGCCCTCGGCGGCTCCGTGTCGAGCTTTTGCCTTCTGGCTTTGTCGTGCGTGAACCCGCCGGCGCGGTTCTGACTGAGCCAGACCGCAAGCGACGTCAGGCCCCAATCGTTGATCCGGCCAATGCTGGCAGAGCAAGAACATGGACGGGGTTCATGATGCACTGTCCCTTCGAAGGCCAGGCTCCTGGGCGGCTGTGCTTCTCAGCTCCGGGATCAGGAGCGAGCTGCGCTGCCCGGTGACATAGCTCCAGAGCCACTGGCGCTGCACGCGCAGCCGGTTCTGCAGCTGTGGCAGGGAGAGGATGTGAACGAACGCCCACACCAGCCACGTCAGAAAGCCGCTTGCGCGCAGCCGGCCCCGCTCCAGGACCGCGTAATTCTTGCCGACGACGGCCATGTTGCCCTTGTCGAAATAGCGGAACGGACGTTTGACTTTCCGCCCCTTCAGCTCTTTCGCGATCAGCCGCCCGACGTACCGCCCTTCCTGAATCGCTGCCTGCGCCACGCCGGGCACCGGCTGTCCATCGCTTACGACCGATGACGCATCGCCGACGACGAACACCCCGGGCGCGTCCATGACCTTCAGGAACGGATCAACAAGCGCTCGCCCCGCGCGGTCGGTTTTGGTGCCGAGCATCTTTGGGATCGGCGAGGCAGCGACCCCCGCGGTCCACAGCACCGTGGCGCTCGGGATCCTCTTTCCATCGGCGACGACACCGTTTTCGTCGACCTTTTCCACCTTGACGCCGGTAACGATCTTGACGCCCAGTTTCTCGAGCCTTCTCGCCGCCTTCTTGGCCAGGCTCTCAGCAAAGGTCGGAAGAATTCGCTTGCCGCCTTCGATCACAATGATCGAGCTCTTCGCGGGATCGATCCGCCGGAACTGTCCGCGCAAGGTGACGGTGGCTAATTGCGCCATGGACGCCGCGAGCTCGACGCCTGTGGCACCCGCGCCAACCAGGACGAAGGTCATCTGGCGCGTGCGCTCATCCTCATCATCCGTCGTATCCGCCAATTCATAGGCGCTTAGAATCTTTGTGCGGATCGTTTCGGCGTCGCTCAGACTCTTGAGGCCCGGAGCATATTTCGCAAACTCGTCATGGCCGAAATAGCTCGGCCGCATCCCCGTCGCGATCACCAGGAAATCGAACCGGACTTTGCGGATGCCGACCCCAGGGCAGGACACGGTGACGGTTCGAGCGCTCAAATCGACACCGGTCGCCTCGCCCAGCAATACACTGAGGTTCTTTTGCGCTCTGGCGAGCTGGCGAATTGGCGCTGCAATCTCGGAGGGTGCGAGAACCGCAGTCGCCACCTGGTAGAGCAGCGGCTGAAAGATGTGGTGGTTGCGCCGATCGATGAGAAACAGGTCTGCTTCGCAGCGTCTCAGCGCACGCGCTACGGCAATCCCGGCGAATCCGCCGCCGATGATCACAATACGCTTTCGCTTCACATCTGCCGGAGCTGGTGTCGGCAATCTTTCGTTGGTTTGCGGGCGGGCACTTTCCGTGGCCGGCTGCCGCGCACCTTGCAATACATCACTCATTGCTCACCTTCACTTCGCTACGGCAAAGAAGCCTTAGTGCCCTAGAACGCACGAGCAGCTCTCTCGGGCGCCATTGAAGGCGTCTCATACTTGCTGCGCAATTCGAGCAGTCCGAGCAAGATCTCGTCGCGCTGAGCCTCAAGCTCGGCAATCGAGCGCGACCCTACTTCTGCGTGGAGGCCATCGATGAGCTTGCGTTGGACCTCGGAGGTCAATTCGGGTGACCCGAGCACCTTCCACCAGGCCGTCATGGGCTTGGTGAATTGCTCGAAGAAGTGCTCGATGCCGCCCTGGCCGCCGCCCAGATGATTGAGAAGGACCTGCCCCATGATGCCCCAGCGCAAGCCGGGTCCCCAGCACAGCGCCTTGTCAACGTCAGCGACGCTGATGACATCGTCCGCAACGAGGTAATAGACTTCCCGCGCCAACGCCGCCTGCAGGCGATTGGCCACGTGCCCGGGCACTTCCTTGCGCAGCCGGACGGTCTGCTTCCCCAAGCCCGTGTAGAATTCGGAGGCGCGCTCGATCGTCTCTTCGGAGGTCTTCGCTCCGCCGACGATCTCGACCAGCGGGACCAGATGAGGCGGATTGAAGGGATGGCCGATGACACAGCGCTCCGGGTGGGCGCCGCAAGCCGATTGGATCTCGCTCATGGTGAGGCCAGACGAGCTCGAGGCGATGATCACCTCGGCCGGCAAGAGCTCGTCGAGCTCGGCATAGAGCTTCTTCTTGAAGTCGATCCGCTCGGGCCCGTTCTCCTGGACGAGATCCACGCCCTTCATGGCTGTCGGGATGTCGGCCGTGAAAGTCATTCGCGATTGCGACGCGCCGGGCGCAAGACCCATTCGCTCGAGCGCGGGCCAGGCCGCCTCGACGAACTTCCGCAGCGCGGCCTCGGCATTCGGTGCGATATCGGTCGCCACGACATCAAGGCCCTTGGCCAGGAAGAGCGCCGTCCAGCTAGCGCCGATGACGCCCGTGCCAATGACAGCGATGCGGCGAATAGGCTTGTTCTGGGGCACAGAAGTTCTCCTTCGATTGGATTTGAGATTTCAGATTTCGGCGTAGGCAATGCCGGTGAGATTGCCCTGGGCGTAGAGGAAGTTGCGCTCTTGCGACCCGTCGAGATTCGCCGAGTAAACCGAACCGGCGAAATCGGTGACGAACATGCGATTCCCCTGAACATCGAGAGCGATGCCGATGCCTTCCATCAGATGGGTCACGACGATCTCGGGCGCAGCGAGCTTCGGCTTCGCATCGATGGCGACGCGATTCACCGTGTTGCCGCGCGGAGGATCGCCACGATCGGTCCAATAGAGAACGCGATTCTCAAGATCGAGCTCGAGGTCGATCGGCTCGGGCAAGCCGTCGAACAGCACTTCGATGTCGGAGCGGTTCGCAGCGCTCTCCCCCTTCGGGATGTCGATGCCGGCGCGGAAAAGGCGCCCCAATCCGGCCTTTGTCGGGCCCTTCTGCGTCCAATAGATTTGCCGTTGCACAGGATCGATGGTGATGCCGACGCACCACCTCGTCTGGTCGCGCCGATCCGCTTCGCCGCGGCCGGTCTCGACCAGCGTCTCGATCATCGAACCGTCGAGATTCGAGCGCATCACGCGCATGCCCTCGCGATCGCACCAATAGAGCTTGCCGTTCTTCTTATCGAGCTGGATCTGCTTCGGCGTAAATGTGCCGCCTTGCGGAACGATGATCTTGCGATTCTTTCCGTCGAGATCGGCGCGCTCGATGGAACCATCGTTGAGATTGGGGACACCCATATTGGTCCAGTAGATGTGCCGGGCTTCGACATCGATCGCGATACCGTCCGGAAGATGGCAATCAGTGACAATGACCTTCCGGTCGGAGCCGTCGGGGTTCATCGAGTGAATACGATCGCCGCTCAGCTCGAGAAGGAACAGGCGGCCGCCCGCACCTTTACTTCCGGCTGCGGGGTCTGAACTTGCTGCAAGAGCTTCAGTCATGGTCTTCTCCGTTGGTAAAGCTATTCCTTGATGCCGAAGTGGTCTCGCGGCATCGCTCCATTTCGTGTTCGTAACCTCTATGTTCGAGCGACTGCCAGTCGCGGCACTCTCAGAACCTTAGGCCGCGTGCTCCTTCGCTTTCGGAATGGCGCCGCTCGCGCGCAAGCCATCGATTTCGGTCGCACTGAACCCGAGCTGCCGGAGAACCTCGTCATTGTGCTCGCCGATTTCAGGAGCGCGCTTCGCAGAGACTTTGGCGACGCCGTGCACCTGAATCGGGCTGCTGATGGTCGAGGTCAGCTTGCCGCCCGCGCCTTCGAGCGGAACCACGATGTCGTTCGCCCGCAGCTGCGGATCCGTGATCACCTCTTGCGGTCCGCGCACGGCGCCGAAGGTCACGTGGACGCCATTGAACACCTCGTACCAATGGGCCATCGGCTTCGCGCCGAAGACTTCGTCGAGAATGGCGGTCAGCTGCGGCATGTTCGCTGTGAGCTTCGCCGGATCGGAGAACCGCGGATCCGTCAGGAGGTCAGGGCGGCCGATGGCCTTCGCCACGATCGCCAATTTGTCGGGCGTGACAATGAGAACGAACCAGGTGTCGTCGGCAGCGCGATACAGATTCAACGCCGCATTTGCGGGATTCTTGCGGTCATGCAGGCCGAAGAACTTCGCCTCGCACAACGCGGCCTGAATCGAAACGCTCGCCGACCAGACCCCCTCGGCTAGTAGCGAGGTGGTGACATACGCGCCCTTGCCGGTGCGCTCGCGACGATAGAGCGCGGTAACGATCGCCGAATAGAGGCCGACAGCGGTGGCGTTGTCTCCGCTGCCTGCAACCGGCCAGGTCGGCGGCGCGCCGGCATCGCGCGTCATCGACAACAGGCCGCTGCGTGCCCAATAGGAGGTGATGTCGAAGCCGGGAAGGTCGGCGTCCGGCCCCTTTTCACCGAAGCCTGTGACATCGGCATAGATCAGACGCGGATTCCACTGCGCCACGTCGTCGTACTCGAGCTTCAATTTCTTGCGTGCGGGATGCGGCGTATTGACGATGAGCACATCGGCCCATTTGACGAGTTTCTCGAGAACCCGCTGCGCGCTCGGGGATTTCAGATCGAGCGTGATGCCGCGCTTATTGCGGTTGGCCAGGTGCCACGGATAGGCGTCCTTCGCCTGCGGCTGCGGCGGGATCTGGTGGCCATGTCGCCAGAGATCGCCGTTCGGCGGCTCCACTTTGATGACATCGGCGCCGAAATCGGACAGGATCACTGCGGCGCTCGGACCCGCGATGAAACTCGCCAGATCTACGACCTTGAGTCCAGAGAAAATATTGTCGCTTGTCATGGGGTCTTTCCTCAATCGTTGCTGGCGGTCTTCCTCACCGCCCCTGAAACCTGGGCGCGCGCTTTTCGAGGAAGGCGGAGGTGCCCTCCTTCTTGTCTTCGGTCGCGGCGCAGAGGCCGAAGTATGAAGCCTCGAGCAACAAGCCTTCGCTTTGGCTCGTCTCCATCCCGCTGTTTGCCGCCTCGAGCGCGAACTTGACGGCGATGGGCGCATTGGAGGCGATCTGCATCAGGACCGCCTCGGCGCGCGAGATCAGGTCGGTCGCCGGAACGATTTCGTTGACGAGGCCGATGCGATAGGCCTCCTGCGCGCCGATCATCTCTCCGGAGAGGATAAGCTGCAAGGCGCGCCCCTTGCCGATGAGCCGTGGCAGACGTTGCGTGCCGCCACCACCCGGAATGAGGCCGAGCTTCACTTCGGGCTGGCCGAATTTCGCGCTGTCGACCGCGATCCTGATCGTGCAGGCCATCGCCGTCTCGCAGCCGCCGCCGAGCGCAAAGCCATTGACGGCCGCGATCACGGGCTTCCCGAGGTTCTCGATGAGATCGAGCACCTCTTGACCGAAACGGCTGGACTGTTCGGCTTCGACCGCCGTGACCCGCGCGAGTTCACTGATGTCGGCTCCTGCGATGAACGCTTTGTCGCCAGCTCCGGTGAGGATGACGCCTCGGATTGCGGCATCATCTCGCGCATCCTCGAATGCCGTTCGCAGATCCGCCCAGGTCGGCGTATTCAGCGCATTGAGCACCTTTGGACGATTGAGCGTGACATACGCGATTGCGCCCTTTTTCTCGTAGAGGACGTTTGTGAGGTTCAGCCCTGGGGTCGGTGAGACCTTGGGCACTGCCGGCGAGGGCGAAAGCGTGGCGGTTATGGAAGCCATGTCCGTGTTTCCTGTCTGCGAATGAGGGGCGGGCCGGCGAACGCGCGCCGGCCCGCCGGCTGTGTCACACGAAGGCGCCGAGACCCGTGATCGCCTTGCCGACGATCAGGTTCTGCATCTGATACGTGCCTTCATAGGAGTAGAGCGCTTCGGCGTCGGCGAAGAAGCGCGCGACGTTGTAGTCGGCGACGATGCCGTTGCCGCCGAGCAGCTCGCGGCCCCACGCGACAGTCTCGCGCGACTTCGCCGTACAGAATGCCTTGGCGAGCGCGGCGTGATGATCCTCGAGCTTGCCTTCATCGTTCATCTGCGCCAACCGCATCATCAGGCATTGGCAGGCCGTCACGTTGGCGAGCATCTTGGCGAGGAGATCCTGCACCATCTGGAACGAAGCGATCGGCTTGCCGAACTGCAGCCGTTCCTGGGCGTATTTGAGCGTGGCCTCGAAGGCGCCCATCTGGATGCCGGTCGAGGCCCAGCCCACCATGTAGCGGGTCATGCGCAGCACGCGCGCAGTGTCGCGGAAGGAATTACCGCCCTGCAGGCGATTGGCCTCCGGTACCCGCACATCCTTCAGCGTGATCTGGCCGTTCTGCACCACCTTCAGCGCAATCTTGTGCTCGATCTTCTCGACGCTGAAGCCGGGTGTCGTCTTGTTCTCGATGATGAAGCCTTTAACCTGGTTGTCGGCGACGTCGCGCGCCCAGATGATCGAGATGTCGCACCATGGCGCGTTGCCGATCCATCGCTTCTGGCCGTTGAGGACCCAGACATCGCCCTCGCGCTTCGCAGTCGTGGTCATGCCGCCGCTCGTTCCGGATCCGACCAAGGGCTCCGTCAACCCGAAGCAGCCGATCTTTTCCCAGCGCGCCATTGGCGGCAGCCATTTCTGCTTCTGCTCCTCCGAGCCGTCGAGATAAATCGAGCCCATGGCCAGGCCGCTATGCACGCCGAAGAAGGTGCAGAAGGAGGCGTCGGTGCGCGCAAGCTCCATCGCCACGAGGCCGAAAAGCTTCTGGCTCCCGCCAGCGCAGCCATAGCCCTCGTATCCCAGGCCGCCGAGCTTCAATTCCTTGAAGGAGGGCAAGAGCTCGAATGGGAATGCATCGTCACTCCAGTATTTGTTGATGATCGGCTGGACCTTGGACTCCATATACTCCCGCACTTTCTTGACGGTCGCCCTTTCTTCGGCGGTCAAGGCGTCGGCAAGCTGGTAGAAGTCGCTGTTCGGGACGGGCAACTGCTTCGCCGCTTTCCTTGCCGCCGGCGCTGCCGCCAGGACAGGTGCCGCTGCTGTTGAATTTGTCATGTCACTCTTCCTTCAGTTCAAAACGAGGGCTCGTCGTTGCATGTCCACGGATCACTTGATGCGGCCTCGCCAATTGCGCGATCCCCCGATCGGGGGATCGCGTGGTGCGTCGATGGGTGAGGTCCCGCGGCGGGCGCCCCCACGACTCGCGGCCGTCATCGCCCGCTCCAGCGTGTCGCCGCAGTGATCATCTCTCTTGCCTTAAAGTCATTGCCTACGCGGAAGTGATGCAGCGATCTTTGGTTCTGCGCTCCATAACTTCTCGACGTCCACATCGAACTTGCCGAAACCATCGGCCTCCATACGAGATTCGGCCATCATGTTCTCCAAGACCAGCTTGAGCAGCTGCGCTCGCTATAAAATAATCATCATGAAACGAATTAGTGAATACTATCGTCCCTTATCAGTTCGAATAGCCTATGATTATCACTATAGTCTACGTGAACGCCTACGATAACGGGGCCTGATGTGTCGAAGGCCTTCTTCATCACTGGCGCTATAGAATCAGGCGTGTCGATCATCAGGCCGGTCGCACCAAATGCCTCTGCATATTTGATGTAATCGATCGGCCCGAAATCGATGCCGGAGGTCCGGCCATATTTCAGCTTCTCTTGCGTCGCGACCATATCATAGGTGCCGTCGATCCAGACCATATGCACGAGGTTCGCTCCGAGCCGAACCGCGGTCTCCAGCTCCATAGCGGAGTAGAGAAAGCCACCATCGCCAGAGATCGAGAGGATCTTCTCGCTCGGCCGGACGAGCGCGCCTGCAATGCCCCATGGCAAGGCGACGCCGAGGGTCTGCTGACCGTTGGTGATCAGCACCTGGCGCGGCCTGAAACTATAGAGGTGCCGCGCGATCCACAGGTGAAACGAGCCCATGTCTAAGCACATCGTAACGTCAGAGCCGAGGAACTGCTTCAGTTCGTGAATCAAGCGCAACGGGTGAACCGGGGTCCCTCCGCGCTTGGCGGACTCCTCGGCTAGGTGATGGCGCTCCGCCGTGATCGCCTCGAGCATGCTCTTGGACAGCGCCGATTTCATCGAGCGGCCGATTTGAGGCGTCAATGCGCCCAGGGTTTGCGCGATGTCCCCGGTGAGCTCGACGCAGGGCTGGTAACAATTGTCGAGGTCGGCTGGCAGAACATCAATGTGGATGATCTTTCGGTTGTTGTTCGCATTCCATTCAGCTGGCCAGTATTCCACCGGATCGTAACCGATCGTGATAACGAGATCCGCAGAGTCGAGCAGGCGGTCCGCCGGCTGATTGGCCAATTGGCCGACGCGGCCGCCGAAGTTATCGAACAACATGGCGCCGACTGCTCCGGCCGCCTGAAACGTGCCGACCACTGCGAGGTTGCTCTTTGTGAGGAAGGGCTGAAGCGCGTCGGTATTGGTGGGACGACTCGAGAGCATTCCAAGAAGAACTACAGGGTTGCGGGCGGCACTGATCAGGCGAGCCGCCTCCTTGATCGCCTTGCCGTCGGCGGGGCCAAGCCCAGCGAAAGCCGGCGGAGGCAGCGGGTCATGCGTGCATGGCGCCGCCATGACGTCCTTGGGTAGATTGACGTAGGCTGCGCCAGGTCGGCCGCCCTCGGCAGCACGGAAGGCATTCGCCATTACTTCGTTGACCTGGTCGGGAGCTCCAACAGTAACGCTGTATTTGGTGATCGGCTTCAGGATCGCGACCGCGTCCATCGTCTGATGGATCTGCTTCAGTGCTTCGCCCGTTGCGACGGCACCGCCGAGGGCAACCACCGGGTCCCCTTCGGAGTTGGCAGTCGCCAACCCGGTTGTCAGGTTGGAGACGCCGGGGCCAGACGTGGCGATCGCCACGCCGGCCTTGCCGGTCATGCGGCCGATACCGCCTGCAATGAATGCCGCATTCTGCTCATGACGGCAGACCACCGTTTTGATTTTTGAATCCACCAATGCGTTGAATACGGCATCGATTTTTGCCCCAGGGACGCCGAACACATAAGTGACACCTTGAGCCTCGAGCGCGCGAACGACGAGCTCTGCACCGGTTTGCATCGGCTTGGTCAAAATGCTGGACATTGTCAAGGTTTCCTAGTGAGCTTGTTCCGCGTAGGCCAATTCCTCAGCCGTGTTCTTGCTTAGATCGGCCTTGAGGAAGGCTTGGGATTCTGGAAGTGCCAAGTGAAAGTTTGTCAGGGCCTCGACTTTGAGCCGTAGTGCGTCGGCTTCGGCCTCGAGCAGGTGGCCGCCATGCTGGCGGTCACCTGAAAGGAAATGAAAGTGGTAGCCAGGGATGCTGAAGGCGCTCGCAAATCCTGGCGACCATAGGCCAACCAACGTCCCGTCAATATCGCTGAAGCTGAACTCGCTCTGCGCCTTCGATGCATCGGCCAAGCGCGTTCCCGGCTGAGGCGGATTCACGGCGCGGGTCTTCACCCGCTTGAAGCGCCCGTCGAGTCGGAGAGCGTAGAAGATATTGCCGGAGCGGCGGAACTCGTCGCAGCGAGTTTCGAGATCCCTGAAACTCGCCACGGATGCGATCGAGACTTCTACGTCCGGCTTGAACCAGGTCACAACAGCAAAGGGCGCAGCGGCATTGCGAGCTGCTTCGGTGACGCGCCCAGAGCCCTGAACCTGATAGACGCGCCCGTCGATGACGACCATCTCGCCATCCAGGTTGGCAAACGTGCCGAGCCCGAGATCCCCGTGTTCGAGGATCGTCTGCGCGCTCACCTCACGATCGTAGACCCCAGCGACGAGGGCGCCCGATGTGGAGACCTGAAAGACGGTGTGGATAGGCCTCTCGAAATACCGTGCGAGAGCGGTGGTGACGATTGAAGATACACCGCGCCCGCTTCGCGCCGATTCGTCTTCGATCGCAGCTTTGAGCGAGGCCGGGACATCTATCGATAGCTGTGTCAACTGAGCCTCCTAGGGGTGCTCTGCGAAAGCGGTGCGTTCGGCGACAGGCCGGTGGTGATCACACTGGTCGCGGCTGAGCTCGCCGACGCGCCCTGCACTTGCCCGACCGATCAAGAGATGTTCTCCACGACCATCTCCCAGACGTCGTGGCCTTTCCCGTGCAGCATCGCCTTGGCGGTGTAGACGGCCATGCCCACCACGGCCTCCGGCGAAACGAAGGGAGAGGGCGGCGTCACCAACTGCATCGGCTTCACCTTCACATCGAGCACGGCCGGACCAGGCCGGGCGAGCCAGGTCTTCACGGATTCCTCGAGCTCGCCTGCCTGCGAGACTTGATGGCCCCAAATACCCATCGCCTTCGCCACTTCGCCGAAGTTGGGGTTCTTCAAGTCCGTGTAGACGGGGATCAGGCCGACCGACTTCTGCTCGATATCGATGAAGCCGAGCTTGCCGTTGTTGTAGACCGCGATCTTGATCGGCAGGTTTTCCTGGACGGCCGTCATGAGGTCGCCGAGCAGCATGGCGAAACCGCCATCGCCTGCGAGACAGACGACTTGCCGGCCTGGCTGGCATTTTTGCAGTCCAAGCGCCGACGACATACCGCTCGCCATCGTGCCATGCAGTAGACTGCCGAAGGTCCGGCGCTTGCCGCCGGTTTCGATGTGGCGAAGCGCCCAAACCAGCGCCGTCCCATCGTCCGCGGCGAACAAGGCGTCTTCGGCGGCGTGCTGGTTGATGACCTTCGTGAGGTAGGTGCCGGAAATGGCGTCCGAGCCGGATGCGGTCTCGGCCTTTGCCGCCGCCACATCCTTCTCGTGCCTCTGAACATGGCCCGTTAGGAACGCGTTGTCTTCATGTTGTTGAAGGCGCGGCAGTAAAGCCTGCAGGGTCGTCTTGATATCGCCGACCGCGCCAACCGTCACCGGATGTCGCCGCCCGATATGCGTCGGGTTCTCGTCGATCTGAAGGATCGTTGCCTTGTTCGGGTAAAACTGAGGCCAGGCGAAATCGGCTCCGAGCTGCAGCAGCGCGTCGCAGTCCAGAACAGCGTGATAGCCTGCCGCCCCCCCGATCATTCCCGTCATTCCCACATTGTAGGGGTTATCATATTCGACGAAGTCCTTTCCGCGAGACGTATGGGCCATCGGCGCCTTCAGCCGCGAAGCTACTGCGACCACTTCGTCATGCGCCCCCGCGCAGCCGGCGCCAGCGTAAATTGTGATGGACTTGCTTCGGTTGAGGACGGCCGCCATTGCGTCGAGATCTGCGTCGCTCGGGCGAATGAGCGGGCGCGACGCATGAACGGCATAGGGCAATTCGTCGGCCGCGGCGGAGTTGGAGATATCGACCGGAACGATCAACACAGCAACGCCACGTCGCGTCAGCGCCGCCTGGCAGGCCGCGACCGCTTTGCGGCGCGCCTGCTCCGGCGTCAAAATCATTTCGCAGTAGACGCTGCAGCCCTGGTACACGTGTTGGAAATCGACTTCCTGGATCGATTCGAATCCCAGATCCTTGCTGATGATCTGGCTCGCGATGAGGATGACTGGCGCTCGGTTGCGGTTGGCCTCATAGAGGCCATTGATGAAATGCAGGCTGCCCGGACCGCAGCTGCCTGCGCAGGCCGTCAGACGACCGGTGAGCTGCGCCTCGGCCTGCGCCGCGAAAGCGCCGGCCTCCTCATGCCGCATATGCACCCAGTCGATCTCGCTGCGATCGATGGCCTGGGCGATGCGGTTCAGCGTGTCGCCGACGATGCCGTAGCAGGTTTTGACGCCGGCGGCTTGCAGGGTTTCGATCAATATATCGGCGACTCTTTTGGTCATTACGTAACTTCTCCTGCTGCCTTGAACACGTGGATGTTCCGTTGATATTGTCCGTCGTCGGCCGTATCTAGTAACGATCTGCGGTAGACTGAATCCTGCCCCTGAACACGCTGTAGTTGATCGCGGTGTAGAGCAGCATCAGCGGGAACACGAAAAGGCCGGCGCCCCAGAACATGAAGGCAAGGCTCGAATGCGGTGCGGCGGCCTCGTCGATCGTGATCGAGAAGGGGATCATGTAGGGCCAGAAGGAAGCCGCGAGGGTGCCGAAGGCCGCGGCGAAGATGATGGCGACCATGCGGAACGGCGCGGCGTCGCTGCGGCGCTGAAGGCTCGCGGCTAGAAGGATGGCAGCCACGATCCCGATGGCGGGAAAGCCGAAGAGATAGGGCCGCTCGAGCCACCGATTCATGACTCGAAGGTCCTCGGCGAGCGCAAAGGCGAATACCACGATCAGGAACAGGAGCAGCGCGAGCGACAGGTAAGGAATGAGCCGATAGGCAAGCTCTCGCACCTCGCCATGGCATTTGCGAACCAGCCAGGACGCGCCAAGAAGGGAATAGCCGATGCAGAGGCCGATGCCGCAAAGCAGCGCGAAAGAGCTAAGCCAACCGAACTCGCCTCCGACATAGCGGCCATTGGAGATCGGGAGCCCCTCGACCAAGGCGCCGACGGTCAGGCCTTGCATGAAGGTGGCGACGAGCGAGCCGCCGGCAAAGCTCGCATCCCAGAGCCAGCGCCAGCGCTCCGTCTTGTGACGGAACTCGAAGGCGACGCCGCGCAGGATCAGCCCGGCCAGCATGAGCACAAGCGGCAGGTAGAAGGCGGAGAGAAGCGTCGCATAGACGACCGGGAAAGCACCCCAGAGCACCACGCCCGTCACCACGAGCCAGGTCTCGTTGCCGTCCCAGATCGGGGCTATGGCACTCATCATCGCGTCGCGTCTGGCATCGCTGCGCGCTCCGCCGCTGATGATGCCGACGCCGAGATCAAAGCCGTCGAGAAGCACGTAGAGGAGCGTGCTGATCGCGAGAATGGCCGCCCAGAACAGGACCATCGGCTATTCTCCAGCAGCGAAGCCAGCCCGGTCCGGCAGGGCTGCATGATCGAGCACGGACATTGGGCGGTTGGGAGTTGCGGCCTTCGGGGGCAGAACCAGATTGCCGATGGGGCCGGCGCGAAGCAGTCGATAGATGTAGAGGATGCCGAAGGCGAAAATGAAAAGGTAGACGGTGCAGAAGACGATAAGCGAGATCGCCGCCTCACCTGTGGTCAGGGATGGCGTCAGGGCGTCCGCTGTGCGCAGCACGCCGAAGACGGTCCAAGGCTGGCGGCCCACCTCGGCCGTGAACCAGCCGGTCAAGATGGCGATGTAAGGCAGAGGGAAGCTTAAGAATATGCACCAAAGCAGCAGGCGGCTTTGCTCGATGCGGCCCTTGGCGCTCAGATAAGTCCCGAGCCAGGCGAGGAGCAGCATGACCATCCCGCATCCGACCATGATGCGGAAGGCGAAGAACGGGATGAGCACGGGGGGCCGGTCCGCGGGCAGAAAATCGGTCAAGCCGACTTCTTTCGAAGTCAAGCTCATGCTGGCGATCAGGCTGCCCAGTACCGGGATGCTGATGGCGAAGCGGTTCGTCTCTGCCGCAGAATCGGGGAGTGCAATCAGTACTTCGCCTGCCGGCTGCTCGTCGTGCCAGCGCCCTTCGATCGCCGCGAACTTGGCCGGCTGATAGTCATGGACGTAGTCGCCGGTAAGATGACCGAAGAATAACTGCGCTGGAACGAGGATAGCTGCGAGATAGAGGCCCATGCGCAGCATGATGTGCGCCTCGGCCTTGAACTCGCGCCGCAGCAAATACCAGGCTCCTGTCGCAGCGACGCAAAAAGCGCCGGTGAGATACGAGGCGAGCAACATGTGGGGGAAGCGCACCCAGACGACCGGGCTGAAGATGATCTTGCTCCAGTCGGTGGGGACGAATGCGCCGTTCTCAACGGCATAACCGACCGGCACCTGCATCCAGCTATTGTTGACCATGATCCAGAAGGCCGAGAAGGTGGTGCCGAGCGCGACCATGGCGGTCGAGAGGAGGTAGAACCACGGCGCTACTCTCTGCCGGCCGAACAGAAGCACTCCGAAGAAACTCGCCTCGAGCGCAAAGGCGGTGAAGGTTTCGTATGTCAGAAGCGGCCCCTGTATCGGTCCCGACAGGCGCGAAAGCTCGCTCCAATTGGTGCCGAACTCGAAGGCCATCACGATGCCGGAGACGACGCCGAGCCCAAAGGCGATGCCGAAGATCTTGAGCCAGAACTCGAACAGGATGCGGTACGCCGGACGCCCGGTCGCGAGATGCAGCGTCTCGATGACCGTCAGCCACGCCGCCAATCCGATCGTGAAGGACGGAAAGATGATGTGGAATGAGACCGTGAAGGCGAATTGCAGCCGCGACAGCAACAAGGCGGTGAGGTCCATAGGGCGCCCCTGTCATTCGAAAGCGGATTGAAGCGCGGCACTCGCCTGGGGCAATCGCTCCGCAGGCTGCCGGCGCGGCCGCAGGGCAGCTCGTGCCACGGCCATGGAACTTCTCAAGATAGCTGCTCCTTGTGTTCAAGGGCTGGCGGGCTGCCGTCCTTTGCTGTCTTGCGCATAGAGATGGCGCAGTCTCGACAGTCGCGCGATCACCCGAATAGGGGATCGGCTCCCGCATCGAAGGGGGATAGGAAGGAACGGCAACGCGGGAACGGGCCGCAGGCGGGGCCAAATTCGAGCGACCGAGCGACACGCCGCCGCCAAGGTCCTGTGGCCGCGACGCCCCGAACTGGTTATTCTGGATCACTCGCGAAACGTCCCATCGCCAACGCGCGGCTTGGTCCCCTCCCGCACAAGTCGTATGGTCTCGACATTGAGCCACGTCCCCCGAACGGGGGATCGTGCAGTGCTTTGAAGGAGATGTGCCCTTGACACAGCCGCATCCGGTGAGCTCGGCGGGCGGGGCAACCGCTCTCAGGGGAGCGCTGCTGGACGGGAAACGGCACGAATTCCTCACCACCAAGGTCATGGCGCCGCGATGCCCGGGGCTGATGGAACGCCCCCGGCTCATCAACCTGTCCTCCCAGCTTTCGGAAAAGCGACTGGCGGTCATCAAGGCGCCAGCGGGATTCGGCAAGACATCCCTGGCCGCGACCTGGTTTGAGCAGCTTCGGCAAAGCGGCAATGCGGTCGCCTGGCTGACCATCGATCCCGACGATGACGAGCCCGCGACCTTTCTCTTCTACGTATCGCATGCGCTACAGCGCGCATGTAAGGGAATGAGCACGGCCGCGATCGAGCTGATCCGGGAAAGCTTCCTGATCAATCCGCGCGCCATCATCTCGACCTTGATGAATCAACTCGCGGACGTGGAGGACGAGGTTTACTTGTTCTTGGAGGACTACCAGTGGATCGCCAATCCCAAGATCCACGAGGCGATGGCTTATTTCCTCAGACGCGCCCCTTCGCATTGCCACGTGGTGCTCACCACCCGAACGGAGCCGCCCCTGCCGCTCGCCTCGCTCCGGGCCCAGAACCAGCTGCTGGAGATCGACACCTCGGCCTTGCGCTTTGACCTGCAAGAGACGCAGAATTTCATCGAGATCGAGAAACCCGGCGCGCTTGCGCCCTCCGATGTCAGGCTTTTGCATCAGAAGACGCAGGGCTGGCCGGCCGCCCTGCGGATCGTTGGGTCCATGCCTGTTCAAATGGGGCAGGATTTCGGGAAATATGTTCGCAATCTCTCCGGCACGCGGAGCTCGATTGGCGCCTATCTCGAAGAGGTCCTCGATGGGCTTCCGCGCGAGATGCTCCAGTTCATGCTACGCACGGCAATTCTGGATCGGCTCTGCGCGTCGCTGTGTGAGGCTGTGACCGGAACGAGTTCGAGCCGGGAACTGCTCGAGTCCATTGCGAAACGTCAATTGCTGCTCGCCTCGCTCGATCACGAGGATCAGTGGTATCGCTATCATCCGCTCCTTGGCGAATACCTTTTCCAGAGGTTGGAGTCGGAGCTCGGCAATGAAATTCCCGGGCTGCATCGGCGCGCTTCCCTCTGGTATGCGTCCCAAGAATTATGGACAGATGCCGTTCAGCATGCGATCGCGGGCGGCGATGCCGTTCGGGCGCTTGACTGGATCAAGAAATGCGCAATGCCGTTGGTCAAGCGCGGCGATCTGTTCACCTTGCTCGGCTGGCAACGTCTGTTCCCGAACGCACTCATGCGCGACCAACCCGAGGTCCGGCTGGCAATCGCCTGGGGAATGGCGCTCGCTGTGCGGTATGAGGAGTCGCTCGAGCTCGTGAGCGAGATAGAGCGCGATGTCGAAAATAACGACTCGGCGGATGACGTTCGTCGCGAGTGTGCGGCGATACGATCGGTCGCGATCGCGCTGAAGGACGACAGCGAGGCAGCTTTATCCATCGCCGAAGCCGTTCTTGATCGCTCGGTCGATCCATGGACTGCAAATGTCACCTCGAATGTTGTTCGCTTCGGCTATCTGAAAAGAGGTGATCTGAAGAAGTTCCATGCGACGCCTTGGATTCCCTACTCCATCGAGGAGGACCGGCGGAATGTCTTCGCTGCGGTCTATTACCGCTGCATTCAAGGGATGGCAGAAGCTCAGGAATTGCGAATCGCCGCTGCGGAGTGCCACTACCTTGATGCCCTGCATCTGGCCGAGCAGCATGTCGGGCCGAACTCGGTCGCTGCGGCGTTGCCGGCGAGCCTCTTCGCCCGCATTCGATACGACCAGGGTCGGCTGGACGAGGCAGAAGCCATGTTGATCGACCGCCTGCCGCTTGTCAGCGCCGGCGCGATGCTGGACTGCGTGTTGAGTGCCTATTTCGTGTTGGCCCGAATAGCCGTGCATAGGATGAACCTGGAGCGGGCCAACACCTTGCTGGAATGGGCCGAGAACCAGGGCAATACGCGCGGTTGGGGACGTCTCAGCGCGGCCGCCGTGTTGGAACGCACGAGACTATGCCTAAGCGAAGGACGAATCGATAAGGCTTCCGGATGTCTCGAGCGACTGGAGCGGCTTGCGCGGGACTATCCGGCTCCGACCAATTGCGCCTGGTCGGATATCCAACGATACGCCGCATTTGCGCGCGCCTATATCGCATCGGCGGAGGAGCGGTTCGACGAGGCCATTGCAATTCTGGACCCGTTGCGGCGCGAGTTGAAGGGCGTCCAGAATCTTCGCCTTGCATTGCGCGTGGAGACGCAGCTCGCATCTGTGAGATTCAGGGCAGAACAGTCCGCCGACGCGCTGAGGTCGTTTGGCAATATTGTGACCGTGCTCGCGCAAGCCGGTATCTATCAGCCCATTTTGGATGAGGGCACCGAAATTGGGCCTTTGCTCATGGCGTTTCAGGAGACAGCAAAACGAGCGGTGAATTTCCGCGAGCTGACGCCCTATCTTGCCAACCTGATCGCGGCTTGGAGGTCGCGTTATGAATCTGAGCCCCGGCTGACCTCTTCCTCCGCGACTGCGGAGCTTCTGAGTGCGCGTGAAAGCACGATACTCAAGTTGATTGCCAAAGGGCTATCCAATAAGGAGATCGCGCGCGACCTCACCATCGCGCCCGAGACGGTGAAGACGCATGTGAAGCGAATCTTCGCAAAGTTGAATGTTGAAAGACGGGCGCAGGCCGTGTCGCGTGCACAAAGTCTCGGGCTGGCCAGCACGCAATGACGGACGCGATTCTCGCTATGCTGGGGCGTCTACTCATAAGATCATCATGCCCCCTCCCACCCGTCAAAGCCGATATGAAAGCGACACGTCGTGCCCTCTGCTTTGTGCCAATTTCGGACGAGTGCTGGACAAGCTTTCCGTCCCGGGGTTCTCGCGGCAGGATGTCTATCGACGGAATGCCGCACGCCTCCTCGGCCGCGATCGCCACGAGGCATGAGTTCCTGAGGAACGCCTCCAACGACGTGGGGCGGGGGTTCGCCGCTCATTCACGCTCTCTCGGGCCGCAGCCGGCATTTCCATCCTGCCAGCCGTCGTGGAAGAATGGTCTCGCGGCGACACTCGCCCCCTCATCATATGCGGGGCATCGCCGGATGAGATTAGCCCCGGCACTTCGGAGAACGGCTCAGCGTGAGGTACCCAATGATCGGTGGGAAGCAGGGGGTCACCGTTACCTATCGACAGAGCTGGGCCGAATTTGGCGTCGAGGAGGTTGCTTACGAGCTGCGCTGGGTGACCGAGCCCGGCTGGCTGACGGTGGAAGTCAAAGTGCCCACCATCTGCATGATGGCAACTGAAATTGGCGGACGATGCGAGCTTAGGGCGAAGGCCGATCAGCCCGTGGAGGGTGAATACTTCGGATCAGGCGCTTTAACCTTCGCCGCGCCCGGCGAGTTGGTAGCGATCCACGCGGCAGAGATGCGGGAAGCTCGCCTATGCTGCTTCTCCCTGCACGCGGCCGACGCGAACTACCTTACCTCCAGGGAAATCGCCGCCCTGCAGCTCTTGCAGAGTCGCTTCATGTTCCGGAACCAACGGATCCGAACCTGCGCAGCGCTCTTGGACGGCAGCCGCACTCGAGGTGACGCGAACGCGGCGTATAACCACTCTCTTTCGAAAGCGCTGTTTGCGGCTGTGCTCGAGATGGGGAGCCGCGCCTATAAACAGTCGAAAACTACTGCCCTTAGCGGAGCTGTCTGGAATGCAATTTCCAGGTATATGCGCGATCACTTGCAGGAATCTATCGCTGTCGAGACTCTGGCGGAGATCGCTCTGATGGCACCCGAGCGGTTTGGCGGAGCATTCCGGGATGTGACCGGCATGTCCGTCCGACAGTGGCAGATGGATCATCGCGTGCGCAGCGCGCAACGACTGCTGGCAGACAACCCCAAGGAAAGCCTTGCAGAGGTCGCGATCCTCTGTGGCTTCGCAGACCAAAGCCATTTTTCGCGGGCTTTCTTGAGAGTGGTCGGGCTGACGCCGACCGCATGGCTGCATAGCCGGACCTGAAACTTGCTGAAGCATTTTCCTACGATGACGTTTCCGGTTCGCCGTAGAAAATGCGTCACGGCGTGATGAGGTGTCGATCCTGATCGCGGCCATCGAAGCCGCCGGCCGGGATCGTGGCAAGGAACCGCGCTCGCAAGCGCCATCCCGTCTTATCGAGGTCGTCGTGTGAGCGAGGCTTAGCCTCGCCGGCCTTGTAGATCAGGTGCACTGTCGCCGAGATCGGCTTTTCCGCCGATCGCCTGTGTCGCACGGGAAGCGCTGGCGAGCAGCGCTTTCACTTCTTCACTTGTGGGATCAGTTTTCATGGTTGCCCGGGTGCCGGCCAAACTCAGCGTAAATCGAACATCACCGTTCCAATCCAAGACCGGCGCTGCGATAGATACGTAGCCGATGAGGTCGGAGCGGGTGATCGTCGCGAATTGTCGTCGCTTGAGCTCACGTTTTGCATCTTCCCTGAATTTCTCGGCATCGGGCTTGCCGCCGAAAACCGCGCTCCACTCCTGGTCAATCAGATGCGTCGTTCGGCTCGGCGGCATAGAGGCGGCATAGATCTTTCCTGCCGCGGAGGTCAGCATCGGGATCAGCCCGGTGCGGAATTCAAAGGCGCCTCGCTGATCTCCGTCCTGCTTGAACAGGCTGATCGGTCCATCATCCGTCCAGGTGGTGACTGCTGCACTTCGCCTCGTCGCGTCGCGTAGCGTGGTGACCTCGCGGCGGACAATCTCGAAGCCATCGATCTGCTGCATTGCGCTTATTCCGAGGGAGAGCGCGGCAGGCCCCAGGCGATAGCAGCCGGGCTTCTCGTCCGGGGCAGCGAGCCCAATCCTCACCAGGCTGACCAGATAATTATTGGCAGCGCTCGCCGTCAGTCCCGCCCGCGGCGCGATGTCCTTCAGGGCCATCGCCTGCTGACTCGTCTGCATAACGGCAAGGATCCGAAAAGCAATTTCGACGGACTGAATGCCTCGGCGAGGCTTCTTCTCATGCATCTGCTTCTTCCGACGGGCCAAGTGATCGCGCTGAGATTCAGATTGACACAAACTGGCACGAATGGCATTATACAACAATGCTAAATGAATTCAATATTATTGAATTCATAATGTTCAACATAGTTGAATGTCAAGGAGAGGCGCGATGCCGCTCAGTCCTATCCGAAGCGTGTATACGGTCGCCCAAGACATGGATCTCATGCATGCCTTTTACGAAGGGGCCCTGGGACTGCCGCTGGCATTTCGAGACCATGACAATTGGTGTCAGTTCAGAGCCGGGCCCCTCCCCTTCGCGCTGAGTTCACCTTCTGAAGCGGCTCCAGCTGCGCAGGGCAGCGTGATCGTTTTCGGCGCGAGTGACATCGCGGCCTTCGCGCAGCGGATCGAGCGACTTGGCGGAAGGTACCTTTCGAACCGCAACATGGGCTCGCATGGCAGTGTCGCTACCTTCGCCGACCCGGAGACCAATTTGTTCCAGCTGCATGTGCGTCCCGGCGGCTAGATCTGGCCGGGCGTGAGAAGCGCCGCTCTGAAAGGAGGCTCATCATGAAATTTGGCGTATTCGACCAGAACGACCGTTCCGGGCTCCCACTCGCGGAACAGTACGAAGCGCGGCTCTCGCTTGCCGAGCACTACGACCGCTTGGGCTTCCACTGCTTCCATATGAGCGAGCATCACGGCACCTCGCTGAGCATGGCGCCGTCGCCGAGCGTCTGGATGGCAGCTCTGACACAACGAACCAAGCGACTGAGGCTGTGCCCCCTCGTCTATCTCTTGCCAACCTACCACCCCGCCCGCCTCTACGAGGAAATCTGCATTCTCGATAACCTGAGCGGCGGGCGATTCGAGTTCGGGATCGGCCGTGGCGCCTCTCCCCACGAGCTCGATGCGCTCGGCATCGACTCCGCAAAGGCGGCCAGCATGTACGCCGAGGCATTCGAAACGATTCGGCGCTGCTTTGAACAGGACTCGGTCACGACGACAGGCGAGTTCTGGAGCCTGAAAGACTACGTCGTCGAAATGAAGCCGTATCAGCGGCCGTGCCCGCCAATGTGGTACGCCGTCGGCTCGCCCGACTCAGTCGTTTGGCCGGCGCGAAACGGCTTGAACGTCGTCTGCGGCGGGCCGGTTTCCCGCGTGCGCGCGATTTCGGATCGATATCGCGAGGAGAGAGAGGCGGCAGGCCTTCGGAGCGGAACTGAGCCGCTCATCGGCGTCAATCGCTACATCATCGTTGGCGAGACCGACCGCGAAGCGCATGACATAGGTCGAAAGGCCTGGCCGACATTCTATGAAAGCTTCATCAAGCTCTGGCGGAAGCATGGAACCGAGCCGGTGAATGCGAAGCTCCCTCCCTCCTTCGATCAGCTCGTCGACGGCGGCCATGCGATCGCCGGTTCGGCCAGAACGGTAGCCGAGATGCTGTCCGATCAGGTGTCGCGCGGAGGGCTGAACTATGTGATCGGGAGCTTCATGTTCGGCAGCATGCTGCACGCGGACGCCACGGCCTCCGTCCATCGCTTCGCCGAGGACGTCATGCCGGCGGTAGAGGCACGCGAAGCAGTGCTCGCATGAATAAGTAGAACGGTTGAGCGCACGGAGGTGCAAATGCCTGATGTCCGTCTGTTCGACAGCCGCGAGTTGCGGCGCACATTGGGAACGTTCGTCACGGGCGTTACCGTGGTGACCACGATCGATGAGCAGGGACGGTTCCACGGCTTGACCGCGAACTCGTTCAGCTCCGTATCGCTCGATCCTCCGCTGGTTCTTTGGAGCCAGGCGGTCAAGGCCCACAGTCATTCGGTGTTCTTCAGCGCCGAACGCTTTGCCGTCAACATTCTCGCCGAGGACCAGACAGATCTGTCAAATCGATTTGCGAAGCCTTCGCCGGAGAAATTCGCTGGCCTCGACGTCGATATCGGCCTCGGCGGGGTGCCACTACTGCGTGGTTGCAGCGCCTGGCTCCAGTGCCGGGTCTTGTCGCGCGTTCCTGGGGGCGACCATACGATCTATGTCGGCGAGGTGGATTCGATCGACCGCGCCGAACGCAAGCCGTTGGCGTTCGGGAACGGCCAATACTTGGTAACCGATCCGCACGACCTCGGCGACAGCACACGATCGCCGGGCCACAAGCAGGACCAGCTCACTGCGATGCGATTGGGCGCGCGGGCTGTCGAGCGCCTCGCGCGCAAGTTCGACCAGACGATGGCGCTTGCGGTGTGGGGCAGTCACGGTCCGACGATCGTCCAGTGGGAGCCGTCCGCCGCTCCGGTCAGCGATGACCTGCCGGTCGGATTGATACTTCCGGTGACCTCGACGGCAACGGGTCTCGCCTTCGCGGCGCATCTCCCTCCCGCAGCCGTCGCCGAGGCCCTCCGGCCGGATCAGGCCGCGGCGTCGGAAGAGCGCGATTGGGATAGGCGGCTCCGGGAGGTGCGTCGGCTGGGCTTGGCCAGGCAAGGACTCGAGGTCTTCTATCGTTCCGAGACGTTGATCAACGTGCTGAGCGCACCGGTGCTCGATGCGAGCGGCCAAGCCGTGCTCGCACTGACCGCCGTGGACGATGCGAAGAGGTTCAGCGCCGATCTCGGCGGAGAGTTCGCCAACGCCTTACGCGAAACCGCGAATGATCTATCGCGTCGCCTGGGTTATCGCCCGGACATTCGCGAATCGGAGAAGCCGCTGGAGCTCGCGGCAGGAGTCTGAGCCATGGCCGAATTGTCAATGGCCGAAATCGAGCTCCTCGAGCAAGACTTGCCTGGGCTCTCTCGACTCGCGGTCGAGTCCCCGATCTATTCCGGCCGGCGGGGAATAATGGAATATCGCGCGGCTGGAGATCGCGGCAAACCCGTCGCGCTCATGCTGCATGGGCTAGGGTCCAGCTCCGCGGGCTACCGCGCGCAACTCGCCGGATTGTCTCCAGATTTCCATGTCGTTGCCTGGAACGCACCTGGATTCGGCAACAGCTCGCAAATCGATGCACCGATCGTAGGGGTGGATGAATACGCGGACGCGCTTGACGCATTCTTGCGCGCGCTCCAGGTGGAACGGCTCTCGGCTCTGGTCGGAAGCTCCTGGGGAAGCGTGGTCGCGGTTGCGTTCGCAAGACGATATCCGCAACGAGTGGGCAGTCTCGTGCTTTCAGCCCCCAACGTCGCCAGGGGCCACCTTGTCGGCGAGGCCCGCGACGCCGAATTGGATGCGTGGCTCCGCAATGCGGACGTCAACATACCGGTCTCGCGTGCGGCGATTGCGGACAGGCTTCTCGCACCGCAGACTCCGGCTCTGGTCAGGCGGCATGTCGAGCGCTTGCGCGATGCCATGACGACCGAGGGTTGGCGTCAGGCGATAAGGTCGCTGTTCAGCGTCTGCACGCCCGACATCATCTCCGCGGTCAAATGTCCCATCGCCCTGCTCTTCGGCACGCTCGATCGCGTCGCGCCGTACGAGGACCATGCGGCGCGCCTCCTGGCGGCGGCACCTTGGGCGAAATCGCATCCGATCGAAGGCTGCGGGCACATTCTCAAGCTTGAAGCACCTGCGACATTCAACACCGCGGTTCGGCAAATGGCCGCCGAGCCGCGGAGCGACATTGTATCGTGTCGCCGATGACCGCCTAAAGCACCAAGGATGCGGAGACGCTTCTTCTTGAGAAGCTCGCATTACGCAAGTTTCACAAGATCCCCGCAGTGAAGGGAGTTAGACATGCAATTCGTCAAGTTCGAACGGAAAGATGCCGTTGGTCATATCATACTGGCCAACCCGCCAAAGAACCTTATCAACTCGAGCTTCTCGGATTCGCTGAAGCAGGCCGTCCACGAAGCCAGCGAAGGCGACCTCAGAGCATTGCTCGTAAGGGCGGAGGGACCCAATTTCAGTCAAGGCGGCGATGTTCTCGACTTCCTGCAGAAGGATACGAACGCGTTCCGGACCTTCATCGGCGAATGCAATCAGTCGTTTCGCGCCATAGAGGCCTTGCAAATCCCGACCGTCGTTGCCGTTCGCGGCGCGGCGTTCGGCGGCGCCTTTGAGCTTGCTCTCGCATGCGACTTCATCGTTGCGGCCGAAGACGCCGTCTTTCGCTGCATCGAGGCTTCGGTCGGCTCCGCGCCAGTCGCCGGAGCGGTACAAAGACTTGCGGAACGGATCGGCCGCTCGCGCGCCGCACGCTACGCCATGCTTTGCGAGCCGATGTCCGGCGTTGTCGCCGGACAGCTGGGCATCGCCGCCTTCGTGGTGCCTGCGCATGAGGTTGAAGCGACCGCGCTGAAATTTGCGCAGGATTTGTCAACCGGGCCGACCCGCTCATACGCGGCCATTCGAACCTTGTTGAAGGCTTGGTCGGGCGGCGGCGTTCCCTCTGCGGATGCGATGATCTTGGACGTCACCATGGGCCTCCACAGCTCCGAAGATGCCAGACGCGGTCGCACGGCAAGGGCCGAAGCGATGAAGAAGGGAATTGAGCCGCCGAAGACTGTGTTCACCGGCCGGTGACCTTAAGTCGTTCGGGAACGGAAGGGGGCCGCTGACCACAACTATCTTGCGCCGCGATCGCGTGCTTTGATCGATTCTCACCGAGGCAAGATCACGGAAAGACCGATGGACAATGCTGCGCGACTTTAACGATCTTCAGTTCTTTGCGGCCGTCGTTCACAATCGCGGGTTCTCCGCCGCCGCCCGCGCGCTCGGTCTGCCCAAATCGCGAATCAGTCGGCGCGTTGCTTTGCTGGAGGAGAGGCTCGGAGTACGGCTGCTCGATCGGACGACGCGAGGACTCGGTCTAACCCAGGTCGGCCAACAAGTCTTCGAACATGCACGTGCGGCGGTCATCGAAGCCGAAGCTGCCGAGGAGGTTGCGCTTCGAATGCAGGCTGAGCCCCGCGGGCTCGTTCGACTGAGCTGTCCACTCGGACTTCAGAGCGCGATCGCTGCCCCTCTCGCGGGCTTCCTTGCCGCCCATCCGCTGCTGAAGCTCGAGTGTATCGTCACCAATCGGCGGGTTGATCTCATTCACGAAGGGATCGACGTGGCGATCCGGGTTCGCGAACGCCTCGACACCGACGCCGACCTGCAAATGAAGCGAATCGGGGTCAGCAAACGCATCCTTGTCGCAAGTCCCACACTCCTGGCGAAGCAAGGTGAACCGAAGACGCCGGAGGAGCTTGGCAATTTCCCCATCCTCCACCAGGAACAACAGGGCGGCAGCGTCTGGCATCTGACCGCGGAGAACGGGGACACCAATAAATTGGCGATCGAGCCTCGCCTTGCGACAGGTAGCTTCGACATTCTGATCGCGGCAGCTAGGCAAGGGGCTGGAATTGCCTTGCTGCCCGCTGCGAACTGCCAAGAGGCTCTTGCCTCCGGCATGCTGGTGCGCGTGCTGCCGCAGTGGAGCGGCATCGACGGCATCCTGCATCTCGTCTTTGCTTCACGACGAGGCATGTTGCCGGCCGTGCGCGCGGTGATCGATTTCGCCGCAGCAGCCTTGAAATCGCCAGTGGTGCCATAGAGGAAACGATCTGCGATCGTTCTCCAGGTAGAACGGCCTGTCCTCGAACTGCTGACTAATCACCACATCCTTTCAGCATCATAACTTATCCCCGAAACGGACACCCATCATGTCCGTACCCGAGGATGGTCATGTTGCAACTCAGGTCCAAAGAAACGCTCGATCACGGCGACCTTGGCTGGCTGAAGGCGCGCCATCACTTCGTCGTCTCGGCCAATGGCAATCGGGCAAACCGCCCCCTCGGCGCCCTCGTCGTCTGGAACGACGACGAGATCGCCCCGGGCACCGGCTTCGGTCACCACACGCATGCGGACATGGAGATCGTGACCTATGTCCGCCAGGGCGTCGTCACGCATGAAGACAGCGTCGGCAATATCGGTCGGACCGTTGCGGGCGATGTCCAGGTGATGAGCGCCGGAACCGGGATCAGCCATTCCGAGCGAAATCAGAGCGAGGACCCGCTCAAGCTGTTCCAAATCTGGCTACTTCCCCATCGCCGCGGCGCAACGCCTCGCTGGGGCAGCCGCAGATTCCCGAAAGGGGATCGGGCGGGACGCTTGGTTACGCTCGCGAGCGGAGACCCGAACGACGCCGAGGCGCTGCCGATCGGCGCCGATGCCCGGATCCTCGGCGCGACCGTCTTTGCGGGAACTACCGTCACCCACGCGCCGGCGCCGTTCCGGCACACCTATCTCGCCCCCGCCCAGGGCGTGATCCTCGTCAACGGGCAGCGGGTCGCGGTCGGCGACGGCATCGCCGCCGTCGATGAACCCGAACTCACCATCACGGCCGAGGAGGATGCGGAGTTCATCCTCGTCGACGCCGCCTGACTTCACACGAACACAGGAGCAAACACCATGGACGCTACTAGCCGCTATCTTCCCTTCGTCGGCCGTCTGTTGATCGGCCTTCCATTCGCCATGAGCGGCCTCGGCAAGCTCGCCGCTTACGGTCCGACGACCGAGATGATCGGCGCATTCGGGTTGCCTCTGCCGCCGCTGGCCTACGCGGTGGCCGTTGCCGTCGAGCTCGGGGGCGGACTTCTGCTGGTCGCAGGCTTCCGGGCTCGTCCGGTCGCATTCGCACTGGCGTTGTTCTCATTGGCGACGGCCGTGTCGTTCCACAGCAATTTTGCCGACCAGAATCAGATGATCCACTTTCTCAAGAACGTCATGATGGCGGGCGGCCTGCTGCAGATCGCAGCCTTCGGCGCGGGCGCACTCAGCATCGACAACCGCAGTTTCGGGGGCCGCAGGGCCACCGGCGACGTGGCGCTGGCTCGCTGAGCCTTGGCCTCATCTGTGCAGCAGACCAGCCATGGCGGCTTTGTTCAGGACGCCATGGCCTCGCCGGACATAGGCGCGGTCGCTCACGCCCCCAAGAGTATTGAGCAATGGAGCACAGAAATGCGCTTCATTGCTCTCCCGAGTCGGTCCCCGATCTTATGGTTGAAGGATGTCGTATCAAATTAGGGTCAACGGCGAGGTCCATCTGGTAGAGGCCGTCGGCGATACCCCGCTGCTCTACGTGCTCAGGAACGATCTCGGACTGAACGGCCCCAAATTCGGTTGCGGTCTCGGGCAATGCGGCGCCTGCACCGCCATAGTGGGCGGAGAGCTCGCAAGGACGTGCTCGATCACGCTGCAGGACGTCGGGGAAGACCAGGTCACCACCCTCGAGGGATTGGGCACGCTTCAGAAGCCTCACCCTTTGCAGAGGTCTTTCATCGATGAGCAGGCTGCTCAATGCAGTTACTGCTCGAACGGCATGATCATGGCTGCAAAGGCTTTGTTGGACCGCAATCGCAACCCCAGCGAAGAGGACATCAAGAACGCCCTCGCGGATCAGCTCTGTCGGTGCGGTGTCCACAATCGGATTGTGCGCGCGGTTCGACGAGCCGCGGCGGAGCTCGCGAGATGACAGACAAAGGCCTTACGCGCAGGCGCCTCGCGCAGGCGCTCGGTGTCGTGGTGGCTACATTCGCCCTGACCTCCCTTTCGGCATTTGGCCAAGCACCTGGCCCCCTGCCGTTCAGCCTGCGCAGCAACCGCAGATTGGAGGGGTGGATTCGGCTGGACCCCGACGACACCGTCGTGGTCTTCACCGGGAAGGCTGAGCTTGGCCAGGGGATCCTCACCGCACTCGCTCAGATTGCGGCGGAAGAGCTCGATGTCGCGTTCGAGAAGATCCGCATGATCGGCGCCGACACCTCGCGGGGGCCGGATGAGCAGTACACCTTTGGCAGTCAATCGGTCGAGCAAAGCGGGAGCGCCATCCGTGCCGCATGCGCCGAAGCCCGCGGCATTCTTCTCGCAGCGGCGGCACGGCGGTTCGGCGTCCGCAGAGAAGATCTGCATGTCACGAACGGCACGATCGCTTCGCCGGACGGGCGGCAAGCGACCTTCTGGGAGATCGCGAATGCAGATCCCGATCTGTTGAAAGGGGATATCGCGGTCACCGCCGTGCCGAAGAAGCCGAGCGACTACTCCATTGTCGGAAAGTCGGTCAATCGGATCGACCTCCCCGGAAAGCTGACCGGCGCGCCGTCCTTCGTGCAGGACATGAGGCTTCCGGGGATGATCTTCGCGAGAGTCGTCCGCCCGCCGCGCTACGGGGTCAAATTGGTCTCGCTCGACGACGCCGCGGCGCGATCGCTTCCCGGCGTGGTCGCGGTCGTTCGGGACGGCAATTTCCTTGCGGTTGCCGCGGAGCGCGAGGAGCAGGCGATCGCGGCTCGCGATGCCCTGGCGTCGGGAGCGCGTTGGAGCGACGACCAGGTCCTGCTGCCCGATATTGGCCCGTTGCGCGCAGAGCTGCAGAGGCTCCGCGCAGAGACGATCGTCGTAGGCGCCAGCGGTCAGTCCGAGCCCGTGGCAGAGCAAGCTCAAAGAGTCAGCGCCGAGTATAGCCGCTCGTATTTGTCTCACGCGTCGATCGGCCCTTCTTGCGCCGTCGCATGGCTGAAGGATGGGCGGATGACGGTGTGGTCCCACACGCAAGGCGCCTACCCCTTGAGGGGCGATTTGGCCAAAGTCTTGGGAATGCAGAACAGCCAGGTGGATGTCGTTCACGTGCCCGGGGCCGGATGCTACGGCCATAACGGCGCGGACGACGTGGCTTTGGACGCGGCTCTCATGGCTCGCGCCGTCGCAGGCACGCCTGTCAAGCTCCAGTGGATGCGAGACGACGAATTCGCTTGGGCGCCCTTCGGCCCCGGAATGGCGATGAGGGCCGAGGCGGCCCTCGCATCCGACGGCATGATCGTAGATTGGTCTTACGACGTATGGAGCAACAGTCACGCCATGCGGCCAGGTCAAGCCGGCGGCGTGAATCTGCTCGCCGCTTGGGAATTGGAGGCGCCATTCGTCAAGTCTCCTGCTCCACATATTCCTCAGCCCTTCGGGGATGGCGACCGCAACGCGCCGCCGCCCTATGAGCTGCCGAGGAAGGAGATCAGATACCATCTGTTCCTCGATGCGCCCGTTCGCAACGGATCGTTCCGAACGCTCGGAGCACACGGGAACGTCTTCGCGATCGAATCCTTTATGGACGAGCTCGCGAATGTTGCCGGTCGTGACCCGTTGGCTTTCCGCCTTTCGCATCTCAAGGATCCCCGAGCCCGCGCGGTCCTTCAAGCGGCCGCGGACATGGCGGGCTGGATCCCTGGAAGGAAGGGCGATGGTCGACATGGGCGCGGCATTGCCTATTCTCGATACAAAAACATCGGAATGTATGCCGCCGTGGTGCTGGATGTGGAGGTCGATCGCGAGACCGGGATCATCAAGGTTCCGAGAGTTGTGATGGCGGCGGATATCGGACGCGTCGTCAATCCGGACGGAGCGAAGAATCAGATCGAGGGAGGCATCCTTCAGGCGATCAGCATCACTTTGAAGGAGCAGGTACTCTTCGATAGAAAAGAAATAACGAGCCGAGACTGGTCGGGATATTCCATACTGACTTTTCCCGAGGTCCCGAGCGTCGAAGTCGCCTTGATGGACGGGAGCGATCCTTCACTCGGCGCCGGCGAAGGTTCTCTGCCCCCCACTTCAGCCGCATTGGCCAATGCTTTCGCTCATGCGACCGGTCGTCGTATGCGAGAGCTTCCCATGACCCCAGAACGCGTGAAGGCGGCGCTCTCCTAGAGCATGATCCCAAGAAGTGGGCACCGGTTCTTGGAAAAGATCATGATCAAAACCAAGAACTTAGAGCGAGATGATGACTCGAAGAAAAATCATCTCGCTCTAGCGTCGCTACGATCCGGCGACCGTGTTCGACCGGCCGGCGGCGCCAGCAGGTATGGCCCCCACATGAGCTCAGCTACCGGAATTCATGCATCAAGCCCTGAAGGTCATATGCGTTAGGTTGCAGGGAGATCAACGACTGGCCTCCCGCCTGTCTCCGTCTTTCTTTCCGCCGGATAGCGATAGGGACCGAGACAAAGGATCACGGTGCTCGCAAGAAGCATGAGCGCGCAAAATGCCCAAAGGGCCGTCTCATAGGAATGCTGTCGCTCGTAAGCCAGTCCCATCATGTAGGGTCCGATCGCCGAGCCGGTCACAAAGCTGGCGAACAGATAACCGTACAACTGACCGAAGCGTTTCATCCCGAAATATCGCGACGTGAGAAATCCAATCATGTCGATTTCGGTGCCCGATGCCAGGCCGAGGGTTACGATGCCCGCGACCGGTGAGACCGCGCCGTCAAGGAGGTAAATTCCAAGGCAAGGGAGCAGGAAGAAGAAGGCAGCGACGACAGGCGCGAAGATCTTGTCGACGAGATATCCTGACAGCAGGCGCCCAGCCATGGTCGAGAGACCGACGGCAATCATAAGGGCCGCTGCCGTCTCGGGCGAGTATCCTGCATCGGTCAAGAGAGGCACGGTGTGTACCACCATGCCTTGGGTCACGGTCGATACCAGCAGCAGCGCGCATGCGATCAGCCAGAATTGCCGTCCCTTGAGCGCCTCCCGCACCTCGAGGTCAGACGGCCGATCTACGGGGGGTTGCTCCTGCCTTGTGTCAGAGCTCGCCTTGGCTCTTTTCGGTTCGCGAATGAACAGAAATACGGCCGGCAGCGCGACGATCAGGGTGAGGAGACCAAGACCCACATACGCTTGACGCCAACCAAGATTGCCGATGAGCCACTGAGCGTATTGCGGAACCAGCGCCGCACCGAGGCCGATCCCGCTCATCGTAATTCCCAAGGCAAGGCCACGTCTATCGTCGAACCAGGCGGACACGCATTTCGCGTAGCCGAGGGGCCCTTGACCCGCTCCCAAAACACCCGTGATCGCAAAGAGCAGCATGAACACAACAGTGGAGTTTGGCGTGAAGGCAATGAGCGCAATACTCGACGCTGACAGGACGATGATCGGAAGCAGAATGGCACGGATGCCCCATCGATCGATCAGCGATCCCACGAACGGGATGGCGACCGCCGACGAAATGGCGGCAAGGCCACCGGCAGCAGAAATGCTCGCGCGATCCCAGCCAAACTCCTGGTTCAACGGTTTGATGAATAGGCCTAACGTGTAGAGAATGACTGGACCTTGAGCCACCAGCATCGACAATGTCGCGCCGAAGACTATCCACCATCTGTTTCCAAAGCGTGCTCCCTGAGACATGTGCCGCCTTCTTCGATCCGCTCGCGTTTCTGGGCCTGACTTTGGTGCCGCGCCCCGTCGGGGACGCCGTCCGAGCGTGGCTCTGTCTCGCTTCCGCGGCGAGGGTCGTCAACAATCAAGTTGCCCGAGACGGATTCTCAGCCGCCCGAGGTCGCGAGGGCGTCCGCGGCTGCCCTTTCCGCATCGTGCTCGAACACCCATTTCCCTTGTGCCATCCATTCGCGCATGCGCTCGGCCTTCTCCGAAGGGTCTTGGTGCTCGGAGCGATAGAGTTTGCCTGCAGCGCGCGCCAGGGCTTGGACCTTGCTGGTCCGCTCGAGTCTCAGCGTCTCATAGAGCTTCAGACGGTCTGCAACATAGTCGGCGCCACATCCCTCCAGAAGGACCGCGAGCGTGAAGCCGTCCTCGATCGATTGACCAGCACCTTGGCCGACATGCGGCACCATGGGATGCGCCGCATCACCCATCAGCGTGATGCGGCCCCTCGACCAATAGGGCAGCGGGGAGCGATCGTAGATGCCCCAGCGAAAGGTTTCATGGAGCGAGTTGATGGTATCCTGCACAGGCCTGTCCCAGCCGGCATATTCGGCGGCCAGCGCCTTCAGGTCACCCGGCGCAGACCACGATTCCTCCGCTTCGGTGTCGGTCGGGACGAACGCAACCATGTTGATCAACCGCCCACCTGCTACAGGATAAAGCAGGAAGCTCCGACCGGAACCCAACCAAAGAGCGGGGTCATTAAGCTGACCTGCCCAGGCGAGCCCCTCAGCGGGAATCAGCCCTCGATAGGCCATGATCCCTTCGCTCGTCGGTCGGCTTTGGAGGCCGATCTCGCGTTGGACAACGGAACGAATTCCGTCTGCGCCGATGACGATATCGGCTTCTGCAGTCGATCCGTTCGCGAACCAAAGGCGGACCCGGTCGCCGTCTTCTTGCAGGTGAATGCATCGACGACCGAGTGTGACCGTCCCCTTCGGCAGCGCCTCGAAAAGCACATTCAAGAAGTCTGCGCGATGGACGTTGTACCCCCGATCATCTCGAGAAAACGCGGGCGTTGCCGGCCCCGCAGAGGTGAGAATCGGCTCGCCCGTCGAAGTGCGCAACGCAATGCCGCCGATCGGTGAGCCGATCTTCCGCAATTCGTCCTCGAGGCCGGCTCGCCTCAGCAGCCGCGCCGCGTTCGGATGGATCGAGACCCCGGCTCCGATTTCTCTCAGAACTTCCGCCTGCTCGAACACGGCCACGTCGAGGCTACGCGTCCGAAGCGCGAGCGCGGCGGCTAGGCCGCCGATGCCGCCACCGACGATTGCAATGCGAAGCGAGCGAGACATGTCTTTTGAACCTTTGCCGTCAGCCGCGAGCGGGAGCATCCGGGATCAAGGAAGACCAAAAAGCCGTCGCGCATTTTCGCGGCCGATCTTCAGTCGGTCGTTGTCGCTGATCTCGCAATTGTCGAACCAGCGGGAGGCGTCTTCGAAACTTTCGAATGGATAGTCGACGGCGTACAAAATTCGGTCGCTACCAACTTCCAGCATCGTTGAGAGGAGAGAGGGTGTTCTGAAGTTCCCGCTGGTCGTCACATACACGTTCTCGCGAAAATACTCTCCGAGAGCGCGCTTGCACGGAATGCCACGTGGCGCCTTTCGGACGATGTTATCTATTCGCCAAATGTTGAACGGAATGCATTCGCCCAGATGGCCGAGTATCATCTGCAAATTCGGATTTCGATCGAACAGACCCGACGACATCAGACGCAGCGCGTGGGTGCTGGTCTCCATCGTAAAGGCCCAAGTGGCGGCGGTCAGCCAGGGGAAACCATCGAATATGGGCTCGCGGGAGGGCAGCGGATCCCGCGGATGCATGTAGAATGGTTTGCCGAGCGCATTTGCGCTCGTCCAGAAATCAGCGAATTGCGGCGCATCATAGTATAGGACAGTTTCGGCATCGCCGGCTTGCGAGAAGCCGTTGACCATGAAACCGTGAAATCCGAGCGTCTTGATGCAGCGCTCCAGCTCGAGCGCCGCAGCGTCCGGGTCCTGCATCGGCAAGGCCGCGAACCCACCGAAGCGTGAAGGATGGCGCGAGATATGGTCAGCAAGAACGTCATTGGCACGACGCGCGACATCAATGGCCGCATTGACTTCCGGAATGCCCTGGATGCCGGGCGAGTTGAGCGATAGGATTGCGAACGCTGTGCCCCCTTCATCCATTCGCTCCAGCCTCTGTTGCTCAATATCGAGGAGATTGGATTTAAGTCTCTCCCAAACCACAGGCTGCGAATAGATCTTCGATTGATCGATCGTAAGGTCGATCGCGAAATGCTCTTCCAACGCAATTTTGTTCTTCAAGCTTGCTACTCCGGTGAGATGACGTGGTTCGTTAGATTCCGCAAGGTCAATGTGCACCCGTTGCCCGCGCCGGCTTGCCTGAATGGGTCCCGCGAGATGGGGGCGGCTTCCACAGTGTAGAGCGAGCCTAGAGTGATCCCAGCGGCGGGACTGGGCTTGATCACGATCAGCGCGTTTGGAATTAGATTTGTGATCCGAGGTCTAAAGCCTCGGATCTCTTCGCCGATATGAGATCGGCCGAGTTTCCCGATCTTGATTTCCAGAACTGTCCTATTCCGGAGTAGCCGTCTTCCGGGCTGTCGGCCTGCTCGAACTCGCCTGCGTCCAAATCGTGCCGTTTCTGATCAATGCAGGGCGATACCGTTGGTGCACACTCGCCACGTGAGGCCAAGGCGACACAGACCCCTTACGCCACAGTAATAGCGGTTACTGCTACAGATATTCGGACGCCGATGAAACGCTGCATTGGACGGCTGAAGAAGGTGCGGTGCGGGTTGCGGCTGCGGAGCGAGTGTAAGCCAACGGCGCCGCGTCGAAATGCGAGATGTGGTTGAATGGATACTCAAGTCGTCATCATCGGTGCCGGACCGGTCGGACTGACATTGGCCGTCGACCTTGGGCTCCGCGGCGTGCGTTGCGTCCTCGTCGAGAAGAAGACCGAGCCGCAGTTTCTGCCAAAGATGGAGCGCTGCAATGCGCGAACAATGGAGATGTTCCGCCGCATAGGCTTAGCCGACGAGCTTCGTGCTGCGGGGCTGACGGCCGACTCGGTGATGGATGTCTACGTCATCCTGACGATGACGCGAGCGCCGTTGCTGCATCTGAAATACCCCTCGGTCGACATGGCAAGGGAGCAAATACGGCAAGTCAACGACGGTTCCACGCCACTCGAGCCTTACCAACTCATTTCCCAGTATACTTTAGAACCTGTTCTCAAGCGCGTTGCGGAACGAATTCCGACGGTAACTGTTCGCTATGGCACCGAACTCATAGAGTTCGAGGAGGATGGACCAGGTATTGTGGCGACCGTCCGATCGTCGGACGGCAGGTCTGAAAGGATCAGGGCCGACTATCTTGTCGGCTGCGATGGTGGCGCCAGCTTGGTGAGGAAGCAACTTGGCATACGACTCAGAGGCGAAGCCAACTTGGCTAAATTTCGTCAGGGACTTTATCGTTGCGATGAGCTTTATGATCGTATCCCACTGGGTGAAGGGCCTGGGCGAGGTCGGCACTATCTGGTTGCGGATGAATGGGCGACTTTTCTGATCATGCAGGACTCCAAGCGGCATTGGACGCTCCACGCCGCGGTAGAGTCAGACGAGGAAATGAAACTGCGCTTCGAGCAAACCGTTGGGACACCCGTCCGCTACGAGATGCTCTATTGCGGTGAATGGCGTCAGAACCTTCTCTTGGCCGATCGTTATCGATCGGGGCGTGTGTTTCTCGCCGGCGACGCCGTGCACCTCGTCATTCCCGCCGGAGGGCTCGGCATGAACACCGGCGTTGGTGATGCGTTCGACCTCTCATGGAAGCTCGCAGCTACCCTCCAAGGATGGGGCGGCCCGGCATTGCTGGAATCATATGAGATCGAGCGGCGCCAAGTCGGCGAGCGGAACATCGGGGCTTCTCGCTACGCCACGCTCGGGTACCGCAAATGGCGCTCGCAATGGCGTCCGGAAATCGCTGACAACACGGCGACGGGCCAGGCGGTCCGCGACAGGCTTGCCGAGGTTGCTGCCGTCGAACAGCGCAAGGTCAACGAGATGATCGGGGCTGAGCTCGGATATCGCTATGTCGACTCGCCCATAGTCGACAATATTCCGGGCGGCCCCGAGCACTTGTTCCGCGACTACCGACCGACCAGTTGGCCGGGGGCAAGGTTGCCGCATGTTTGGCTCGATGATGGTACGCCGATCCAGGATCGGATATCGAACACCGGTTACACGCTGCTCTGCCTCAACGACCGCCATGAAACCGCTGGCCTGCAGAACGCGTTTCGCGCTCGGGCCGTGCCGTTCGACGTGCTGCGCATTGCAAGCGAACCGGCGCGCGCGATTTACGAGAGAGATCTGATTCTGCTTCGTCCCGACATGCACGTCGTCTGGCGCGGCAACAGCCCGCCCGAGGATCCCGTCGACCTGGCGGCGCTCGCCAGCGGTCACAAAAGCGCTGCATGGCGGCTGTGATCGTGTCCCGTTGCCGTCTCATCAGCGAAGGCCGTTCTTAGCGGGTTGGTGCTTCAGCCATCTCGCGCCGCCACCGGCTCGATAGGACAGTATCCGTCCCAAGCGCGCGCATTGAAATCAAGAATAGCGCCACAGCCGGGCTTAGCTAGCCATGATCCGGTGTCGTCCGGCCGAGGTCGCCGGGGAAGGATGCCCCTCCGATCCAACCAACGGCCATGCGCTACATCGCAAACCTCGAGGATCCGATGGCTGTTCACGGTCGGCGCGTTCCAGACGCGAAGCCTTCCCTCGAGGCGGCAGCCCTTCCTCCGGCCGCTTCCGGCACCAACCCGTCTTTCCCGGACATTGCCGGCTTGATCAACGCCCATCCGCTCAGCTCTTTCCAGATCGGGATCATGGTTCTCATCGGTGGCGTGGTCGTGATGGATGGATTCGACGTCCAAGCCATCGGATTTGTCGCTCCCGCCTTGACGCAAGACTGGCATCTCGACCCGACGGTCCTCGGCCCTATTTTTGGCGCGGGGCTCCTTGGCATGTTGTTTGGTTCGATGCTGTTGAGCATGCTGGCCGACCGTGTCGGCCGGCGGCCCGTGCTCGTCGGATCGACGGCATTCTTCAGCTTGTGCATGCTCGTCACCGCCGCGGCGGGGTCCGTGCAGCAACTGGTCTTCCTTCGCTTCCTGACCGGGCTCGGCATTGGCGGAGTGATGGCCAACGCGGTCGCGCTCGCAAGCGAATACAGCCCTCAGCGCCAACGTGCGTCGCTGCTGATGTGGATCTCCTGCGGGTTCACGGGCGGTGCTATCGCAGGCGGCTTGATCTCCGCGTCCCTGATTCCATGGGGAGGATGGCGATCTGTCTTCCTCATAGGAGGCGTGTTGCCGCTGGGAATGGCTATCGTGATGTATGCGCGCTTGCCCGAGTCGCTTCTGTTCCTGTCGTTGCGACAAGAAGACCGGGAGGAGCTTGGGCGTTTGCTACGCCGTATAGCGCCGGGCGTCGATCCAGATCGCAACTGGCATCTCGCTCGGCCGGAGCAGGCGCGCGGGCGTGGCTCGTTTACGGAGCTATTCCGCGACGGCCGGGCCTTGATGACCCTGCTGCTCTGGCTCATCAGCTTCGCCAATTTGCTCAACCTATTTTTCCTGGCGAACTGGCTGCCGCTGCTTTCGACGCGCATGGGGTTCAGTTCATCGACGGCGGTGCTGATGGGGACCACCCTCCAGCTCGGCGGCTTCATTGGCGCGATCTTCATGGGTCCGCTCATCGATCGGCTTGGCTATTATCGCGTACTCGTCCCGGTGTTTCTGATCGCGGGGCTCGCGGTTGCCGCCATTGGTTCGCCGAGCTTGTCGATGCCTTTGTTGTATCTCGTCATCTTTGCTGCGGGGATTTGCGTCGTAGGCACCCAGCCAGCGCTCAACGCCCTCTCATCGACGCTCTATCCAACCGAAATTCGTGCGACCGGTGTTGGTTGGAGCCTGGGTGTCGGGCGGGCCGGAGCCATTGTGGGCCCGGTCGTCGCTGCCCATCTCGTAGCTCTCGACTGGTCGAGCCAAGCCTTGTTCCTGGCGGCATCGATCCCGGCTTCGTTGTCTTCCGTCGTTGCGATCGGCCTCGCTGTCGTGACACGGCGCAAGCTGCCCTCCCTCTAAGCGAGTAGAGCGGACGCCTCTCCACGAACGGGGAACGGCTCCCGACCGACGTCAGGGGGCCGAGGCACGCGTCTCCGTCCAATCCACCATGAGCTTGCGCTCGGCGAAGAGCCAGGCACCGTGTTGCTTCACATATTTGTCGAGATAGCGGATGGACGCCAGCATCAGCGTGCGTTTGTCGCCCTCCACGGCGAGGTGATGAGCGATGCAATAGCATTCGCCCGTAGCGCTATCACCGTCGAGACGGATGGTGCTCTGGCCGTTGAAATGCGTCGTCGCCTGATATCGGTTCAGATCCGCGAACACAGGCGCAAGCGCGTTGCGGCCGTGAAGCACATAGGTCGGCTCGAACGAGCGGCTATCCATATAGACGTGAAACGCCGTGTCCTCGGTGAAAAGCGCCATCTGTCCTTCCGCGTCGCGCCGGTCGGCGCAATGGGCATAGGCGTCGATCAGTTCTCGGATAGCGAGGCTGTCGGCGGCTTGTTCCGGGGTGATCCTCTGGGTCATGAACTGTCCCTCCGTCAGCGTGATTGGGGGTTCGATGATCCCCACATTGTCCAGGAGCACACAGGAAGGACGGAGTGCGTTTCCCGCGTCCGATTCCGGTCGCGTCAGCATCATCGAGGCCAGCGCCCGGGCTCCAAGAGATCTGGCAGCCTCGCCTTACGCTTTCGGAACCGCATTGGCGCGCTGCGCCTCGCCTCGGCCAAAAGAGATGTTCTCGCCGGGAAGCTCGTAGAGCAGGATCATGATATCGTCCGGCGAAATGTCGGCGGCCGCGGCAACGCGTGCGTTGATATCCTTCAAGAGCGCAAGCCGTGTCTCCTTCGGCCGCCCTTGGATCAAACTGATATCGAGAATCACCAGATCGTCGGTGTAATGGATTCCGACGAATGATGGCGTGTGGAGAAACCGCTTCTTCGGGAGCTCGAAGATGAGCTGATAGAAGTCGTCGGAAGGCACGCCGAGCGTGTTCATCAGGGCTGCTTGGACGGCTCCGGATATTTTGGCAATTCGGGACTCGTCGTAACGGCCTTCGACAACGTGGATTTTGGCGAGCGGCATGGCGGGGCTCCTTCTACACTTTCATTTCAGTGCAGCGCTTCGATAATTCGGCGCGGTGACTGCAGAGGCTTCATCAAGCTCGGCGCGCTCAACGGGTGAGCCTTCTCAGGCGAGAGGGGCGAGCCGGAACTCGCGATCGAGGCTGAACCAGTCTCCTTCCATCACGCGCCCGTCGGGCGCTTTGCCATCATGATGAGCCCGATATTCTTCGACCAGGGACTTCTTCACGCCAAAAACCACATCGGAGTCCAGGTATTGGTCGCCGGCCGCGAAGATGTGGGTTACGAGTTTCCGATGGCCGGGAGCGATGATCATGAAATGGATGTGCTCCGGCCGAAACGGGTGACGGCCCTGCGCTCTCAGCATCTTGCCGACCGGGCCGTCGTCCGGAATCGGGTAAGCCGTTGGCCGTATCGTCCAGAAATGAAAGCGCCCGTCCCCTCTACTCCGGAAGCGCCCGCGGCCGGCAGGGCGAGGGTCATTGCCGAACTTCTGAAGATCGTAGAACCCCTGGTCGTCGGAATGCCAGACATCCACCACGGCGCCGGCGAGTGGGTGGCCGTCGGGATCGGTCACCCGCCCCGCCACATACATCGGCCGCCCTTGCAAATGGCCGCGGATGTCCGCACCCGACTCGAACTCGGGAGGGGCGATGTAGAAGGGCCCGAACACTGTTGTCTCGGTCGATCCCGACGGCAGCCGGTGGTTTATCGCGTCCACCAACATCGATACGCCAAGCGTATCGGACAAGAGGATGAACTCCTGCCGAGTGTCGGAGCACTTTTGGCCGGTTTCCGTCAGGAAACGGATTCCCCACTCCCACTCGGCTTCGGTCGGCTCGATCTCCCGGATGAAGGCATGGAGATGCTTGACGAGCGCCTGGCTGACCTGCCGTGCCCGGAGATCAGGCGCGTTGGCCACTCGCTCCAGCACCGCATCCGTAATTGTCGCTTCGTCGAATTCGCGCATGCTTGTCACTCCGACCAGGATGCAGCCGCGTTGAAACCCCAATCCGCCGGCGGATCGCCAGACCAGGCGCGCGCGAGCATCGCGGCGCCGGAGAAGGTGCCAGCCAGCCGCGGCCCCAACGCTGAGGCAGCCTGTTCGGCATGCCCGCCCTGCTGGGGAGTGCTCAGGACCAGCACGCGTTCGAGATTGAGATCAGCGGCTTCAGCCTCAAGCCGGGCCAAACCGCCCGGCTCGAAAACCACGCCTGTCGGCGAGGCTTGATGGACGAAGGCGAGCTCTGTCATGACGCTGCCGTCCGCAGCCCTAGCTCCTCAATCATGGCTCCTCTGATCATGAACTTCTGGACCTTGCCGGTTGCCGTGGTGGGGAAGGCGTCGACGAACTTGATGTAGCGAGGAATCTTGAAGTGCGCGATCTGGCCGCGACAGAAGGCGCGGATGTCGTCCGCCCCGACACGGGCCTCGGGGTGAAGGACGATCCAGGCACAGAGCTCCTCGCCAAACCTGTCGTCGGGCAGGCCGACGACTTGGACGTCCCGAATTGACGGATGGCGATAGAGGAATTCCTCGATCTCGCGTGGGGAGATGTTCTCGCCTCCCCGGATCACGATGTCCTTGCTGCGTCCGATGATGCGGCAATACCCCTGTTCGTCCAGGATTGCGAGGTCCCCCGTGTGCATCCAGCCCGCTGCGTCCAGGACGTCGCGCGTCTTGGCTTCTTCGCCCCAATAGCCGAGCATGACGGAGTATCCGCGGGTGCACAGTTCCCCCGACTGCCCGAGCGGCGTGACACGGCCCGACTCGTCGACGATCTTGACTTCGAGATGCGGCATGATGCGGCCGACCGTGACCACCCTCACATCCACGGGGTCGCTGATTCGCGTTTGGAAACTCACGGGGCTGGTTTCAGTCATGCCATAAGCGATGGTGACCTCAGCCATGTTCATGTCCCGCATGACGGCCTTCATCACCTCGACGGGACAGGGTGCTCCGGCCATGATGCCGCCGCGCAACGAGGTCATGTCGAAATCCGCGAAGGTGTCTTCCCCCAGAATGGCGATGAACATGGTCGGTACGCCATAGAGGTGAGTACAGCGCTCCGCCGCGATTGCTTGCAGGGCCCCAAGGGCCTCAAAGCCCTCGCTGGGAAACACCATGGTGGCGCCCTGGGTCAGGCAAGCCAGCACGCCCATCACCATCCCGAAACAGTGGTAGAGAGGAACGGGAATGCAGACGCGATCGTCCGGCTTGATCCCGGTCGTCACACCCACCTGCAACCCGTTATTGAGCAGGTTGTGGTGCGACAGCGTCACGCCCTTCGGCAGCCCGGTGGTTCCGCTGGTGAACTGTATGTTCGCCGGCTCGTCGAAATCCAGCTCGAGAGCCGACAGACGCTCGAGACCGGTCGCGCGGCCAAGCGCTATGACCTCGCTGTAACGAAGGCAGTCGCAACCTTGCGCGTCGTCGAACACGATCAGCCGGCGCAGCTCCGGAAGGCGTTTGCTGGCGACGGGCTCGCGGGTGAGGACCAGTTCCGGAACGAGTTCCGCCGCCATGCCCGGATAATTGCTCGACTTGAATTGGGAGGCCGTCACCAGAGCCTTGCAGCCCGCGACACGGAGCACATGTTCCAGTTCCGATACGCGGTAAGCGGGATTGATGTTGACCAGAATCAGCCCTGCCTTGGCCGCTGCGAACTGAACGACCACCCATTCGAAGCGATTGGGGGACCAGATCCCGAGACGATCCCCAGGTTCCAGACCAAGCGCGAGCAGCCCGGCGGCGAATGCGTCCGCCTGAGCCTTCAGTTCCGCGTAGGTCAAGCGTACCCCTTGCCGTACGCAAACGAGAGCTTCGCGGTCGCCTTTTTGCGCTGCGACATCGTCGAGAATGGCACCGATCGTCGCCGAAATGAGCGGCGGCCCCGCACTGCCATGCACGTAACTAAGGGCTTCCATCGAATCGCCTCCGTCCGAAGAAGCAAAAGTCCTAATCGTCGCTCTATTGCCGTTCTTGATGGCGATGCGCGCGCTTGGACTCGATTCGCGGGGAGATGCTGCCGTGAGAAATGGCGATTGATCGATGCACTCTCGACAAAGTGTTCCCGTTTGTGCAGCCGCGCCTGTGTCAAAGTTGACAATGAAATCCCCGCGGCCCTATCTCTTTGCAAATAAAGATCCGACGCTGGATCGACAGGTCGCCGGCGACCCTCGGGATCGCTTCCTCCACCCCCGTGGCGCCCGCGCAGGGAGGAGGCAATGGATCGACGCGACGTTCAGTCGAGCGCATTGCACAATATCGGCGACGTGCATGTCGTCAGTCATGTGTGGAGCGGCATTCACGTCAGCGACATTCGCGTGACGGCGCTTCCGGGTCGCGCATGGCACCCGCTCAATTCCGATCAACCTGTCTTGTCGGTCGTCGTCAACGAACTGAACGGCCAGTGTGAGGCGCGACTGAGCTTGAGCGCCGGTAACACCTTCCGGCAATCGGGCCGGCAGCGACCGGCAGGCCATATCAGCCTCATTCCCGCCAATGTGCCGGTCTGGGGCTATTCCGAAGACATCGATCAGGTCGAGGAGGTTCGGCTCGTTCTGGATATTGACCGAGTCAAGGAGATCATGGGCGAGGAGTTCGCGGCGGCGCCGCTGCAAGAGCCGCGTCTGGTCTTCAACGACGAGAGCATCCAGGCTCTCGCCCGTCTCGTGGTCTCGAGCGAAGACAAGGCCGAATGGTCCTCGCTGTTTGGCGACGGCCTCGTCGCCGCGATGGTCGCTCGCCTATCCCACCTCAACTCTTTGCCCACCCGAAATCATCGCCGCCTCGGACTTTCGACGCGCCAGCTATCCGCGGTGACCGAATACATCCGCGACAACCTCGCGAATCCCATCCGACTATCCGAGTTGGCGAGCCTGGCGGACCTGTCACCGTCGCAATTCGGCCGAGCCTTCAAGACCTCCACGGGAACCACGCCCCACCTATGGCACTTGGACGCGCGGATCGAGACCGCGAAACGATTGCTTACGGACCCCCGCAATCGTCTGGCTGAGGTCGCGTTGGATACGGGCTTTTCGGAGCAGAGCCATTTCACCCGAGCGTTCCGCGCCGCCACCGGCGTTTCGCCCGGTGCATGGCGTCGCGACGTGACCCATTGATCCCTCGCCCGCGACCGCAGTCCCATTCGCAGCGGGAAACGTCAATTCTCGGGCGCTGAGGTGAGCTAACCATCCCTGAAAGCTCGGCCATCGGGCGATCAGGGAGTGTTCAGCATGATCGAAGAGCGCGACCTTCGGATCCGCATGCGGGACGGAGTTCATCTCGCGATCGACGTCTACAGGCCTGACGGACCCGGACCGTTTCCGGTGCTGTACGCGGCAGCCTTGCACAACAAGGACATGCAGGGCCCCGACCTCGCGGACGTATTGCCGGCACAGCCTGCCAACGCCCCGCTCTGGTTCGGTCCAATCGAAGCGGGCGACACGCGGCGCCTGATCGCCAATGGCTATGTCCATGTGATCGCGCAGCCGCGGGGTTCGGCCAAATCCGAAGGCCATTACGGCAGCGAAGACACAGACCATTACGACGTGATCGATTGGATCAGCGGTCAATCCTGGTGTGATGGCAACGTCGGCATGATCGGCATCTCAGGCTATGCCGGTGAACAGTGGCGCGCCGCCGCGCAAGGGCACCCAGCCCTCAAGGCGATCTTCCCCTATGACGCCTGCAGCGCCTACGGAGGCATGTTCGGGTTCCGTGACTTCTACCCCGGCGGCGTCCTGCACACCTTCCCCTATCTGTTGGACGTGTTCAGTACGGTGCACGAGCACCGCGACGTCCCGGGAGACCTCCCGCCGGAACAGGAAGAGTTGTTCGCGGCCGCTATGGCTAATCCCGATTTCAAGATGTACGCCAACCTGTACAACATTCTAACTCAGAAAGGAAAACGTACTTTCATCATGTACCATTCCATGGTGGCCCCGTGGGAACCGGATGGAACCCTCGAGGCCGCAGAAAAAACCTTCAAGAAGATCAAGATTCCATTCTATACCGGGTCGGGCGCCTATGCTTATACTTACAAATTGCACTGGCTCGGCGCGCAGCATTATTTTCAGAGCGTGAAAGCTCCGCGCAAACTCATCTTCACGGGTCCTGCGCATTTGGAGCGGCCATTCCACGAATATCATGACGAAATCATCCGCTGGTACGACCACTGGCTGAAAGGCGTCAACAACGGAATCATGGATGAGCCGCCGGTGCGCTACTGGCTGATGGGCGCCAATGAGTGGCGGACCGGCACCGACTGGCCGTTGCCTGAGACGCAGTGGCTCAAGCTGCATCTCAGCAACTGGGAGCGGCTGACATCGAACCCGCCTCGTCCAACCGACGAAACCGGGCAGGCCGACCGCGAACCGGACGTCTTCACGCAGATGCCGCTGAAGAAGACCATGAAGATCGAGCGGCTCCGCTACATGACGGACCCCTTCGCCGAGGACCTCACCGTCGTGGGCCCAATCAGTCTGACCTTGTATGCGGCGATCGACAAGGCGGACACCAACTGGATCGTAATCCTCAAGGACGTCGGACCCGACGTGTCGGTGGTCACTGCCCGTCAGGGCGAAAGGACGGTGCCCGCAAACCTGCCGGAACGTGAGCTCACCCGCGGATGGTTGAAGGCTTCATACCGAGCGGTCGACCCGGCGCGCTCCAAGCCTGGCGAGCCTTTCCACAAGCTCACTCGCGGCTCCATCACTCCCGTCCAGCCTGGCGAGATTGTCGAATATCAAATCCAAATCCTGGCAACCGCCAATCAGTTCAAGGCCGGCCATCGGCTTTGTCTCGAAATCACCTCAATGGATGTGCCTTCCGGCACCGGCGCCATGACAGATGTCGAATACATCCCTTACCATGTCGGCCGGAGCGAGACCGTGACGCACAGCATCTATCATGACGCAGAGCATCCCTCGCATCTCCTGCTCCCGGTGATCCGCTGATCTGGGCGCGCCTTGGGACATGCAGACTCCGCTCAACGGCCCTCCAAAGGAATCTCCACCATGCGAACCATTCGATTCGAGCGCCAAGACACCGTCGGACGCATCGTTCTCGCCAATCCTCCCTACAACCGCCTCGACCTCCAATTCTCGGAAAGTCTTCGGCAGGCGGTTCATGACGCCAGCCAAAGCGACATCCGCGTTCTGGTGGTCCAGGCGGACGGACCTCACTTCAGCTTCGGGGGCGAGGTGCGGGAATGGCCTGGAAAGGACGTGAATTGGTTCCACACCTTTGTGGCTGAAGTCAATCTGTCCTACCGCGCGATCGAGGCTCTGAGGGTGCCGACCATCGCCGCGGTCCAGGGGGTCGCCTTCGGCGGTGGTCTCGAGCTTGCTCTCGCTTGCGACTTCATCGTCGCGGCCGAGGACGCGGTCTTCCGTTGCGTCGAGGTGACGACGGGGATGCTGCCGATCGCAGGTGCGCTGCAGCGCCTCGCCGAACGCGTCGGCCGAGGGCGGGCGTCGCGCTTCGCCATGCTGGGCGAGCCGATCTCCGGCTCTCTGGCAGGCGAGCTCGGGATCGCCACACATGTCGTCCCGGAGGCGGAACTCGCACAGGCAACCGAGGCGCTGGCCCGGAAGCTGGCACTAGGACCGACGAAGTCCTATGCCGCGACGCGAAAGCTCCTCAAGGTTTGGTCGGCTGGCGGCGTGCCGGCCGCCGATGCCACCCTACTCGATATCACCATGGACCTTTTCGACACGGAGGACTGCACCCGCGGGTTCTTGAATACCGCGAAGGCGTTCGATCTCGACATTGAGCCGCCGGAGATGCTCTTCAACGGCCGTTGAAGAGCAATCCTTGGGGGACACCCTCGCAGAGTGATCGCGAACGCAATCGCCGCGCTCCAATCCGCTCTCGAACGACAACCGGTCGTGAACCGCGTCGTGCCGGAGCTCATCCGTAACGGCCGGGTGCCGGCGCCAGGCATCGGCATCGTCGCGGCGAACGAAATCGTCGCCACCAACTTGGCGTCGAGGGGGTGATCGTGTCAGGCGCTGGGCGCTGAAGTTCGGACCGCTCTTTGCTCGTGAGCTTCGCCGCCGTCGCTCCCGCCCGACCTCGCAATGGCATCCGGACGAGAGGGCCGTGATGATCAGCGGCAAGCGGTTCTGGCTGTGGCGAGCGGTGGATACCAAGGGAGAGGTTCTCGACCTGCTCCTGCAACGGCGACGCAACAAGGCTGCAGCCATTAATCTGATGCGTAAACTGCTGAAGAAACAAGGCTTCGCACCAGAGTTGCTGGTTACCGACGAGCTGGGATCGTACGGAGCTGGGAAGTCTGAGCTCACACCAAACACCGTTCATGGGGCCAGCACGGCGCGTATGTCCCAAGTACTTGAAATTATTGGCGCGCCCGAAAGGCTTCGAACCTCTGACCCTCAGATTCGTAGTTTGGAGTTGATCTATGCCGCAGCCTGGAACAGCAATTTCAAATGGCCGCGGGTCCCGGTGACTGCTTCAAATTGTGAAATCAAGTCTCGCACGAGGGTCGACTGCAAGTTCAGATGGTTGCGCCCTCCCGCACCCACCCCAACTTGCGACGGGCGCAAGTTCTGATCAGTGCGGGTCCCCGATTTGAACTTGCGACCGGCGATGGGCGAGGCCGACAACTGCCGACAAGTGTGCATTGCGTTCAGAGCGTTGGATTCTGGCCTGCCCACTTCGGAGACGGGCAAATCCTCCGTCAGACCAGATGCGAGGTCGTAGCCAAATTCGGCGCCCCGCATCTGCGACACAGCCCGGAGGCACGCTGCCCTGTCCTTTCCTACGATTTCTGTTGCTTACAGGACGCTTACAATGCCAGCAACAAACGCGCTTGTAAGCAGCATACAGCCGTACTCGCGGCTGTTTGCTAATGATTCTATTGAGAAAATTGGAGCGGGCGATGGGATTCGAACCCACGACCCCAACCTTGGCAAGGTTGTTATCCGGCAGGAGATTTGACCCCTTATTGGGTCGACGCCGCTCGTCGCACCTTCGGCCCCTCCCCTCAAGCCTCTCTCGACTTGCAGGCCGATTCGACGTTTCGTTGACTCCTCTATTGGCCTCGGCAGACGAGGCCAAAAGCCATTCAGGACAGCTTGATGAGAATCCGTGAAAGTCGAACCGATGCCTCTGACCTCCTGCAAATCCGAATTCCACGCCAGCGCCGCTCCACTTGCGACCGGGCCGCTGCGTCTATTTGCATTTGGGCGGCGACCGATAACGTGGGATCAAGCCGCCTCGCGCTCAGCAGCGCGATAGCGGCCATAAGCAACCTTGATCAGTAAGCCCACGTCGCACATGCGCGCCAGGTAGAAGCGAGGAACACCGATGTCGTTGAAGTCACGCGTGCGGACGGTGCCCAACTGGCGAGCCAAGGCGATCGCACACTCTCTGAGCGACGGCTTTGGCTCGCCAGCCAAGCGTCGCGCCTCCGCCCGGTCCCGGTCGCGCTTGCGCATCTTGGCGGGGTTTGGCGTAGCGGGGAGTAGGGAAATCGAAAGCTCGTAGTTCGCATTTTCGTCCGTCCCGGGGAGCCATGCCTACGCCAGGGCACGAAATCACCCGCCGTCACCTCCCAAAGCCCTCCAGAGTACGATCCCCCACTTCCCTCTAGCTCCGACTGATCGCGCTCCTTCGTGGCTTCGGCGTTCGCAGCGCGGAATCGGTGTTCGCATCCACAAGGTGGTGAAGGACGACAAGGTGGCCGCCGTCGGAGCAGCGCGGAGAGCCGCTTCGCGCCCAAGGACTAAACCGCTGTCGCGGTAGACGTCCCGGCGAGAGCGTGCGCGAGGCGTATTGGATGTCTGCATAACAGGATGGCTCGTCCTGTCTCAAGATCATGGGGTTTTTAAACCTCGTGTGAGACAGGAGCTTCGCCATGACCGACAAGGCAATCAGCCCATTGCGCCAGCGCATGATCGAAGACATGACGGCGCGTCATTTCGCGGAGAAGGTCCAGAAGGACTACATCCGTCACGTCAAAAACTTCGCAGCTTTCCTCGGCCGCTCGCCCGATGCCGCCACCAGCGAGGATCTTCGTCTGTTTCAATTGCACATGACGAAGACCCATGTGAGCCCGGGAAGCATCAATGCCGCGATCGTCGCGCTCCGGTTCTTATTCAAGGTGACGCTCGAACGGGACGACCTGGTCCGGCGTCTGCCGTTGGTGCGCGAACCGCGCAGGGCCCCGATCGTGTTGAGCCCCGAGGAAGTGGCGCGACTTCTGGAGGCCGCCCCCGGCGTCAAATACAAGGCGGCGCTCAGCGTGGCTTACGGGGCCGGCTTGCGCGTCTCCGAGGTCGTCGCGTTGAAGGTGTCCGATATCGACAGCAAGCGCATGACGCTCCGGGTTGAGCAAGGCAAGGGCGACAAGGATCGCTATGTCATGCTCTCGCCGCAACTGCTTGAGTTACTGCGCGACTGGTGGCATGTGGCGCGGCGTCCTTGGGAGGCTTTCAGAAGCCGGCCCCTCAGCCTTCAATACACCGTCGCGCAAGGGCCGGCTTCTGAAACCCTTCACCATTGCAGTCGGTCCTAGCCAATGGCGCGGTCCTCAAAAGCGGACGCCATTTTTTGGCCGGAACCTTCAATGTCCGTGGGCGGAAGGCAATCATGTAGGCGACCCTCATCGCCGAGGCCACATTGCTCGAGCTGAGAGCGAGAAGGCCTGCGGATTCATCTTGAGCCAGCGTCAATGCGCTCGAAGATGGTTTCGGCCGTCATCAAATCCAAATGTCCGCCACCGGCGTTTTTGAAGAAAGTGATGTCCTTCGGCGAACGGCGACCATCGACGGTGCCGCCAACGAGATCATAGAGGTCGCCGAGCACGTCCGTCTCGCGGATGGCGCCACCGGCAATCGGCTGTAAGATGTCGCCCACTCCGTGGAACGCCGATTCTCGACGGTCGACAAAGATCAAGCTGCGGCGGGCGGCCTCGTCATCGGCCTCACGCGTTTCGGGTGTGTAGCCGCCAACCAAATCGAGGTGGACACCAGGCCTTAGATTGGCGCCTTTGACGAGCGGTTCGTGCGATCGCGTGCACGTCGTGATCAGATCAGCCACTCGCGTCGCCTGTTCAAGATCGGACGTCGCTTCGGCGGCGATACCTTCGTCCTTCAAAGCCGCAGCGGTCTCGGCTGCTCGCTCGCCACTGCGGTTCCAAATAAGCACACGCCGCAAAGAGGGTCTGACGGCGCAATGAGCCCGCACCAGCCATCGCGAGAGCTCGCCGGCGCCAACGACAAGCATGGTCTCCGGGTTCGGCGGCGCCAGAAGCTTGGCACCGAGCGCAGAGTCGGCGGCGGTTCGCCAGTAAGTGAGTTCAGTGCCGTCGATCACTGCGAGCGGCCTTCCGTTTCCGCCGTCGAAGAGAACACAAACCGCCTGCACCGCGGGCAGATTTCCGTCCGCCAGATTCGAGGGAAAGCTCGTGACCAATTTGCTCGCCATGAATCTTCCGCGATCAACGGCGTGACGGACCAGGTATTGCTCCCGCTCGCTGCCGAGAAGGCCGTCCTGGACCTCCATTTTCGGCCGCTGATGAGCGGACTCCATGGCGCGCAGGAGTATCGGGAATGTCAGCACTCTTCTGATTTCCGCAGCATCGACCACACGCATCGTCGCTTCCCTTCGCTACGCCAACATGCTCAGCGACTTTGATCAAACCTCGACCGCCGGGGCGTCTGGCGGCAGGTCAAACTTGGCCGCTCTTATGAAGTCAGCCAATCGCCATCAGGCTGGCATTGCCACCGGCGGCGGCTGTGTTGATACTGATCGAGCGCTCTTCCATCAACCAATCGAGACAGTAGCCGCCGGAGGCTTGCTTCAAATCGGGAGGCGGCAACGCGCGTTGAACGGGCAGGATCGGGCCGGGACGCTTGGCGATCTCTTGGTTGACCAGGCGAAAAGCCTCCTCATCGCCTTCAAAGAGAAGTCCGTTGATACCTTTGGCTTCGCGCCAATCGCTTACGATCGAGACCTGCGCAGCGAGATCAGCCGGAAGGTCATTCAGCAGGGCCTGCGCCGGGTTATCCCTTTCGACTACGATCTCGTTGCCGGTGGCAAAAAGGGCGGCCATTTGGCAAAAGAGACCGTGCGGCGAACGAGCAAGGGCTACGATCCTCCCACGTGGCCTCAAGGTGTAGAGGTTGCGCTCGCCGACCGGACCGTCGAGCTCGATCTTGGTGCCGAGCGCCGAGTTCGCGAGATGCGCCCCTGAGATCTCGGCTTCTGCGATCGCGTCCTTTCTCTGCAGCCACAGAACGAAGTTTCGCGCTGGCGCGGGCTCTGGGCTCGTCTCCGCAAGGTGGGAAAATGCTGTTCCCTGCGGCGTTCCAAGAAGGCGCCTCAAATAAAGCGGCCCGCCAGCCTTGGGGCCGGTGCCCGAGAGGCCGCTGCCTCCGAAAGGTTGCACGCCGACGACCGCCCCGATCGTGTTGCGGTTGACGTAGATGTTGCCGGCCCTGATCCGATCCGTGACGCGCGCTATGGTCTCGTCGATGCGCGAGTGGAGCCCGAATGTCAGCCCATATCCGGTGGCGTTGATGTCGTCGACCAGCCGATCGAGCTTCTCGCGTCGGAAGCGCAGCACATGCAGGACCGGACCGAAGACTTCGCGCTCCACATCCCCAATGCGCGCGATCTCGATGAGCGTCGGCGCCACGAAGGTCCCATGCTCCGCAGCAGGCGGGAGCGGCGTGGCATCGACGCGATGTCCCCGCTTTCGCATCGCGTCGACATGCGCGAGGATGCCCTCGCGCGCCTGCGCGGTGATGACCGGGCCGACATCGACCGATAGGCGATCGGGGTTGCCGATCTCCAATTCAGCGACTGCACCCTTGAGCATGTCGAGAGTTCGATCCGCAATATCCTCCTGAAGGCAGAGGATTCGCAAGGCCGAGCAGCGCTGACCCGCACTGTCGAATGCGGAGGCGATGACGTCGCCCACGACCTGCTCGGCGAGGGCCGATGAATCGACCACCAGCGCGTTCTGTCCGCCCGTCTCCGCGATCAGCGGAATCGGCAGGCCGTCGGGCGCGAGACGATCGGCGAGCTGGCGCTGGATGAGACGCGCGACCTCGGTCGAGCCGGTGAACATCACGCCTCGCACCCGCGGATCGCCGACCAGCGCGGCGCCGACCTCCCCGCCGCCGGGCAAGAACTGGAGGGCGTCCGCGGGGATGCCTGACTCGCGCAGCATGCGGACCGCCTCCGCAGCGATCAGAGGCGTCTCTTCCGCGGGCTTGGCGAGCACGGGGTTCCCGGCAGCGAGCGCCGCCGCCACTTGGCCCGTGAAGATGGCGAGCGGAAAATTCCAGGGACTGATGCAGACGATCGGGCCGACGGGCTTGCTGCTGCTCCCTGCGAGGCTGCGCGTGGCCTCGTGCGCGTAGTAGCGCAGGAAATCCACGGCCTCGCGGATTTCCGCGATGGCGTTCTGGAACGACTTCCCGGCTTCCCGCACGATCAGCCCGATAAGGACCGGCATACGAGCCTCCAGCCGATCCGCGACACGTGACAGGGAGGCTGCGCGGTCGGCGGCAGAGACCGCGGCAAAGGACAATGCGGCAGCGCTCGCGAAAGCAAAAGCGTCGGCTATGTCTTGCGGCGACGCATCGGCCGTCTCGCCGACAATGTCTCGCCGGTCGGCCGGATTGAGCACTGGGCGGGACGCGCCGCTCCCCATTCCATGGCCGATGAGCGGCATGGCACGCCAAGCCGTATCGCGGCTTGTCCGCAGCGCGGCGGCGAGCATTTGGAGTTGCTGCTCGTTCGAAAGATCGAGGCCGAGAGAGTTCGGGCGCGCGCTTCCGAAGAGTTCGCGGGGCTGCACGATCTTCGGATGCGGGGCGCCGACCGGCTCGATCTTGCTCGTCACCAGCACAGGGTCGGCGATCAGATCGTCAACTGGCACGGCCGCATCGGCGATGCGATTGACGAATGACGAATTGGCGCCGTTCTCGAGCAGGCGGCGCACCAGATAGGCGAGCAGCGTCTCATGCGTGCCGACCGGCGCGTAGATGCGGCAAGGGCGGTCGAGCTTGGTTGCCCCGACGACCTCCTCGTAAAGAGGCTCGCCCATTCCGTGCAGGCACTGGAACTCGTATTGGCCGCGATAGAAATTATTGCCGGCCATGGTCATGACGGCGGCGAGCGTCTGCGCATTGTGAGTGGCGAATTGCGGAAAGATCGCATCCGGTGCGGCCAGCAGCTTCCTGGCGCAGGCGAGATAGGAAACGTCGGTGTGAACCTTGCGGGTGAAGACCGGATAGCCATCGAGGCCATCGACTTGAGCGCGCTTGATCTCACTGTCCCAATAGGCGCCCTTGACGAGCCTGATCATCAGCCTGCGCCGCGAACGGCGGGCGAGATCGATCAAGAAGTCGATCACGAAGGGGCAGCGTTTCTGATAGGCCTGGATGACGAAGCCGACGCCGTTCCAGCCCGCAAGCTCCGGATCGAAACAGAGCGCCTCCAGGAGGTCGAGGGAGAGCTCGAGCCGGTCGGCCTCTTCGGCGTCGATGTTGAGGCCGATGTCGTAGCCGCGCGCGAGATGCGCTAGATGCTTCAGCCTCGGCAATAATTCCGAGACCACTCGCTCGAGCTTAGCGCGGCTGTAGCGCGGGTGGAGAGCGGACAGCTTGATCGAGATGCCGGGTCCCTCATAGATGCCGCGCCCGGCCGAGGCCTTGCCGATCGCGTGGATCGCTGCCTCGTATTCGCCGAGATAGCGCGCCGCATCCTGCGCCGTCGTCGCCGCCTCGCCCAGCATGTCGTATGAATAGCGGAAGCCCCTCGCTTCCATCTTGCGGCTATTCGCCAGCGCCTCGGCGATCGTCTGGCCCGTGACGAATTGCTGGCCCATCATGCGCATGGCGAGGTCGACGCCCTTGCGGATCAAGGGCTCGCCACCGAGCCCGATGAGCCGCGTCAAAGCCGATGAAAGGGTCGTCTCGCTGCTCGTCGCGACGAGCTTGCCGGTCACGACGAGCCCCCATGTAGCGGCGTTGACGAACATCGATTGGCTGTGGCCGATATGGGCCCGCCAATCACCGAGAGAGATCTTGTCGCGGATCAAGGCGTCGCGAGTGGCGTCATCGGGAATGCGCAGCAGTGCCTCCGCGAGGCACATCAGGGCGACGCCCTCCTGGCTCGAGAGAGAATATTCGTGGATGAGACCTTCGACGCCGCCGGCGCGCCGTTTCTTGCGCAGCGTGAGCACGAGTTGGCGCGCGACCGCCGCTGTACGCTCGGCACCGGCCGCCGGCAAAGCGGCTGCCGCGAGCAACGGCGGCACGCAATCCGGCTCGGCGCGGCGATAGGCGGATGTGATGGCCGCCCTGAGCGGGCTCTGCGCCGTGATGGCAGCCTCGAACACCTCGAACGGGCGAGGGCCGTTACGTGATTCGCCCATTTGGCGACGTCTCCCTATGGCGAGCCGTGACCGTGCGAACCCATCCGCGCGGTCATGCGCGGAGAGGTCGGTGTCCCGATTGCCCGTTGCCCCGATTCATCTCTTGGCGGTGGCCGCGCGCTCCAGCGCGCGCGCATAGCGCGTCAGTGGAAAGCAGAGACAGAAATAGATCAAGGCGCCGAACCCGTAGACGGTAAAGGGCCTGAAGGTCGCATTGTTGATGGCGTTCGAGGCTCGCAGCAACTCGTCGAAGCCGATGATCGAGGTGAGCGCCGTGCTCTTCACCAGCTGCACCAGGAAACCCACGGTTGGTGCGCGCGTGATGTGAAAGGCCTGCGGCAGCACAACGAGCCGCATCTGGGAAATGTAATGCAGGCCGAGAGACGCCGCGCCCTCCCATTGGCCGCGCGGCACTGCCTCGACGCCGCCGCGCCAGATCTCCGCGAGAAAGGCGCTGGCGCACAGCGTCAGCCCGACGACGGCCGCCGACCAGGCCTCGATGCGAAAGCCGAGGAGCGGCAGGCCGAAGAACACCAGGAAGAGCTGCATCAGGAGCGGCGTGCCCTGGAAAGCGGCGATGTAGAGCTCGGCCGGGCGTCTCAGCCAAGGGCGGTTGGCGACCCGCAACAGCAGAACGCCTAGACCCGCGATGCCGCCGGTCGCGAAGGCGACGAGCGACAACAATATCGTCCAGCGAGCCGCCAAGAGCAGATTGCGCAGAATGTCCCAGAGGGTGAACTCCATTAGCGTATTCCCGCCGGGAGGAAGCGCCTGTCGCCGGCATCCATGAGCCGACGCAGGGCGACGCTCAAGGCCAGATAGACCATCGTCACCACGAGATAGGTCTCGAAGGAGCGGAAGGTTTTTGCTTGAAGAAGATCGGCCTCATAGGTCAGCTCGCGCACCGATATCTGCGACACCACTGCCGACTCCAGCATAGTGATCACGATCTGGCTCGTCAGGGCAGGAAAGATAACCTTGAGGGCCTGCGGCAGCACGATTTTCACGAAGATCTGCCGAGGCCGAAGCCCGAGCGCGAGGCCAGCCTCGCGCTGGCCCCTCGCTACCGCATCGAGGCCGGCGCCGACAATCTCGATGCCATAGGCGGCAAGATTGATCGTCATGGCGAGAATAGCCGAGACGACCGGATTGAGGCGCAGGCCGAGACTCGGCAGGCCGAAATAGATGAAGAAGAGCTGCGCCAGGAAGGGCGTATTGCGGATCAGCTCGACATATGAGGTCACCGCGCAGCGCAGCGGCGCATAGCGGCTCCGGCGCCCGGCCGCGCCGAGGATGCTGATCAGCGTTCCGAGGCTGGCGCTCACGACGACCAGCAGGATCGTCATGAGTGCGCCGTTGAGAATCAGCGAGACCGCATCGGCGAGCCAGCTGAAATCGAGGCTGTATGCCACAGGGTCAGAGGTCCTTCGGATCGAGCGGCTTGTTCAGCCACTTGATCGAGATCTTGTTGAGCGATCCGTCGCCGCGCATCTTGGCGACAGTTTCGTTCAGGATCTGCTTCAGGCGCGGCTCGTTCTTGTTCAGCGCGATATGATCGGGCGAGGTCAGAAGCTGGAACTTCTGCTCCGGCTGCAGGGCGGTCTGGCGCGCCAGCACCTCCGCCCCGACATCGTTGCCGACGACCATGAGCTGGGTCTGTCCCGACAGGAAGGCCTGGATCACCGCGTTGTAGTTGTCGAAGCGCTTGATGTCGGCGGCAGGCGGTGCCGCTTCGGTGAGCGAGCTGTCCTCGAGCGTGCCGCGGTTGACCGCGATGCTCTTGCCGGCGAGGTCGGCCTTGCCTTCGACCTTCAGCGCATGCGGCCCGATGACCGCGATGTAGTAGGGCGCATAGGCGTCGGTGAAGTCGATCACCTTCTCGCGCTCGGCGCTCTGGCCGACGCTCAACAGGATGTCGACGCGGTGCTCGGTCAGATAGGGAATACGGTTCTGTCCCGTCACGGTGACGAGATTGACCTTCACCTTCAGCGCTTCGCCGAGGATCTGGGCGACGTCGATATCGTAGCCCTTCAGGCTCATATCGGTCGACACCGACGAGAAGGGTGGGAAATCGCCGAACACGCCGACCTTGAGGACGCCTGCCTTCGTGATGTCGTCGAGGGCGTCGGCGCGTGCGGCGGTCGTGGTGAAACATAGGCTGGCGCCGATCAGTGCCACGGCGGCGATTGCGGTCGAGCGCAGAATGGAAGCTTGCGGCATCGTTTGGGTCCTTTGGGTTGAGATTACGTCTCTTGGAGGCACGTCACTCGGCGTCAGGTCGATGGAGGCGCGGCATACGGGGTCACGTCAACGCGGAGGGCCGGCGATCGTCCCCACCGTGCGCCGGCAGCAACACACAATCCTCCGGGCGAACGCCGAAGATGACTGGCCGCCCCGGCGCCATTCCGTCGCCCGCGCGGTTGGTCTGGAGGGCGAGCACGCGCCCGCCGCCCTGAAGGCCTATCATGACTTGGCGCACCGCGCCGAGCAAAGCGACGTCCAGCACCTCGCCCGCGACGCGGTTATGGCCCGGCTTGGTCTCGACCCCATCCGTCAGAAGGTCGATGCTTTCGGGCCGCACGCACAGCTCGACTGCGCCCGGCGCAAGGGCTTCCGACGAATTGACGAAAAGCTGCAGCCCGCATTGGCTGGTGAACAGTGCCGTGCCGCCGCGTGTCTCGCCCAACAGGCCTTGGAACCAGTTGGCGCGCCCGAGGAAGTCCGCGACGAAGCGCGAGCGCGGCTGTCCATAGACCTCTCCGGGGGGGCCGCTCTGGACGATCCGGCCGCGATTCATGACGAGCACCCGCTCGCCGAGGCTCATCGCTTCTTCCTGGTCATGCGTCACGACGATCGCGGTCGAGCCGACCGCAGCAAGCAACTGCTTGAGCTCTGCCCTGAGATCCTGGCGGAGCTTGGCGTCGAGTGCCGAAAGCGGCTCATCGAGCAGGATCAGGCCAGGCCGCGTCGCGAGCGCCCGCGCCAGCGCAACGCGCTGCTGCTGGCCGCCGGAGAGCTGATGCGGACGGCGCTGCCCGAACCCCTTGAGCTGAACGAGGCCGAGCATTTCCTCGACCCGCGTGGGGATCTCGGCGCGCGGATGGCCGCGGTGACGCAGCCCGTAGGCGACGTTCTCCGCCACCGTCATATGCGGGAACAGGGCGTAATGCTGAAACAGCAAGCCGACATTGCGCTCATAGGGTTTCAGCCGCGTCACGTCCGAGCCGGCGATGCGGATCGAGCCCGCATCCGGCCGCTCGAAGCCGGCGATCGAGCGCAAGATGGTGGTTTTGCCACAGCCGCTCGGCCCGAGGAGTGCGACGATTTCCCCACCAGCGATCGAGAAGGAGACGTCGTCGATCGCCCTCACTTCACCGAAGCGTTTGCTGACGCCGTGGAATTCGACGGTGTTGGCCATATTCCCTCCTACGATCTGAAAAGGCCCTGGCCGAGGATGCGATCGAGCCCGACCATGCGCTCCAGGATCAGGATCAGGATGGTCGTGATGCCGGTCAGCAGCACCGCGGCGGCAGCGATCGTAAGATCGAAGGATGCGCGCATATTCGCCACGAGCGCAACCGGCAGCGTGTAGGTCGTCGGGTCGGTGAGGAACATGCTGACCGCGACGTCATCCATCGAGATCGCGAAAGCAAATACCGCGCCGGTCACGATGCCGGTGCGGATCAGCGGCACCGTGATGTTCCAGAAGGCCTGACGCTCGGTGGCTCCGAGCACCAGCGCGGCCTCGGTCAGGCGAGGATCCCGCCCGACCAGCGAGGAGAGCGTGGCGCGGATCGTATAGGGCAAGGTGATGATCACATGGCCGCAAAGGAGACGCGCGAAGCCGCTGACGATTCCGACCTTCGACAGGAAAAGCAGAAGCGCGAAGCCGGTCACGACCGCAGGCACCATTAGCGGCGACAGGAAGGCGGAGAGGAGAGCGTCCTTGCCCGCGAAGGTCCCACGGTCGAGCCCGACCGCGGCCGCGCCCCCGATAACGACATTGACGAGCGTCGTCAGGATGGCGATCTCGAGGCTCGTCGACAGGCCAGCGACGACGTAGTCTTGCGAGAAGAGCTTGTCGAACCAATGCAGCGACAAGGCGGGCGGAGGGAGCTGGCCGAGATAGTTGCGCGCATCGAAGGCGAGCAGCGCGGTCACCAGGAGCGGTGCGGCGAGAAAGATGAGACCGACGGCGATGATTACGACGACGGCCGCCATTGCCAGGTGATCGGACAGCCGCTTGATGGAGGGGGCGCTCACGGGCTCCTCCTGCGCGGGCGCTGGGCCCGGGACACCCCGTAGACGACGATGAGCGAGACGCCGAGCATCACCACCGAGACGGCAGCTCCGCTCGGATAGTTCGCGATATCGCCGAAGCGGTTGTAGATGACGTTGGACACGAACAGCACCCGCCCTTTGCCCAGCACCATGGGGATGACGAAGGCGCTGATCGAGAAGGTGAGCGCGACGAGGAAGGCCGAGATCAGCGCCGGCAGGCTGAGCGGGATCGTGGTGTCGAGATGCGCCTTCCAGGCCGGTGCCCCGAGCGACTTTGCGGCATCCGCCAAGCGCGGGTCGACATTCTGGACCGCGCCGAGGAGCGTCAGCGTGCAGATCGGCACGACGGCATGCAGCAGACCCGCTCCGACAAGGCCTTCGATATACCAGCGGCTCGTCGGCGAGATGCCGAGCGACAAGAGGAGGGGCCGCAGCACGCCGACCGAGCCGAAGGTGAGCTCCAGCGCATAGGTCCGCACCAGCATGCTGAGCAGCACGAGCGTGATCATCAATCCGATCGTCGCGGCTCGCCAGCGCGGCGAGAAGCGGCGAACCGCGCAATAGGCGAGCGGAAAGGCGATGATTAGACCGACGAGGGACGCCGCGATGCTGATCTCGAAAGTCTCGATCAGCACACCCGCGAAAGATGGGCTCACGAGCTCGAGATAATTGGCGAAGGTGAAAGGCGCGCCCGCGACCGAGCCGACGCGGCCCGGTGTGAATTCGCGGAAGCTCTCGACCATGAGGCCGAGAAGCGGTGCGAGGAAGACGCAGGCTAAAACCAGCGTCGCCGGCGCGATCGGGAGGAGGGCCGAGCGCGCCATGCGTGGCGGCGCGCTCGCCTTCACGGAGGTGGCGCTCTGCACCGCACGAGTCCCGCTCAGAGAAGGGGTGCGATGTCGGATTCCCAGCGTTTTGCCCAGGCGTCCTGCTGGCTCAGCACCACGTTGAAGTCCGGCACATGGACGAAGGAGGCGAGTTCCTGGGAGGTGTAGGACAGGTGCTTGAGGTTATCTGGCGTTACGGCCTTGGCGTTGAGCGGCGCTTCGCCCGCGACCTTGGCGTAGAGCGCGCTCATCTGCGGGCTGATGCAGAAATTCACGAAATCCAAGGTGGCCTTGAGGTTCGGCCTGTTCTTCATCACCGCGAAACCGCTCTGGTAGAGGAAGGTCGCCATGCCGGCCTGCTTGGTGAGGCGCGTCACGGGGAAGTTCTTGGCGACGGCCGCCCAGCTCGGCTCGGCGAAGAAACCAACCGAGGTCTCGGCGGAGGTGAAGGAGTTGGTGAAGTCGACATCCGTGACCGCGATGCGGCCGATATTGCCGGACTTCGCGAGGTCCTTCATCAGCTTCCATCCAGGCTCCATGTTCTTTTCGTCGCCCCCGCCATGGATCGCCAGCGCGACGATCTGCAGCATCATGCTCTGCGTCGGGCCGGGCCAGCAGATCGCGCCCTTGAGGCGCTTGTCGAACAGATCGTCGACCTTGGTGATCTGGAAGGGAACCGTATCGGTGCGGTAGCCGAAATACATGCCGCCGACCGCGCGCGGGACGGCTTTGATCGCCCCCTTCGCGTCCTTCATGATGATGGATTGCGGGATGTCGGCGAGATTGGGAACATCCGCCGGGTTGATCGTCTCCAGCCAATCTTCCTTGATCATGCTGTTGAAGGAGCCCTCCCAGCCGGCCACGTAATCGTAGTCGACATGCGGCCAGCTCGCCTTGATCTTGGGCAGGATGGCTCCCGCTCCGCCCTGATGCAGCACCCAGTTGATCTTGGCACTGCTTTGCGCGGCGGCGATCTGTTTCATGGCGTCGACGACGTCACCACCCCATTCGATCGCGGTGAGCTCAGCGACGGCGGCCCATGCGGGGGACGCGAACCGTCCGAGAAGAGCCGGGGCGCCGACAGCGCCGGCGAGAGTCAAGATGCGACGACGCGTCAGATCGACCATGTGAATTTCCCAATGTCTGCAGCGACCGAGCTACATCCCGATTGGCTTTTGACCGCATCGGTGCTCGTGAATTGTCATTGGGACTTCGCAAGTCTTCCTGGGTAGGAGGAAAATGCTGGGGAAGCTATAAGCAAAACTGAAGGCTCTGCTTCCCGCGGCGCGGCTGCGAGCCATCTCGATCCGCGGCGCCAGTCCCGGTCAGCTCGCGGTCCAGCTGCCGAGATGGCTCTGGCGGCCGATGAAATCGGCGAGGTACCGCGCTTCCTCCGGAACCCTCGCTGGCATGTAGAGCCCGATGCCGATGCGAACGGGCGCGGGCAAGTCGCCGGCGCGGTCGAGCGCCCGGCAGCCATTTGGGATGGTCGCCGCGATCATCGGACCGATGCCGATGCCGACACGCACGGCCGTCGCCATGGCGACCAGCGTCGATGCTTCGCACACGATCTTCCAGCGGAGCTTGCGGGCCGAGAGCGCCTCGAGGCAGGGCTTGCTCCAGGGGCACGTGCTCTCGAACAGGATGATCGGCAGCGGCTCCGCGGTGTTCACGGCAATGTCGGACCTGACGACCCAGAGGAGGTCGTCGTTCCACAGCAGCACAGCCTTGCGGTTGACCGATGTCGCGTCGCAGATGACGATGTCGAGCTTCTCGTTGGCGAACATCGCGGCCAGCCGATTATTCGCCTCGACGATGATATCGATATGCACCTTCGGGTTCTGATCGCGGAAGGCGGCCAGTATGTCGACGAGCCGCGTCGCGGCGAAGTCCTCGACCACGCCCAGCCGCACTCGCCCTTGCATCTGCCGGCCGCCCAGCCGTTCGCCGACCTCGTCGTTCAAGGTCAGGATCTCGCGGGCGAAGGGGATGAGCAGGACGCCATCGGCCGTGAGGTCGAGCCCCTTCGAGGATCTGGCGAAGAGTTCCTTGCCCACCAGCCCCTCGAGCTTGCGGATCTGCATGCTGACGGCCGCCTGCGTTCGATTCAGCGACGCGGCTGCGCCGTTGACCGTCCCGATCTCGGCCACGGTCAGAAAGGCGCGCAGCAAATAGGGGTCGAGGTCGAACATTCGATACTGCTTATGGCGTGACCCGCGACGGCGTTCATCTCCGCTTATAAGGCACGCAGGTTTTTCCATCTACCACCGCGCCCGTCGCCGGCACATCTCTGGAGCGAAGGGTGAAAGGCGCTACGCCGAAACCCTCAATCTCACTTTTGAGCATCGAAGGTTTTCATGACTTCGGATTCCTCGCTTCTTGAACGACTGCGCCAGCGCTATGCCTCAGCCGGAGGCGGCGACATCCATGATCCCCGGTTCAAGGCGGTCGCCGATCGGATCTTTCAAGGATCCGACGCGCGCAAATGGCCGTTCGCGGGTCCAGCGACCTTCATCGATGCTCCCTTCAGCCCCGACGGGCTTTCGCCGGAAGGCCTCGCGGCCTTGGATGTCGCCTTGATCGGCGTTCCGATGGATCTCGGGGTCACGAACCGGGCGGGTGCACGGCTCGGCCCACGCGCCGTGCGCGCCATCGAGCGGGTGGGACCTTACGAGCATGTGCTCGGCGTCGCGCCCATGAGCGCGCTCAAGGTGGCCGATGTCGGGGATGTGCCGATGCGCAGCCGCTACAGCCTCGCCGATTGCCATGCCGATATCGAGGCCTGCTATCGTCGCATCGCGGCCACCAAGGTCGTACCGCTCTCGGTCGGCGGCGACCATTCGATCACCGGCTCGATCCTCAAGGGTCTCGGAGCCACGCGGCCCGTGGGCCTGGTGCATGTCGACGCCCATTGCGATACGGCCGGCCCCTATGAGGGCTCGAAGTTCCACCATGGCGGACCGTTCCGCGAAGCGGTGCTCGCCGGCGCGCTCGATCCGACGCGCACCGTCCAGATCGGGATTAGGGGAGGCGCCGAATATCTCTGGGAGTTCTCCTACGATTCAGGGATGACCGTCATCCATGCCGAGGAGGTCGCTGAGCTCGGCATCGCCGCGGTGATCGAGCGCGCTCTCGCGGTGGTCGGGGACGGGCCGACCTATGTTTCCTTCGACGTCGACAGCATCGATCCGGGATTTGCGCCCGGCACGGGCACGCCAGAAGTCGGCGGCCTCACGCCGCTTCAGGTGCTGCAAATACTGCGCGGCCTGAAGGGGCTGAACATCATGGGCGGAGACGTGGTCGAGGTCGCTCCGCAATATGACGCGACCACCAACACCGCCCAGATCGGAGCGCAGGTCTTGTTCGAGCTCCTCTGCCTCGTCTCGTTGGCCAATGGCCCAATCGGTCCTTCCGCTTAGCACGTCAAATCTCCGCCGGTTATCCGCCCAATTCCAAGGGCGCGGTCCAAGTTTGATCCCTAGTCGCCAAAAGATTGACTGTGAATCGGCGCCGCGAGATGATCCCTTCCACCTGAGAGGCCTCAAGGACTTACGATGCCGATCGGCATTGGGGCCCCTCGCCTATCCACAACGAGGTCGTGTGGCCGGCCCTTTGCATCGCAGCGGGCGAAGAGCTTAGTGGTGAACCCCACGACTGGCCGAGCGCCTCGGCGGCATGAGCGAGCAGAGCATAGCCTGATGCCCGTTTGCGTCGAAGCATCCTCGATAGGCGCCATCCTCCGGCACGTCATATCCGACGTGCGGCAAACGGAGGAGAATAGCATGTCACAATCAGCCCATGTTCTGCCGCCGCGCTTCCTGCGTACTGCGGAAGCTGCAAGGTTTCTGGGCTTGTCGGCCCGGACACTCGAAAAGCATCGGACCTATGGCACCGGCCCTGTCTATCGTAAGCTCGGAGGTCGGATAGTCTACGCGATCAGCGATCTGCAGCGATGGGCTGACAGAGGATTGCGGACTTCGACCTCTGACCACGGCACCGATATAGTCTATCCCGCTCAGCCGGTGATGCTGAAGAAGCCATTCAGAGGATAGTTTGATCAGACCCGTAGGCGCCGGGCCACGCCCTACGCCCACGGGCGCGTCGGTCTGCGAGGTCGAACGGACGCCTAAAACTTCCTGCACATCCGAATTCCACGCCGGCGCCGCCGTTCATGCGACCGGGCTGCTAATGCCTATTTGCATTTGGGCGGCCATCGATGATGTGGGATCAAGCCGCCTCGCGCTCGGCAGCGCGATAGCGGCCATAAGCGACCTTGATCAGTAAGCCCTCGTCGCACATGCGCGCCAGGTAGAAGCGAGGAACACCGATGTCGGAGAAGTCACGCGTGCGGACGGTGCCCAACTGGCGAGCCAAGGCGATCGCACGCTCTCTGAGTGATGGCTTTGGCTCGCCGGCCAAGCGTCGCGCCTCCGCCCGGTCGCGTTTGCGCATCTTGGCGGGCTTCGGCGTAGCGGGGAGTAGGGAAATCGAAAACTCGTAGTTCGCAGTTTCGTTCAGCCCGGGGAGCCACGCCTCCAGCAGACGAAGCTTCGAAGAATTCCTCGTTCCGCGTCAGGCCGGCTTGACGTCGTAGAACTGCGCGAAGCCGTTGCGCACGCCGGTTAGTCTCCGATAGGCCGTCGTGTCGTAATAGACACCCAGCGGCAGATAGGGCACGTCGACAAAGAACTGGCGTTGGATCTCCGCACAGATCGCCCGTTGGTCGGTCACGTCCGAGGTCGCGAACCATTGGGTCCGCAAATCCTCGAGCCGCGGAGAGTTGGGCCAGCCGAACCAGGCCTGATCGCCGTTGCCGCGGATGCCGAGCTGGCTGGCGGGATCGAAGTTGTTGGTGCCATTCAAATAGGTGAAGAAGACGTTCCAGCCCCCCTTGTCCGGAGGCTGGCGGCTGGCGCGACGCTGGACGAGCGTGCCCCAATCCATGGCAAGCAAGTCGACGTTCAGGCCGCACTTCTGAAACGCGTCGGCCGCCACCAGGGCCAGCGCGTGGGTCGACGGGTAATCCGTAGGGTCGAGCAACACCACGCGCTCGCCTTTATAGCCCGCGGCTACCAGGTCTCGCTTGACCTGAGCGAAGTCCCGCTTCCCGACCAGGATGTCCGTTCCCTCCGTCGTTGCCATCGGGGTGTCCGGGCTGAACACGCCGACATGGCTCTTCCACAGGGAGCGCTCGTCGCCCGCGACCGCCGTCATGAATTCGGTCTGATCAATTGCGCCCAGCAGCGCCCGGCGGATGGCTGGATTGTCGAAAGGTGGGAAGAGGTGGTTGAAGCGGAGGCAGCCGATTCCACCGGCGGGGTCGAGCACTTCGAGCTTCAGGCCTGCCTTGCTCCGCAGAACGCCGAGCAGGTCCGGTGTTGGGTTCTGCCACCAGTCGACCTCGCCTGCGCCAAGCGCGTTGGCCGCGGTCGAAGGGTCGGGTATGACGCGCCATTCAACGCGATCGAAGACGACGCGCTTGGGGCCGGCGGTGAAGGTCGCCGGGCCGTCCGGACGCGGCACGTAGCCGGCGAACTTGTTATAGACGGTCAGCGCGCCCGCGATCCGTTCGTCAGCCCTGAAGCTGAACGGGCCGCTGCCGACCATCTCGGTCACCTGCTTGTTGGGATCGGTTTTCGCCAGGCGCTCCGGCATGATGCAAGGCATGGACGTGCCGGTCTTGCCGAGCGCCGCGGGTAGCAGGGGAAACGGCCTCTTCAGGCGGAATTGCACCACGCGATCCGACACTGCGGAGAGCTCGTCCGTTGCCTCGATCAGCGCGCGCCCGAATGCGTCGCGAGCAGCGAAGCGCCGCACGCTGGGCACCACGTCCCGGGCGCGAACCGGCTCGCCGTCGTGGAAGCGCAGGCCCTCACGCAGGGTCAGCCGCCACAGCTTGCCATCATCCTCGACCGTGTGGCCAGCCACCATCTGGGGCTGGATGTTGTACTGGGCATCCTGGCCGTACAGCGTGTCGAACACGAGGTAGCCGTGGTTGCGCGTCACCGTGGCCGTCGTCCAGATCGGATCCGTCACGGCCACGTCCGACTCCGGCACGAATCTCAGCACCTTCGCCGGCTGCGCGAGGCTGGGCCTGGCGAGCGCGGACACGGCGGCCCCGGCCGCAGCGCCGAGAAAGGTGCGGCGCTTCACGCCTGCAGCCGCCCGATTGAGCAGCTCAGATTGTCGAAGGTCATACCGCGCCTCCTCAATGCCCGCCACCGCATCCTAGTGTGGTGAGTTCGAAGTTCCTATCCCATGGCTGGCACAAGCCGTACGTCGCCACTCATGGGAACGGCCGATGGCAGTCCGGTTTCCCCTACCTGACCGCGATGGCGGCGATAAAGAGCGCACAAGCCGCGGTGGAGGAGATTGTCCGCACGTGGTTCCACAACGTCCAGTCGTTCAGGTAACGCGCCCATAGTGATGCGGCCTCGGTGCTGGACGGATCGAGGGTTGCAAGGGCGTCGTTGAGCGGCACGTTGAACACCGCCGTGACGAGGAACATGCCCACCACATAGATGACGCCGCCCGCGAGCATCGCCAAAGATCCGGTCTCGCCCCAGCGAAAGACGGCAATGACCGCCAGCGCAAGGCTCGTCAGCGTCGTTCCAATGAAGAGCGGCATGAACAGCGACTGCACGATCGTCGTATTGATCGCGTTCATGGCTGAAATGCCATGCACCTGGTCGATGCGGCCGAGGGCCGTCATAATGAAGGTCGAGAAGGCGAAGTAGAGGCCTGCGAGCAGGCCGCAGCCAATGGCGGAAAACCAGAGCAAGCCTGGGACGAGAAACGAGCGCATGGTTCAAACCCTCCAGACGCCGGTCGCAGCGGTGTTGCGAACATAATCGGAAAAGTCGCGCGCCGGCCGGCCAAGCGCTTCCTCGACGCCGTGCATGACCTGCGCGTTGCGGCCGTCCAGGACCACGGTGAAGAGTTCGCACAGCAGCTGGACGATGTCCTCGGGCGCATAGGGCCGCAGAGTTGCGACGAACTCGTCCGGCGAGACCTGCGTGTAACGGATCGGCCGGCCCAAGGCTGCCCCGATCTCGCTCACGGCCTCGGCAAAAGTGAGCAGGCGGGGGCCGGTCACTTCATAGAGCTTGCCTGCGTGACGCTCATCCGTCAGCGCCGCCACAACGACGTCGGCAATGTCGTCCACATCGATGAACGGTTCGGGCACCGCACCAGCCGGCTATGCGAGCTCGCCAACAAGCACGCTGTCGAGCAGATAGCCTTCGCTGAAATTCTGGTTGAACCAACTGGCGCGCACAATGGCCCATGGAACGCCGGATGCCTGCAACGCCGCTTCGGCGCGCTGCGCACGCGGTTCGCCGCGCCCGGACAGGAGCACGATCCGCTCCAGCCCCTTCTGGCGGGCGATGCGGCTCAGCTCCGCGATGGCTTCGGCCGCCCCCTCCACCGCAAGATCGGGCTGGTAGGTGACATAGGCCTTGGAAACGCCATCCAGGGCGCCGGTCCAGCTTTCGGGCTTGGTCCAATCAAAAGACAGTGTGGTCGAACGCGAAACCGGCCGGGTGGCGATACCGCGGGCTTGCAGCAACCTATTGACGCGGGCGCCGGTCTTGCCGGCGCCTCCGATAATCAGGATGGGAAGCTGTGACATAGGGAGATCCTTTGGCTTAATACGAGATTGTCTCGTATTTGCAGGACCCGATAAACTCTCGTATTGGAGTCGTCAAGACATTTTTGCGGAGGGATGGATGGCGGCGAGGAAAGCGGGACAGGGCACGGTCGAAGCCAACGCCCACGGACTGGCGCGCCTCGTCCCGACTCAAGCGCGCAGCCGGGAGCGCTTCGAGCGCATCCTTGAATGCGCGGCCGAGCTGATGGCCGAGAAAGGCAGCGAAGCCTTCCGCATGAGCGACATCGTCGAGCGGACGGGCGTGCCCTTCGGCTCGCTGTATCAGTATTTCCCCGACAAGACGGCGATCATCGGCACGCTCGCGGAACGTTACAATGCGATCGGGCGCGACTGCGTTCAGCGGGATTTGTCGGCGGTGAAGAGCGCCAGGGATCTGTATCCGGCGCTGTGCCGCATCGTCGACAGCTACTACCAGATGTTCATCGACGAGCCGGTCATGCGCGACATCTGGCAGGCGACCCAGGCCGACAGGGCGCTGCAGAAGCTCGACGAGGACGATGGCATCTATCTCTCAGGCCTCCTGTCCGACGCGTTGCGGCGCATTGCGCCCGATACGCCGGAGCCAGCCCTCTCGGCCTTTTCGCAACTGGTAATGACCTTGATCGCGGCCGTCGTGCGCCAGGCGATCACGCTGGAAGCGAAAGAGGCAAAGCGCATCATCGCGCTGTTCAAAGGCATGCTGCCGAAGAACCTGGCGGCGCTGGAAGCGTAACGACGCTTGCCCGATCACCACACGCATCCGTCGTCAGTGACTCAATCTCGGCAAGTACCTGGCGCGACCGGCGCTTTGCGTCCCGAGCCCCAAAATCACTTTCAGGCTATCGAGCACCCTGCCCTGCACACCCGCCTTGTCGGTCATCACCATCGTGCCGTAAGCTCGACCGATGCTCCAATTCCTCGCACGCCGGATCGTCTTGGCCCTGCTGGTCGGACTGACCGTGCTGAGCATCAGCTTCACCCTCACCCGGCTGTCGGGCGACCTCGCGATATCGATCGCTGGCCCGAACGCCACCGCCGAGGACATCGCGCAGGTCCGCAAGAACTACGGCCTCGACCGGCCGCTGCCGGTGCAGTTCGCCGACTGGGTCGGGCACGCTGCCACCGGCGACCTCGGCGAATCCTATTTCTACAAGGGTAGCGTCTCCGGCCTGATCGCCGAGCGCCTGCCGGTCACGCTCACGCTCGGGCTGGTCGGGCTGGCGATCGCGCTCGCCGTGGCGCTGCCGCTCGGCATCCTCGCCGCCCTTTACGAGGGGACCGCGATCGACCGGGTTGCGTCGCTGATCGCCATGATCGGCCAGGCGATGCCGAGCTTCTGGCTGGGCCTGGTGCTGATGATCACGCTGGGCCTCAAGCTCCAATGGCTGCCGATCTCAGGCACCGGCAGCTGGGAGAATTTTGTGATGCCGGGGGTGGCGCTCGCCTTCACCGGAATTCCGGCGCTGATGCGGCTGACCCGCACGGGGATGATCGAAGCGCTCGCCGCCGACTATATCCGCACCGCGCGCGCCAACGGCTTGGGGCGAACGAGCATCGTCCTCAAACACGCGCTGCGCAACGCGGCCATGCCGGTGGTGTCGATCGCCACCGTGCAGTTCGGCTTCATGCTGGGCGGCTCGATCGTGATCGAGGTGGTCTTCGCCTTGCATGGGATCGGCTATCTGGCATGGGAGTCAATCCTGAAGAATGATTTTCCGGTCGTGCAGGCGGTCGTGCTGCTGCTGGCGACCATCTATGTCGGCCTGACCTTGCTGGCCGACCTGCTCAACGCCGTGCTCGATCCAAGGCTACGCGCCTCATGAAGGCCTTGCGCAACGCCGGCGTGGCGCTGGGCGCCGGCATTGTCGCGCTGGTCGCGCTCATCGCCCTGCTGGCGCCGCTGCTGATGCCCCACGACCCGTTCGCCCAGGATCTGGCCCACCGCCTGGTGCCGCCGGCCTGGATGGAGGGCGGCCAGCCCGAGCATTGGTTCGGCACCGACCAGATCGGCCGCGATTACCTGTCCCGGCTGATCTACGGCGCCCGCATCTCGATGCTGATCGGCCTGATGACCGTGCTCGCCTCGGGCCTGATCGGCGGCACCCTCGGCATATTGGGCGGCTATTTCGGCGGCCGGGCCGACGACCTGGTGCTGTTCGCCATCACCTGCCGCCTGGCGACGCCGCTGATCCTGGTCGCGCTCACCGCCGTCGCCCTGGTCGGCAGCTCGCTGACCATCGTGGTGTCGACCCTCGGCCTCCTGTTGTGGGACCGCTTCGCGGTGGTGGCGCGGGTCGCCACGATGCAGGTGCGCGCGCTCGACTATATCAGCGCGGCGCGTGCCGCCGGCTGCTCGCCGCTCTATATCCTGGCGCGCGAGGTGCTGCCCAACATCGTGCGCCCGCTGGCGGTCGTCGCGACCCTGGAGATGGCGCTCGCCATCCTGCTCGAGGCGACCTTGTCGTTCCTGGGTCTCGGCGTGCCGCCGCCACTGCCGTCCTGGGGCCTGATGATCGCCGAGGCCAAGGACTACATGTTCTTCAGCCCCTGGGTGATCATGATCCCGGGCGCCGCCCTGTTCCTGCTGGTTCTGGGCATCAACCTCTTGGGCGACGGCCTGAGCCACATTCTCGGCACGGATCGCACGGCGTGAGCGCGGTCCTCGAGGTCGCCGACCTGCATGTCGACTTCGGCGCGAGCGTCGCCGCCGTGCGCGGCGTGTCGCTGACCGTCGAGCGCGGCCAGACCCATTGCGTCGTCGGCGAATCCGGCTGCGGCAAGTCGGTGTCGGCGCTCGCCGTCATGAACCTCTTGGCGCGCGGCGGCCGGCGCCGCGCCGGCCGCTTGCGCTTCCTCGATACCGATCTGCTCAGCCTGTCCGAGCGCCGCATGTCCGCTCTGCGCGGCGACCGCATGGCCATGATCTTCCAGGAGCCGATGACCAGCCTGAACCCGGCCTACACCATCGGGTCGCAGATGACCGAGGTGTTCCGCCGCCACCGCGGCGGCAGCCGCGCCCGCGCGCGCGACCGGGCGGCCGAGCTCCTGGGCCGGGTCGGCATCTCGGCGCCGGGCGTCCGGCTCGGCCAGTATCCGCACCAGCTGTCGGGCGGCCTGCGCCAGCGCGCCATGATCGCGACCGCGCTCCTGTGCGAACCCGAGCTGCTGATCGCCGACGAGCCGACCACGGCGCTCGACGTCACCCTGCAGGCCCAGATCCTGCACTTGCTGGCCGAGCTGCAGCGCGAGCTGGGCCTCGCTTTGCTGCTGATCACCCATGATCTGGGGGTGGTCGCGCGCATCGCCCATCAGGTGTCGGTGATGTATGCCGGCGAAGTGGTCGAAACCGCCTCCGCGGCGCAGCTGTTCGCCCGGCCCCTCCACCCCTACACAAAGGGCCTGCTGGCCTCCGTGCCGGTGCCCGGCAAGGTGGCGCGCGACCAGCCGCTGGGGAGCATCCCGGGCGTGGTGCCGCGCATCGCGCCCGGATTTTCGGGTTGCGGCTTCCGCGATCGCTGCACCCATGCCGAGCCGAGCTGCGCCGTTGCGGTGCCGCGCCAGGACGCCGGCGGCGGGCACGCCTATGCCTGCCGGCTGGGCCCCGACGACGCAGCGCTCTCCCCGCCCGTCGACGCAGCGGCTCGACCGAAGGCCGCGGGGCCGGCGGTGCGCGCCCGCGCCGCGCCGGCGGAGCGGAGCGAGGAACACCTGATCGACATCAAGGGCCTGTCGAAGCGCTTCGATCTGCCGGGCCCGCTATTCGGGCCGAGGCGCGAGCTGACCGCGGTTGACGATATATCCTTGAGCGTTCCGTCAGGCGGAGTGCTGGGCGTGGTCGGCGAGTCCGGTTGCGGCAAGTCCACCCTCTCAAAGCTGATCCTGGGTCTCTTGGCACCGTCGGCCGGCGAGGTGCGGATCGGCGGGCTGCCGCTCGCCGCGCTCGACCGGCGCGAGCGGGCGCGGGTGATCCAGCCGGTGTTCCAGGACCCAATCGGGTCGCTCAACCCGCGCCGGCGGGTGCGCGACGTGGTTGGCCTGCCGCTGGTCGCGCAGGGCGGCTTGTCGGCCCGCGCCATCGCCGACCGCGTCGCCACGCAGCTCGCCCGCGTAGGCCTCGCGCCCGACATGGCCGACCGCTTCCCGCGCGAGCTGTCGGGCGGTCAGCGCCAGCGGGTGGCGATCGCCCGCGCCCTGGTGCTGGAGCCGCGGATCGTCGTGTGCGACGAGCCGACCTCGGCCCTCGACGTGTCGGTCCAGGCGCAGATCCTGAACCTGCTCGCGGAGCTGCGCCGCGACCTCGGCCTGACCTACGTGTTCATCAGCCATAATCTGGCGGTGGTCGAGCATATCGCGACCGAGGTCGCGGTCATGTATCTCGGCCGCATCGTCGAGCACCGGCCGGTCGAGGCCGTGTTCCGGGCGCCGCGTCATCCCTACACGAAGGCGCTGCTGGCCTCGGTGCTGACCCCCGAGCCAGGCCTCGGCGTGCCCGAGGTCGGGCTCGGCGAGGCCGGGCCGGATCCCGCCTCCCCGCCGCCCGGCTGCCGCTTCCACCCGCGCTGCGCGCTCGCCATCGACCGCTGCCGGGTCGAGGCGCCGCCGCTCACGACCGTGGGCGGCGGCCTCGTCGCCTGCCATTTGGCAGGCGGCTAGTCCAGCGAAGCAAATCTACTCGGACTTCCTGCTACTTCCAGCTCGCCGCGAAGAAGCGCGGCAGCTCGTCCGGGTCGGGATGGAAGTCGAGCTGCTTGGACAAGCCGTAATACTTGGCGTCGGTGGCGAGCACGGTCCAATAGGCTTGCTCGGTCACCCGCTTGATGAGGGCGCTGTAGGCGCGCTTGCGGATTTCGGGATCGTTGGTCGACCCGCCTTCCTCGACCAGCTTGGCGGCCTCGGGATCGCGGGCGAAGTCGAACAGGCTCTTGCCGTCGTAATAGACCGGGAACACAGCCGACACGTCGTTGATCGAGTTCGACCCCCAGCTGCCGCCGGTCAGCGGGGTGTCGCCCTTCTCGTTGCGCTGGATGACGGCGCCGACCTGCAGCTTGCTGACCTTGGCCTTGATGCCGACGGCCCCGAGATAGCCCTGGATCGAGGCCATCCAGGATTCCAGGAAATAGCCGACCAGCTCGGTCTCGAAGCCGTTCGGGTAGCCGGCCTCGGCCAGCAGCTGCTTCGCCTTGGCCGGATCATAGTCATACCTGACGGCGGCCTCCTGGTCGCAGCCGAACTGCGACGAGTAGCAGGGCGCGTCGAGCGGACGCGAGCCGCCCTGCACCAGCTGCTTGGCGAAGGCCTGGCGGTCGATGGCGTAGAGGATCGCCTGGCGCACCTTGAGGTTGGTCAGGGGATTGCCGGCACCGCTGCGGCCGGCGGCGTCGAGCTGCAGGAAGTTGATCCGCATGGATTCGGCGCGCAGAGCCTGCAGATTGGGCATCCGGCCGACCTGGTCGAACTGGTCGGGATTGAAGTTCCAGATCCAATCGGCGCGGCCCGACAGCAGCTCCGCCATCTCGGTCGCAGCGTCGGCGACCTCGCGGATGACCAGCTTGCCGATCTTGGGCTTGCCCTTCGGGCTGCCCTCGTAATAGCCGTCGAACCGGACCATGTCGATCTCGTTGACCCCGTCGACTCTCGTGACTTTGTAGGGCCCCGCCCCTATCGGAGCTTTCGAGAAGCCCTCGGGGCCGACCTTCTCGCGATAGGCCTTGGGGTAGATGGGCGTGATCATCGCGAAGAATTCCAGCGCCGCCGGCGTGATCTTCTTCAGATGCACCCGGACATGGTCGTCATCGATCTTCTCGGCCTTGTCGATCCACGAGTAGTTGCTGGGCACCGACACCCTGGCTTCGGGCGACGACACCAGGTTGAGGGTATAGACCACGTCGTCGGCGCTGAATTTGTCGCCGTTATGGAAGGTGACGCCCTGGCGAAGCGTCAGGTCGAGCGTGCGGTCGTCGACCCAGGTCCAGGCGGTGGCGAGCAACGGCTTGATCTGGAACGTGTTCGGATCGCGATAGACCAGGCCGTCCATGGTGTGCTGCTGGAAGATCAGCCCCGTGCGCAGCGTGTTGTAATAGGGATCGACATTGGGAATGGCGTCCCGCCACACCACCCGCAGCGTATCCGTCGTCTTCTCCGCGTGCGCGCCGCCCGACATCGCCGTCGCCGCGGCCACCAGCACCCCTGCCAGCTTCGCCCGACCACCCATGTGCCTCTCCTGATGTTGACAGACCACACTAGGGCCGCAAACGTCATGCCAGCAAGGGCATGCCAGTAAGTTGGGCGGCCTTCGCGAACGGGTAGCGGCGCCATCCCCGTCGATCGGCTCGTCGCCAAGCTATCTTCCATCATGCACAGATAGCCAATCACAGCATCGCGAACGATACACGTCACCGCAATGCCGGCCTCATGCGGGTGATGCGTCGTCGATCATTTCCCAACAGCGTCGCCAGTTGGCGCGCGCATGTTCTCAGAGGCTCGGAGCTCTGATGGGCTTTCGCCATTGCCATGGCGCCCGAATACGAGGCGACGACAAAGGTTCCCCAATCGTCGGCGCCCGAAGTCATGGCGCTGCCGGTTTTCTCTGCCCGCATCTTCTCGGAAATCGCCTTCCGCCAAGCGTCAAAGATCTCGCCGATCGCCGCCTGGAAATCCGGATCGGCAAGAGATAGCTCGAGCGCAAGGTTGTTGAGCGGGCAACCCAGAACTCTGCCCCGCTCATCCAGCGAAGCCGCGATGGCGTCGAAGGTGTCGACAATCCCCTCGACGGCGGTGCGCGCCGCTCGGATAGGAGCGATCCAGGTTTCTTCCACGGTCGGCGCAACTCGCTCTCTGATCACCGCGAGCCCGAGCGATTTCTTCGTCGGGAAGTGGTGATGGAGCGCGCCACCTGTCACCCCCGCCTCATGCATGATGTCGTGCGTGCTGGTCGAATGATAGCCGCCAGACTGAAAGGCAGCCGCAGCGACGTCGAGCACGCGCCGTCGCAAGGCTTCCGGGTTGTTTGAACGCTTTCGCTTGCGCGCCATCCGTGCCTCCGCCGGCTGTCCCGTGACATGAGCAATCTAGCACATTGACAAAACCGGGCAACCGGTCTGTAATACAAAACAGGACGACCGGTCTGTTTCTAACTCAGAAGGTCGCCGACCCGCATGGGCGTGCCGGTCGGATTTCGGCGAATCCCTTCGCGAGCACATAGGACGATCATGACCCAAGCAGTCGAACCCAACAGTTCCATGCAGGCCAGCAGGGAATTCTGCAGCGCGATCATCGATCTGCGGCAATACACACTCTATCCGGGGACAAGGGACGTATTCATAGAGCTCTTCGATCGGGAGTTCGTCGAAACACAAGAAGCGGCCGGGATGCGGATCATCGGGCAGTTCCGCGATCTGGGAGACCCCAACCGCTTCGTTTGGATGAGGGGATTCCCGGACATGCCCTCGCGCAAGAAGGCACTGACAGCCTTCTACGTCCATGGCGAAGCCTGGAAGCAGCACAGCGAAGCCGCCCGCTCGAAAATGATCGACAGCAGCGACGCGCTTCTCCTGCATCCCGTCCGGCCCGGCTCGGCATTTGCACTTGAAGCTCCTGTCCGGCGCTCTCCACCGGAGTCAGAGGCCCCCCAGGGGCTGGTGGTCGCAGCCCTCTACCATTTGCCGGCGCCCATGGATCCGGAATTTCTCGGCTTCTTCGATGATGTGGTCGCGCCGGCGCTCATCGCCGCCGGTGGCCGCCTGCTCGGGTTGTTCGCCACCGAGCACAGCCCGAACAACTTCCCGAGACTGCCCCTCAGGGAAAGCGAGAACGTGTTCATTGCGTTCTTGGGGTTTGGCGAGCTCGAGGCCTATCACAGGCACATGACGGCTCTTGGCCAGAACCCGCAATGGCAAGGGGAGATTTATCCCACCCTCCTCCGTCGCCTCGAGACGCCGCCTCAGATCCTGCGGCTCGCCCCCACATCGCGCTCCCAGCTCCGTGCCTGATGACTCGCCCTTCTGATCCCGGCGAGCTCCCGCACACCGAACCCCGTGCGCGCCGCTGACCGGCTCCAGACAGTCTCAACTCTGCAAGCGAGGATAGAGAAATGACCGAAGTGATTGCACCGCTGCGCCTGTTCTCCGGCCCCCTCAGCATGTTCGGCGCCAAGGCCCAAATCGCCGCTCTCGAGAAAGGCCTCGAGTTCGAGCTCGTGATGGTCCCGTTCGAGACCGCGTACGAGCCCAAACACCCTGAAGTGATCCGCGTCAACCCAAAACGGCAGGTGCCGGTTCTCATCCACGGCGCCCTCGAGATTTTCGATTCGACGCAGATCTTCGAATGTCTCGAAGACCTGAAGCCGGACCCGGCGTTATGGCCGAGCGAACCGGCGGCGAGAGCGCGGGCTCGCCTCCTCGAGCTGAAGTCTGATGAAGTCTATTTCCCACACATCATTCGGCTCATGGGGCTTTATCAAACCCCAGATGATCCGGCCGCGGTTGGAGCGCGAGCCGCGGCGGCCAGCTATTACGACGAAATAGAGTCTCTCCTGAGCGATCGCGAATACCTTGCCGGAGGCTACTCCTATGCGGATATCGCCTTCTACATGGCGCAGCTCTTCGGTGCCCGGATGCGGGCGCCGATGACCGACGCGACGCCGAACTCGCTTCGTTGGCGGGACCGCATGACCAGGAGGCCCGCCGTGCGCGCAGTGGTCGATCCGATGGGGGCTTTCCTTTCGTCACGGGGGCGCCACGTCCCGGATTTCCTGTCCAGCGCTACCGAGCGTGATGACGCAGGGACCAACATGGCAATGCGGGCAATCTAATCCGGGAGAGAAGATCATGCTGTTGGAGCTCTGAGAAGGCGCCGTGCAAGCCGCTCTCAAATACTATGAGGGCCTGTTCTCGAGCTGCGATATCGAAGCCATCCTCGAGGGCTTCACCGATCGAGGTCCGGACAGGCGCGAAGGCGGTGCCGCGCCAATTCGGGAATGGGGAGCCGAGAATATCAGTTGGCCGCGCCGGCACCAACAATTCGGCGTCGATCTACTGTGGATAAACTTTGTCGGAAAAGCCCTCGCGCTCGCGTTTTTTGATATAGTGAGTCCGGGTAAAGCTCGCCCTCCGGCTTTTGAGCGCCCACCGCTTAGACGGTGGAAAAGCGAATGCCATACAGACTCTATTGCGCCCCGCAATGGACCTCCGAGTCGCAATATCGCGAGATGAAGTCGCTCCTTCCGCCTGTGTCATACCCTGAACTCGACGACGCACTTGGCATGGCAAGGCTGATCAGCGATCGCCCGCGCTGCGGCATCACGACGTGGGAGATCGAGTGCCCGGACGGATCGACGATTGGCCGATACGAGATTGCCCGGCTTCTCCGCGAGCGTGCTGAAGAGCTGGTCGGACGCCCGAGAGTCAATTAGCGGTCGAAACACGGCCGCGGCGGCGGGGATACGGCGCGGCCGTGCCTGCAACGTCAAGCCCCATTAGGCCTACAGCCGACGCCAGACGTTAAGACAGCGCGGCAGAAGGGAAGAGCGGCCGGGACGGCCGCGGTCCCAAGTTGGCGATCCTCGGCAATGGAACTGCCGAGCTGGTGGACTTAATTCGGCACCTTGGCAACGTTCAGCGAGCAGCCATAGGATGAGCTCGATATGCCCTCGACTGTTTGAATCTTGTTCCAGCAACGTCCCAGCTGAGGGATGGCCCTGAAAACATAGGTCCCGGTCCGCTGCTTATCGATATTTTCGACGGCATTGGTCGATACGAGATAGTCGAAATAGCTCTGCGCCGCCGATCCCCAGCAGGTGTAGATGCTGCGGCCACCAGATTGCATGACGTTGTTGGCGCTCGTCGCTTCTTTGAGACAGGCATTATAATACCCCGACGCTTCGGGTCGGCTCTCGACCTGCGCCCCGACTGGAGCTACTGCGAGAATACAGCTCAACGCCGGCAGGCACAGGATACCGAGGCGAAAACGGCGACTCATGAGCGCTCCCATGATGGATTGATCTCTTTCGTGGCGCCCGGTTCAGTTCCACGTTTCGGCCGGGTTGGCAACGGCCGAGATTGCCTTCCAGATGGCCGGCCGGAGTCTGTCCGACGGCCATCAAATGCTCGTCGCGACCGCTAGGGCCCGATCCTCGCTCCAGAGTGCGCCTTCGGCCATCAGTTCCGCCACCCGTTCCCTGGGCAGTTGCTTCGCGAGCTCGGCGGTCAGCCGCTCATAGCTCGATATCTCCGTGAATTCCCGGCTTGCGGTGCCGCCGGCATAGAAGGCGACGCCGAAACCCAGCAATCTTGCTGCTGTCTCGGCCTTGCCGCCGAGTGCCGCCACGAGGGCGAGATGCTCGACGAGACGGACGACCGCCGCATGCCAGACAAGGGCGCGGGCTTCGCCGAGGCCCTCCAAGGCCGTGGCCTTCGCCTCCGAGGTCCGGCCTGCGGCCAGCAAATAGGAGGCGAGGTTGCCCAGGCCCAAGGTCAGTTGGCGGCGATTATGGTGAGCGCCAGCAAGCATGTTCTTGACCTGCGCGATGGCTTCGTCCACCGCGCCCGCGGCGAATTCGAGTTCGGCTGCGGCGATCTGCACCCCGGCGATCCCTCTTCCATCTCCGAGGCTGCGCGCGACGGCTTCGGACTGGGCGATAAGGGCGCGCGCGCCCACGAAATCGCTGACGAAGTAGCGGGCGACGGCCAACGAACGCAGACAGCTCGCAAGATGCTTCGTTGGTCCGAGCGGTATCAACACCTCCAGGGCCTCGTCGAGATAGGGCAGCGCCTGCGCTGTCGTCTCGGGTGTCTCGAGCGCCGCCCCAGCCTTGGCCAGGGCCTCTCCGAGCCCAAGCCGATCTCCGGCCTTTCGGAACAGATCCGCCGCCGCGAGAGCCGGATCGAGATTGGTCCTCGCGCCATGGGCGCTATTCGAGGTGCGCCCGAGCCAAAGCCGTGCCAGCGTGGTTGAAGGGGTGTTCGCATCCTTGTGTTCGAGAGCCGTGGCGAACCAGCGCTCGCGTTCGGACAGCAGGGACAGCTCGTCCCAGACCCGCAGGCTGTGGCTCGTCAGCTCGACTCCGAGGCCCGCATCACCTTGCGGACCGAAGGCCCAATCCAAGGAAGCGCGCAGATTGTCGAGATCCGGCTCGTATTTTGCGAGCCAGCTCTCGGTCGCCATGGTCGGCCAGGCCGCGCTCGCTTCGGCAAAAAGCCGGATCATGTATTCGGCAAGGTGGCGGCGCAGCCCCCGCTCGCCGCTCTCGCGCAGCTTCTCGGCGCCGTATTGACGCGTCGTCTGCAGATATTTGTAGCGCGGCTCGCTGGTCGCGAGGTCCGCCACGACCAGCGACTTGTCCACCAGGCCCGACACAAGGCCGAAGATCTCCTGTGCCTCCACGGCCCCGCCGCTCGCGACCGCGATGGCGGCCTCCAGGGTCCAACCGCCCACGAACACCGACAGACGCCGGAAGAGCGTGCGCTCGCTCTCGCGCAGAAGGTTGTAGCTCCAGTCAAACACGGTTCGCAGCGTCTGATGCCGCGGCAGCGCCGTCCGGCTTCCCTTGACCAGCAGGAGAAACCGATCCTGGAGGCGGGCTTCCAGTCCCTTGGGCGGCAGCATCCGCAACTGCGGAACGGCGAGCTCGATGGCCATGGGAATGCCGTCGAGCTGCCTGCAAATATTGGCGACGGCCGCCGCATTCGCGTCGGTCAGGGCAAAGCCCTCAACCGTGGCCCCGGCGCGTTCCACGAAGAGGCGCACGGCATCGTATTCGAGCGCGGCGGATGCCGTCAGGTCCCTGACGAGCGGCGGAACGCCAAGACTCGGCACACGATAGGTGTTCTCGCCCGGGATCTCCAGCCGTTCGCGGCTCGTGTCCAGGACCAAAAGGGATGGGCAGTCGCGCACGAGCGCCTCGACCAGGCGCGCGGCCGCGTCGATGAGGTGCTCGCAATTGTCGAGGATCAGGAGCGCGTTCTTCTGGCGCAGATAGCCGACCGCGCTCTCTGTTGCCGAGCGACTGCCGCCGACCGGCACACCGATGGTGCTGCACAGCGTCTCGGCCACGAGTTGGGGATCATCGAGGGGAGCGAGCTCGACGAACCAGACGCCGTCGAGAGTGTCGGCGAGGAGGTCCGAGCCGACCTCGAGGGCCATGCGGGTCTTTCCCGCGCCCCCCGACCCCGTGAGCGTCACGAGGCGATAATGAGCGAGCCGCGCCTTGATCTCGGCGACCTCGGTATCCCGCCGCACGAAGGATGGCAGCTGGCGCGGCAGATTATGGACCTTCGCGCCAAGCGAACGCAGCGTCGGAAAGGTTGCCCGGAGCCCGGGCGCCACGAGCTGGTAGATCTGCTCGGCCTCCGGGACGTCCCGCAGCCGGTGATGCCCGAGATCCAGGAGGCTCGACTGCGCCGGCATGACGCCTCGCGCCATGTCGGCCGCAGCACCCGAGATCAGCACCTGGCCACCATAGGCGATGGACAAGAGCCGCGCGCAACGGTTCATCCCCTGACCGAAATAATCGCTTTCGCGCGCCTCCACCGGTCCGGCGTGAACGGCCATGCGGACCGTCAACCCGCCGACCTCCGAAAAATCCTGTTGCGCGAGCGCGTGCTGCGCCGCGAGAGCAGCGTCGATCGCTGCCGCCGGAGAGGCGAAGGCGGCGTAGAAGGCATCGCCGGCGGTCCTGAAAATGTGGCCGCCTCTCGCGAGCATGACGGCTCGCAGAAGTTCGTCATGTCGAGCCACGGCCAGGCTCATGGGCCCGGGCCAGGCCTCCCATCGTCTCGTCGAGCCCTCGACATCCGTGAGCAGGAAGGCGAGAACCCCGCTGGGAAGCGGAACCCCGGTTTCAGGCATGGATTTCAAGGTCATCACCGACAAGGAGCAGCGGTTCTTGCGCCGGGAGGCTCAATGGGAGGCCGGTCAGGCCGCTTGTTGCTTGAGGGCGTCGATTGCATGGAAGGAGTGGAGCTTCAGATCCTCGCCGCTCTTGGCGAGCCATTTGCGACAGAACGAGTGATGGCCGAAGCGGTTCGTCTGGTTGCCGCCGAGCACCAGCACCGCGTCATGGCGTTGCGCGACGAATAACCCCACATGCCCCCTGCCGGCCGCGAAGGCCTGGGGATCGGTATGGCCGAACACGACGATGTCGCCCGGCCGAGGTCGATTGGTGCGGCCGGGCGCATCGCGAAAGCTGCCCGAGCTCGCGCTCGAGGTTCCGCCTCGATAGCCGGCACGCGCCAGGGTCCAGTTGAGCGATGCAGCGCACCAGGAGGTGGTGTCCCCCTGAGGGGTCGTGCTCGTGTCTTCGAAAAAGGTGACGATCACAGGATTCCAGCGCGTTTTCCAGCCGCCATTATAGGCTTCGCGATCCTTGTTCACCCTCCTCACAGCTTCGAGGTAGCGCATGACGGCGAACGGCGAGGTTCTCGGCGCAGCCCTCAGAATCCTATCCGCAATGGTCGTTTCGGTCTCGAGCGGCACCTGAGTTCCCCCGACCATCGGAGGGGGAAGCTCGGCACTCTCGAAGTCGCGATAATTCTCGATCGGCTTTGCGGCTGCGGCGGCGCATGGAACCGATGCCGAAAACAGCGCCGGCACGGCGATCCCACCGAACATGAAGGCCCGCCTGTCGAGGCGGCCGCCTGTCATCGCCTGCGCCATCATCTTCTCCTGCTCGCATTCGCCGCGACCGCGGATCAAGCCCTATATTCCCGCACTAGGCAACTCCGATCGCGCGGCGAGATGTTCTGGTTCAAATGCGACGAGAAGCCGTTGAGCGTCCACTCTCGCGGAAAAGGATACAACATCACGGATTTTGGGTCCGCGGTCGGATCGCCAAGGCAGGCACAATCCTTGCTGAAGCGCTTGAAGATATTGTCCTCGACCTTGGCCTTCGACCAGCCACGCGCTTTAAGGGCAGCGATGACGACCGGCTTGTTCCAGACGATGCCGGAGCCCGGGTTCTGGTGTTCGTGCCGCAAGCCGAGGACGTGGCCGAATTCGTGCAGGATGCCGCGGCGGTCGATGTCGTCCAGATTCATCGTATGCCGGCTTTCCGGGACACTCAGGCTCTTGCGTCCGACCTCCGATACATTGCCTTTGCCGCCGCGGAACAGGACGCGGACATGCGAGCCCTTGCGGGGAGCGTCGAAACGGAATCTGACGCGTTTGCCGAGAGGCCCCCTCGTCCATTCGGGCGCGACGCGCCGCACGAGTGCGCGTTGCGCGCGGGTGCCGTTCAGGAAGCAGATGGCGAGGGTGATCACGCCGCTTTGAGGTGTCGCGCCGTCGAGCTCCGTCCAAAGGGATTGCGGGTCCAAGGTCGCGCCGACCCTGGGAAAGCGTGTAACGGCCCCCGACACCGGGGGGATTTGGGAATCTGCCGGCGTCTCGGTCGTCGTGCCATCGAGACTTGTCTCGTCCTCGTCGGAAGTGGCGCAGATGAAGCTCGCCGGATGCGACGCGGCCAGGGCCGGCCAAGTGGGGAGCATGCAGCACACACCCGCCAGGAAGCTCCGTCGACTTGTCATGAGAACCTCCCAAGCAGAGCACGCAAGCTTATCTCGCCTCCTCGCTCAAATAAATAGATGATGGCGTGCCCATATGCGATGGATCTTCACGCCGGCGAGAAGTATGGCGCGATCAACAGATCCGGTCCAGGCGGAAATGCCGGTGCATCCGCCTCGTGATCGGCGATCGCGTCCGACAACCGGCACAACACGCGGGCGACGGAGAAGGCCGACGTGAAATCACATGCCAGGGTCGTGATCATTGGCGGCGGAATCATGGGGGTCGGCCTGCTCTACCACCTTGCCTTGGAAGGCTGGACGGAATTGGTGCTGGTCGAAAAGGGCGAGCTGACCTCCGGTTCGACCTGGCATGCGGCCGGACAGTGCCCGCATTTCAATTCGTCGCTCAACATGACGAAGGTCCATGTCTACGGCACCCAGCTCTACCCGAAGCTCGAAGAGCTGACCGGGCAAGCCGTTTCCTGGCACGGTTGCGGCGGCTTGCGGCTCGCCACTACCGACGAAGAGGTGAGTTGGCTGAAGCACGTCTATGGCATCTCGCGCCTCGCCGGCTATGAATGCGAGATCATCGGCCCCTCCGAGATCCGGCAATATCACCCCTTCCTCAACCCCTTCGGCGTGAAGGCTGCTTTCCGTACGGTTCATGACGGGCATGTCGCACCAGCCGATGTCACCAACGCCATGGCGGCGGGAGCGCGCCAGCTCGGCGCCGAGATCCAGCGCCGGACCCGTGTCACGGGCGTCAAGCGCCTGCCGACGGGCGAATGGCGCGTCGTCACCGAGCATGGCGACATCACCGCCGAGCATCTGGTGAATTCGGCCGGCTCCTATGCGGGCGTGGTCGGCTCATGGACCGGGCATGATGTGCCGATCGCCAATATGCTGCATCATTACGTGATCACGGAACCGGTCAAGGAATTGCTCGGCTTCGGCCGGGAACTGCCCGTGGTGCGCGATCCCTATTCGAACGCTTATCTGCGCGAGGAGATGAACGGCATCCTGATCGGTCCCTACGAGACGGCGACGGCCCATCTCTGCTGGGATGGGCGACCTCCCTCCTGGGACTTCGAGAGCGAACTCGTCACGCCCGAGCTCGACCGGCTCCTCCCGTGGCTGGAGAAGGCCGAAGAACGCCTGCCGCTCTTCGGCTCGTCGGGCCTCAAATCGGTGATCTCCGGCGCGATCACGCATACGCCGGACGGTGTCTACCTCTCCGGGCCCGCCGCGGGTCCGAGGAATTACTGGATGCATTGCGGGGCATCGATCGGCATCTGCCAGGGCGCCGGCGCCGGGAAATATCTGGCGCAGTGGATGGTGCATGGTCAGGCCGAAATCAACATGCGCGAGTTCGACCCCCGAAGGTTCGGGAACTGGGCCACGAAGGACTACACGCAGGCTGTCGCGGTCGCCGACTATCAACACATGTATTACTGCTACAAGCCGAGCGAACAGCACGAGGCGGGGCGCAATCTGCGATTGTCGTCCGTGCATGAGCGGCTCAGAGCCGAAGGCGCGCAATTCAGCCAGGTGTTCGGCTGGGAGCGGGCGCGGTGGTATGACCGGTCGGGCGAAGGCGAACGCTTCTCGTTCAAGCGTTCGAACGCTTGGCACGCGGTCAGAGCGGAGGCCCTGGCGGTGCGCGAGCGCGCCGGCCTGATGGATCTCTCGAGCTTCTCCAAATTCGAGATCAGCGGGCCGGACGCTAATGCCTTCCTCGAGCGGATCTGCGCCAACACGATTGCTGCCCATGACGGCGGCATCGCGCTCGGCCATCTGTTGAATGCCAACGGCTTGATCGAGAGCGAGATGACGATTACCCGGCTCGGGCCCGAGAGGTTCTATCTATTGTCGGCCGCGGCCGCCGAGCTGCACGATTTCGATCAGCTCGCCTGGCGCCGGCGCGACGGGGAGCGTGTCCTGATCACGAATGTCACCGATGCCTTCGGCACGCTCGTGCTCGCGGGCCCGCGGGCGCGCGACGTGCTGTCCGGCTGCACGGATGTCGATCTCTCGAACTCATCGTTCCGCTGGCTGACCGGAAAGGAAACGGTGGTCGCCGGGGTCCCGGGCGTGCGGCTCCTGAGGATCACCTATGTGGGCGAGCTCGGCTGGGAACTTCATTGCCCGATGGCGGAGATGCCGAAGGTGTTCGATGCGCTGATGGAAGCGGGCCGTCCGCATGGCATGGCGTTGTTCGGCACTTATGCCATGAACAGCCTGCGCATGGAGAAGGCCTATCGCGGTTGGGGGGCCGAGCTGACGACCGAAATCGATATGTTCGAGGCGTCGATGGAGCGCTTCATCCGGCTCGGCAAATCCGACTTCATCGGCAGATCCGCGAGCCTCGCGCTCAAGCAACGCGGGCCTCGCATGAAGCTCGTCTACCTCGTTGTCGACGCCGGAGATGCTGATTGCATGGGGAACGAGCCCGTTTATCATGGCGACCGGCTCACCGGCGTCACGACGAGCGGCGCTTATGGCCATGCGACGAACCGATCCTTGGCCTTCGCCTATATCGACCCGCGACTGACCGATCCCGGCACGGCTCTCGAGATCATGGTGCTGGGCGAGCGGCGCAGGGCGACCGTGCTCGCGGACGCCGCCTGGGACGCGGCCAACGAGCGCTTGCGCGGATAATCAATCTCAGCGGATCGGACGCACATGGCCAAAGCCATCCCCACCCATTCGCGTGTCGTCATCATCGGCGGCGGGATCGTCGGCGCTTCGATCGCCTATCACCTCGCCAAGCTCGGCTGGAGCGACATTCTCCTTATCGAGCGCAAGCGCCTGACCAGCGGCACGACTTGGCACGCGGCCGGCCTGGTGGGTCAGTTGCGCGCCACCGCAAACCTGACGAGGCTCGCGCAATACACCACCAACCTCTATGCGACGCTCGAGGCCGAGACCGGGCAGGCGACCGGCTTCGTGCGGCGCGGCAGCCTGTCGATCGCGACGTCGCAGGCGCGGCTCGAGGAGCTGCTGCGCGGCGCCTCCATGGCCCGGACCTTCGGCCTCGATGTGCATCGCGTCGGCCCGGCGGAGATCAAGCGATACTGGCCGTTGCTCAATGTCGACGATGTGGTCGGCGGCGTGCATCTGCCAGGCGACGGACAGACGAACCCGATCGACACGACCATGGCCTTGATCAAGGGCGCCACAATGCGCGGCGTCAAGGTGATCGAGGGTGTCGAGGTGACCGCGATCCTCACGCGGAACGGCCGGGCGACAGGCGTCTCGACCAGCGAGGGCGAGCTGCAGGCGGACCATGTGGTCATCGCATCGGGCATGTGGTCGCGGCGGCTCGGCCTCACGGCCGGCGTCGACATTCCGCTGCAGGCCTGCGAGCATTTCTACATCGTCACCGAGCCCTTCCCGGAGCTCACACCGGATCTGCCGGTGCTGCGCGACCCGGACAACTGCGCCTATTACAAGGAGGATGCCGGCAAACTCCTCCTCGGCGCCTTCGAGCCGAATGCCAAGCCATGGGCGGTCGACGGCATCCCACCCGGTTTCGAGTTCGGCGAGCTGCCGGACGATGTCGAGCATTTCGCGCCGGTCCTCGAAGCCGCGATGCGCCGCTTGCCGGCTCTCGAACGGGTCGGTATCCGCAAATTCTTCAACGGCCCGGAAAGCTTCACGCCCGATGTCCGCTACCTGCTCGGCGAGACGCCCGAGCTGCGCAATCTGTTCGTGGCGACTGGATTCAATTCGATCGGCATCCAGTCGGCCGGTGGCGCCGGCAAGGCGCTCGCCGAATGGATCGTCGAGGGCCATGCGCCCATGGATCTCGCCGATGTCGATATTCGCCGCATGCAGCCGTTCCAGGTGAACAGGCGCTATCTCAAGGAGCGCGTATCGGAGTCGCTCGGCCTGCTCTACGCCATGCACTGGCCTCATCGCCAATATGAGACGGCGCGCGGCGTCCGCACCTCTCCTCTGCATGAGCGGCTCGGCGCGCGTGGCGCCTGTTTCGGCGAGGCGGCCGGCTGGGAGCGCGCCAACTGGTTCGCGCCGGAGGGCGTCGAGCCGAGATATGAGTACAGCTACGGTCGGCAGAACTGGTTCGCACACTCAGCCGCCGAACACCTCGCGGTGCGCCAGGCGGTCGGGCTGTTCGACATGACCTCATTCGGCAAATTCCGCGTCGAGGGCCGCGATGCGGAGGCGGTGCTGCAGCGCATCTGCGCCAATGATGTCGCGGTGGCGCCGGGCCGGATCGTCTACACCCAATGGCTGAACGAGCGCGCCGGGATCGAAGCGGACCTCACCGTCACGCGCCTCTCGGAGACGGTCTATCAAATCGTCACCGCTGGCGCCGCGGCGCGCCGGGACCTTGCCTGGCTGAAGCGGCACATCCCCTCGGACGCGCATGCGATCGCGACCGACATCACCTCGGCCGAAGCCGTGCTCTGCGTCATGGGCCCGAACAGCCGCGCTTTGCTTCAGGCCGTATCGGGAGCGGATCTCTCCGATGCGGTCCATCCCTTCGCGACGGCGCGGGAGATCGAGATCGGCTATGCCCGCCTGCGCGCGGCTCGCGTCACTTATGTCGGAGAGCTCGGCTGGGAGCTTTATGTTCCGACCGAATTCGCGCGCGGCGTGTTCGACGCGCTTGCGGAAGCCGGGCCGGCCTTCGGGTTGCGGCTTGCCGGGCTGCACGCGCTTGATTCCTGCCGGATCGAAAAGGCCTATCGGCATTGGGGACATGACATCGGCGATGAAGATACGCCGCTGCAGGCCGGCTTGATGTTCGCGGTCAAGCTCGACAAGGGCGATTTCATCGGCCGCGAGGCCCTGCTGCGGCAGCGTGAGGCGGGACCGAGGCGCCGGCTCGTCCAATTCCTGCTCGCTGATCCCGAGCCGCTGCTCTATCATGACGAACCGATCTGGCATGGCGGGCGGATGGTCGGCCGTACGACATCGGGCGCCTATGGGCATCATCTGGGCGGGGCCGTGGCGCTCGGCTATGTGCGCGAGGATGAGGCGCCGGTCCTCGAGCGCGTCGTGGCCGGCGGCTTCGAAATCGAGATCGCGGGGCGGCGCCTCACGGCGCAGGCGAGCCTGACCCCGCTCTACGACCCGAAGAACATCCGCGTGCGTGCCTGAAGCGAGCGCGGCCAGAGCATCCCGGAGGAGCCGCCATGACGATCCACGCCATCGCAACCGCCGAGACGAACGCCGCCCGGATCGCCGATATCGTGCGCCGCCAGCCGAAAGCGCACTCCTTGGACCAGGCGCTCTACAACAGCCCCGAGGCCTTCGCGCATGACATGGAGCGCCTCTTCTTGCGGCACTGGATCCTCGCCGGACACGCGTCGAGCGCTCAAAATCCCGGGGATTGGGTTCTCTGTGAAATCGCCGATGAAAGCATCATCATCTTGCGCGGCAAGGACATGCGGCTCAGGGCCTTCGTCAATGTCTGCCGGCACCGCGGATCGCGGATCTGCAAGGGCTCGTCGGGCCACGCCTCGGTCCTGGTCTGCCCCTATCACGCCTGGAGCTACAATCTCGACGGGACCTTGCGCGCCGCCCGCTACATGCCGGCCGAATTCGACAAGTCGAAATTCGGCCTGCGACAAGTCCATCTCGAGGTCATCGAAGGGCTCGTCTTCATCTCGCTCGCCGAAACGCCATTGTCGCTTGACAAGGCGCGCGCCGGCATCTCGGCCGCCTACGGCCCCTATGGCTTCAGCAGCGCCAAGGTTGCGCATCGGGAAACCTATCACATGGAGGCGAACTGGAAGCTCGCGGTCGAGAACTATCTCGAATGCTATCACTGCACGCCGGCGCATCCGGAATATTCAAAACTCCATGCGCTCGAGAAGCCGCTCGGCGAGATCGAGGATCTCAATGCCGCCATGGAGGCGCGCAGCTGCGCGCTCGGCCTCAGCATCCCTTCGGCCGATCACCGGGTGGGATCGGCAAGCGGCGACGCGTCGATCTTCATCTTCCGCTACGCGCTCTATGACGGCGTCCGGACCGGCGGTCCTGATGGTGCGCCCGTGGCGCCGCTGATGGGCGCCTTCACCGACTATGATGGGGGCGTCACCTCCGCCCATTTTGCGCCGTCGAGCTTCTTCATCGCCTATAGCGACCATGGGGTGCTTTACCGGTTCATGCCGCTCACCCCGTCGAGCACGGCGATGGAAGTCGTCTGGCTCGTCAGGGGCGATGCGAGCGAAGGCGTCGATTACGACCTTGATCGGCTCACCTGGCTTTGGCGGGTTACGACGGAAGCCGATAAGCGGATCACCGGGGACAACCAGAAGGGGGTCAACTCCCGCTTCTATGCGCCGGGCCCTTACGCTCCGGTCGAGCCGAATGTCATCTGCTGGATCGAATGGTATCTCGGAGAAGTGGGCTGATGTGACGCAACGCGCCGTTGCGCGGAGGCGGAGCCGACCACGCAAATTCGACGAGCGCAGACACCTGGATTGCGTCGCTTGCGGCTCGCAATGACATATTCTCCGCGCTTTTTGCGGAGATTAGCGGCCCTAATCCCCGGAACTCAATCAATCCGCCGCGCCTGACTCACATCTGCGCCGGTTTGGGCTTTTCCCGGCAAAGCGAGATGACCGTTTGCAGGGCCTCTTTCTTGCTGGCGCCCGATCTATATCCGTATTTGACGAGGCGATGCAGCTCCTCGTTCGTGATGCCTGCATGATCGCAAGCCGGTCGAGCCATTTCCACGAGCCGCGCCTCGCGCTGAGCCCCTCTCGCGACCATAACCAGCGCGGAGCTCCCTGAGGTTGCGATTGCGGCGACCGCCAACCATGCAATCGCACGCGAATACCTTGGGCCCTGCCGTGCGCCTTCCCGTGAGCCTTCTTTCGGGCTCCGCTTCCGCTGCACCGCGAAAGGAATTGGGCGCGACCACAAACCCCTCAGCCGAGGCATGGCCGGCATCGATCTCGGGAAAGGGGCGGCGGAGGCGGTTGTGATGCCGGCGCGGCGCGACGCCCAAAGGTCGCCAAGCCGAAAATACAGCGTGCGATCATCCGGCACGTCGCCGAATCGGGCGAGGATTTTGACGTCCGCCCTCCCGGCGGTCGACGGGCCTCCGGCTTGCGAGAATACAACCGCACCTCGTCCCTGGCCGGCCAATTGCGAAGCAAGCGACGCCGCGTGCTGCTTGCTGAATACTTTGATTGCGACCTCGGCCCGAAGCCCGCTCGTCTCGGAGCGCGAAAATGCCACCACAAAGAATAGGGGGATGTCGGCCATACTTCCCGAGCCTCAGCAAAGCCTGGTCAGCATCCAGCTTCGCGTCGGAGCGCGGCTCCAACGCGTCCCATAAGACGCCTCAAACCATAGTCGACTCCTTTGGCGGACGCCCCCGCGGCCAGCATCCATCGAGCCCGTCGAGCTTTTACAGGCGCGACATTAGGCTGTGCCAAAATGAAAGTCACGGTCTCGTTAGAAGTCATCCGGAGGAGTTACGCTCCGATGCAATTATGTGCGCATGCATATGAAGTAGCTGGAAAATATAGGCTTAGAGACGATTGGCGGTATGATAATTGCCCCCAGGCCGATCAACCCAAAGAAACCATTCAAAGTGAGACGGGGGCAAAGATCGGCCTGACCTATGACGCAATTTCCCTTTGCCACGGTTGTTGTCCACGCATCTCGGGCGCATCGCGAAGGTCTTGTGCGTAGCCTGGGCGCCGCCGGCTTCGACGTCGTCGCTGCGGCCGCCAGCGTCGGGGAGGTTGCGCTCGGCCTCATTCCGCCCGATCAATCCATCCTGCTCGTTCTGCATGGGAGCGGCGATCAGGATGCCGTGGACGCGCAAATTCAACTCTTCAGGGAACATCACCCGTCCGTGCGCATCGCCTTGCTGCATGATCAAGGACAACCGAACAACACCAACATCATCGCCGCCTTCCGGGCAGGCGTCGACGCTTACTTCGTGGAACCGAGCCCTGGCACTCTCGTCAAAGGCCTCGAATTGGTGATGCGAGGCGGAACGATCCTTTCTCCCAGCGTCTTGCCGTCGATACTCCATCACTTCGACGAGGTGATCGCGAGCGGCGGTAAAACACGCAACGAGGTCGCCGGCGAGCCCGAGCGCAAATACACATGGCGGCTATCGAAACGACATGAATCCATCCTGCGCTGCTTGCTCGGAGGTTATCCGAATAAGGTCATCGCGAATATACTTGGACTCTCCGAGACCGCCGTCAAAATTCGCGTCAAAAATACGCTGCGCAAAATTGGTGTTCGCAACCGGACGCAAGCCGCCATGTGGGCGATGAGCAATGAGACGCTCACCGGCAAATTGCATGAAGACGAGGCTGCTCGCCCGGCGGCTTCGGCGGAGCCTTCGCCTCACGGCAATGTCGTGCCGGGCCAATCGAAATCACCGCGAGATGCGACGACGTCCCCCTCGGATCCTTCCGAGCTCGCCAAGAGACGACCGAGGCAGTGAAGGGACGATCGGCTCGCAGAGCCTTCAGGACGGAGAGGCAGCCTCAGTGAAGCAATCGCATGCTCACCGAAGAGGCCGACCGCCAATGGGGAGCATGGCGACCCGCGGGCGCGCTGACTAAGGATGGACGGCGGACGCTTTGGGCGGGGGCCGCGATATTTACATTCAGAACTTCAGTTCCCTTTTAGGAATTCGACAGCATTTTGTGTCATTCCAACCCCCGGCGAGTATGAGCGAGAGGCGGGGAATGAAAAAGCACCTGCCTTCCGGGAGCGACCGAAAGCCGCCCATGGCCGGCGCAGAGCGCACGATCAGCGTTCGGATGAATGAATCCGATCTGCGCTTTATTGACCGATGGATCGTCCAGCAGCCCGGCTTGAAGCTTTCACGGCCTGACGCCGTCCGCCAGCTCATCGCCGAGGCGCTTGCGCGAAAGTAGCCCGCTTACGCTAGGCATTACGCCACATACGTGTTGCGATGCCACTTTTACTTGAATTGTTTACTACTTGGACCGTTTAGGCAAGCGATGGTTGGCGCGAGGTGATAGCTTGGAGACGTGTGGCAGTGAGCTGGCGCGTGGAGCGCCGGTCGCCGAGGCGGGGCATGCGAGGGCGGCTCAGTGGGCAAAGTCCTCGAACTCACCGCTGAGCGGCTCGAGTAGAAGGTATTCGGGAGATGGGCCAGCACATGAGGTTTGGCGGAGCGCTCGGCGATCCCGGGCCGCTCCTTCAGGCCAATCAGGTTCTTCAGGCATTTGAAACCGAGTTCGATGCGCCTTCGCAGCAGATGGAGGGCGAGCATATCGGCGTTGGAGAAGGCCTCGGGCGCGAGAGGGGTGACGAGGATCGCGAATATTTCGGCGGCGACCATTCCTATCGAGATTTGCCAACGCTCCTTCCGGGCCGCCCGACAGATATCGCATCGCGCAACCAGGGCTGCTTGGCCGGGCGTCTTGGCGACAACCCGACGGCCAATGGCAGGGCCGCAAATGCGTCCAGCCTTGATCCGCCGATCGATGAGCCCACGCGGCGGCGCCTTGCAGAACTCACCATGCAGATCGAACGGCTCATAAACCGTAGGGGACGAGCTCGCATTCTTCCAACCGGCGCTCGCGAGGACATTGGCGCCCACCTCAGCGACTGCGGCTATGCATTTGGACGGCCAATCGCCTCGATCGCCGATGCGGATCATCCGCAGCAGATCGACGCGCTTTTCGATCATGCGCGCGCGCTTGAAGGCTTTTGTGCCGCGGGCGCTGATCACCGGCATCTCATCCCCGCCGAGCCGACTGGCGAAGCTCTGCCAATCCCGGCCCAAAAGCAGTTCCTGGGCCATCCCATGTCGGAATCAGGAGAGATTCCGGTGCACGCCGCTCATACCGGCGCCAATGGACCTATGTCCGGTGTTCGGCTCGATCTCAGCAGGTCCAGTACGAGCGTCAGCGTTGGAAAGGGCGGCGTCACCCTGAATTTCAGCAATCGCGGCGCTGCGCTGACGGTTGGTCTCCCCCGCTCTCGCCTATCCTGTCGACTGCAACTGACATCGAGCCGAATTGTGACGCTTGCGCCCGTCGCGGATGGGCCCGCTCGATTGGGGTTCGGTCCCGCCATCTTCGCGCTTATGGCCGCCGGCGTGCTGCTGCTTGGGCTTCAAACTGCCCGAAGCTCCCCGCCCGAGAGCGCACATTTAGCACTGGCGCAGCCCGTGAGCCCGATTGCGCGAAAGCCTGCCACTCGCCTACCACAGCTGGCATTGCCGACGATGAAGCCCCCCGCCGTTGATCAGAATGCGCCAATTGTCGAGACCGTACAGGTCGCCGCCCCGGCTCAGGAGCACGTCACGACCAGGACGACCACGAATATCAGAATTCGACCGGGCCAAGCGGCGCCGATTGCTAGAGTTGTGCCGGCCAGGCTCATATTGACCGTTTTCAGGCGAAACGAGGAGTGGATCGAAGTTGGAGGGACCGATGCGTGGGGCTGGGTGCATTCGAGCTTGATTACTCCCATCGGCGCGCGGGGCAGGAGGCCCGATGATCGGGAACCCGGCGGGTCCGATTGACGGCACGCATTGGTCGGAGGTCGATTTCCACCAGCTTCCGTAAGGCACAGTGTTCATCACTGTTATGTCACCAACCTGAACCCGACGACAGCAAAGCGATGATCGAAGGTGTATGCAAGCCGAATGCGCGCACGCCCCATGATCACAAAGCCGGTAGCATCGACGGTCGACAGCTTGTGCAGATCCGCGCGCCTAAAGTATTCCCAGGATTGCTCCAAATCGTTCAATTCGCAGGGAAGGATTTTTACGATACCGGGCGCATAGATGGATTCCTTGCAAGTCAGCGCCACATCCCGGTTGGCGTTGCGATCGAGAAATGTGAATGTCTCGATAACAACGGGAACGGAGGTATGAAGCCTCGCGCCTGCTCCTTGCAACAGGTCCCATTGGTCTCGCGCTTCCCCGTGTAGCGGATCTCGCGAGAGCGCAAGGGCAATCCATGCCCCGCTATCGACGAAAACCGCCTCCCCTTGCCGCATCAGGGCTCGTCGTGGACGCTATCGTGCTCGATGGACGCACGCCTTGGCTCGCCGTCCCAGATAGCCACCGGGCCAGTAGGCTGCGGCTTGAGCACGACCTTGCGGATCGCCTCGCGGACCAGCTCCGCGACGCTGCGCCCCGACCGCGCAGCGGCCTTGCGTAGCGCGTCAAGCTCTTCCATGCGGAGATAAACTTGGATCTTTTCCATATGTGTCAGTCTAAAGTCGCTATTGACGACATCAAGTGATGGATAGCCGCCGCTCACTCGACGACGCAGTTGCAGTCGGCAAGGGCTGCGGGGAGCGGCTTGCCCCACTGCTTCAGCTTCTTGCCGCTGATGAGGACCGCGACATCGGCAGCGATCGGCTTGTAGTTCGGCAGATCAGCGGGCTTTTCGCCGGCGAGCACCCGCGCCGCGATGAGGCCGGCCTCATGACCGACCTTGGTCCAGGAGACCGTCACGGCGGCGAGAACGAGATGCTCCTGTGCCCCCTGCGGCGAGGAGCTCACGACCGGGATCTTCATGCGGTCGGCATTGGCGACGATCGCCGGCAGCGCCGGCATCAGCAGGCTCGAGGGAATGGCGTAGATGAAATCCACGCCCTGAAGGGCAGCGACCCGCTGGGGAATGTCGCTCACCGCATCGACGCCGACTGCCTTGAACCCGACGCCCGCAGCCTTGGCCGCCGCCTCGGCGATGCTCTTGCCGGCGACGTCATTGGCATCGCCCGGGTTGTAGAGCAGCCCAAAGGATTTGACGTCGCCCAGAAGCTTCCGGGAAAAGTCGAGCACCGCATCCATCGGCTGCATGTTCGAGGCGCCGACGAAGCGCGCCGAACCGTGCTGCCAGTCGGGCACGAGGCCGGCCGCCACGGGATCGGTCACGGGAGCGAAAACGATCGGCAGCGCCGGGTTGCGGACGAGCTTGACCGCGCCCTGCGTCATCGGCGTCGTGACCGTCAGCATGAGGTCGGGCTTGCCCGATTCGAGCTTCGACAGCACTTGCGCGATCAGCGAAGGGTCGAACTGGCAGTCGCTGTAGTCATAGGCGACGGATTGCCCCTCGGAATAGCCTTTCTCCGCGAGCGCGGATTTGAACCCTGAGATCACCTGTTCGAGCGAGCCATGCGGTCCGAAGCTCGCGATCGCGATCTTCTTCGGTTCGCCCGCTGCTGCGGCCGTTGCGACGCACAAGGCGCCGAGCATGGCACCGATGATGGCAAGTCTCGTCGGGACAAGGCTGCGTCGGGGCATCGCGCTCTCCGCTGGTTCCGGCTTCCTCACACGAAGTCGATGGTGTCGAGCGCGCCGGTCGCCTTCGACAACGAGCGCAGCGTCGATTGGATCATCTCGGTCCCCGACACGCCGACGGCAGGCTGGCGCTTCACCGTCGAGAGGTAGGAGCCGTCGCGCCCGAAGGCTTCGACCTCCGCCACCGCGTGATCGAGGCTCGGATCCGCGATCAGGCGCGCCCGGCAACGATCGACGCCGATGGTGGCGAGCGCGCAGGTCACCATGGTGTTGACGTTGCGCGGGTAAAGCGAGGCGATGCCGCGCACCGGACCGTCATAGAGCACCAGCTCCGAGGTGATCTCGGAGGCCTGCCGGTCGACGCGGGCAAGATCGAGATTGCGCGGATGCTTGCGGAAGGTGATCATGACGTCGCGCCACATATGCCGCCACTGGAACAGCGCGTCGGTGCCGACCAGCGCCCCCTGAGGCAGGAGCAGCTTGTGGCCGCTGCCCGAGGCCGCAGCCAGCAGCGTGTCGCGCAGATCGTCATCCGCGAGCGCCGTGACCGATAGCGGCATGTAGTCAGCGTTCGCGAGGATCGCCGCTCCGTGCTCGATCGTGATGGCTGGATGGGCGCTCTCGATCACGAGGTCGACGCCGCGCTGCGGCGCCTGTGCGAGGTCGCCGAGCACGAGATCAGGCGGCAGCTCGGTGAGCTTTTCCGGCGAGCGGTTCCAGACGAAGCCCAGCTCGAGGCCGGGATAGCGGCCTTGCGTGATCTCTCGCCATAGTGCGGCGCCGATGAATCCGAAACCGATCAGACCGACGCGCTTCATGCCGGCATCCGCGCCGCTGACATCATTCGAGATCCCATCCCATTTCCCGACAGCTTGCCCGGTGGAGCGTTCCTGTCAACGGCAGCGGGTCCGAGCATCACCTCCCTTTCGCGAAAGCCGCGAAGGCCTCCGCGTAGTCCGGATGCCAGCGAGAGAGGGCTGGGCGGTTCTCGACGATATCGCCTGCGGCCCAGAGGATGCGCCGCTCGTCGAGCGACCGAGGCACATCATTGTCCGGGCACAGGATATAGAAGTCCCCGGCCGAGAGCCGCGCAAACATGAAGTCGACGGTCTGTTCGGGCGTCCAGGCGCCAGGCGGCTTCTCGGTGCGGCCCTTCGAGGTCAGCTCCGTGAAGACATGGCCCGGTATCAACAGATGGGCGCTCAGCCGGCAGCCTGGCGTATTGCGCAACTGATGCTGCAGCGCTTCGGTGAAAGCCTTCACGCCGGCCTTGGCTACATTATAGGCCGGGTCGCCGGGTGGCGTGGTGATGCCCTGTTTCGAGCCGGTATTGATGATCAGGCCCGGCCGGCCGCGCTCCACCATTCCGGGAACGAAGACCTGAGAGCCGTGGATCACGCCCCAGAGATTGACGTCGAGCACCCGTTCCCAATTCGCCGCGGGGCCGAACATGCCGGAGCCGGGTTGAATGCCGGCATTGTTCATCAAGATGTCGGTGCCGCCGAAACGCTCGCGCACGGCCGCTTCCAGCCGCCGGATATCCTCGACGCGGCTCACATCGGCCGCCATGGCCATGACGCCGGCTGCGCCGCTCGGCGCCATGGCGGAGAGAGAATCGGCCGCTCGGGAGAGCCGGTCGTCACCCAGATCCGCGATGCAAACCTTGAGGCCCATGCGGGCGAACCGCATCGCCGCTGCAAAGCCGATGCCGGCTGCCCCTCCGGTGACGACAGCGACGCAATCCGGGGAAAGGGCTGGTTGAGACAAAGGTTGTTTCTCCTGACTGTCGTGAACAGGTGGGCAGCAGCTACACCCTGCCCCGCCATTGCTCGCGGTCATCATGATCACGCTACGAGGTGTTTGCCCAGCTTCCTGGTGCTCGCGACAGCCTTTCGGCGTGCAAGCGAGAGAGGATTATTCGCTCCTCTGCGCGTCGAGCTCGCCTTGCGCGTCCTTCAAGGCCTGCGGCTCGACCAGCAGGCCTTGCCGTTCATAGCGGCCACGGCTCTTGCTGAAGCGCACGACGACAGCATGCCTCAGGCTTTTCGCCTTGGCCCGGCGCGTGAGCAACGCATCTCCCGACGGCAGGAATTCGAGATCGTCGAGTCCGACGCAGCGCAAACAGGCCGGCCCGGGGTTTTCCATCATCAGAAGACCGCCGGTGCCGCCGCAACGATGGCAGGCCCAACCGGCGTTCAATGGCTGGATCACCACCAGCTCCGGTGCCCGGCTCGCTTTCTCCGCCAAGCGCTCACGCTTCTTCTCCGAAAGCTGGGGCGATACCCATTGCGATCGGTATAGCTGCTCGATCGTCGGGTCCCCGCTGCGGCTGAAGCGCAGCGTCTGTCGCTGTGGCGTGCGTGCGACATGCTGCGTCTCGCTCGCCGACAACCCCTTTCCGGCCGCCCAGGATCGAAACAGTGTCATGGCCTCGGTGATGCGCGAGGGATTCGTCTGGATGGCGGCTTCCAGGCAGTCGATCTGCCCCCGCCGCCAGCGCTTCGGCGCGCCGGGGTCGAGCCAGCCGATCCCAAGCAGCACGTCGACGGGGCTGACACAACCCTGAGCTGCGAGCGACGCCTCAGCAGCCTCGGTTATTCGATCGACAAGCGCCCTGGTATTCTTGTGCTGCATGGCATTTAGCATCAAATATGGGCATCAGCCGCCGCTAAATTACCATCGCATGGCCGTGGACGCTAGCCGACCTTCTGGAACGGCCCGCAGCCCCTTGGACACCCCTGACGGGGCCTTCAGCCGGTCTTCGTTCCGGGCCAGGGTGGCGGGGCGGCTTCCACCGCTTTGCGCGCCGCCGCATCGCGCGCCAGCCTCAACTCGCGAAGACCGCTACTCTTGGCCGTGCTCGCCGCCTGGCGTGCTTCTTCCCCGACGACCCGTGGATCGACCGGCCGCGAAGGTTCCTCCTGCACAAACGCCTCTTGGGCTAGCTTGCGAAGCATGTCCTTTTTGGTGGCACCCGAGGCGCTCATGTCCCGGCTCCTCCCCGGCTATCGGCAATGGCAGGTCGAACCGCGGAGATCGCGGATCTGCGTCGCGCCTTCTTCGCCGGAACCGGCTCTGCGGCCGCGGCGGCCTCTCTCTCGAGCGCCTCTCTCACCAGTCGCTGCTCGCGAAGACGAATAGTCTTGGCGGTTGTCGCCTTTCGACGCTTTTCCTCGTCGATGACGGCTCGCGCGGCGTCGCGCTCTCGCTCGCCTCGCGCACGGGCTCTTTCGGCTCGCATGCGAAGGTCTTCGGCATTGGTCGCGATTATGTTCATGTCCTCATCAATGCTCCAAGGGCCGTGTTTATTCGGGGCGCCATTCTGGGCGCCGGTTCATTCGGGGCGCCGGCTCGTCTGAGGCGCCGACTCGTTTGCCGATCGCAAGTCGGCCTCCGCCAGCTTCGCACATCCATCATCAGAGTCGATGGTCGGCGGGAAGAGGAAGCCCGACAACGGGAAAGAGGCCTTGGTCGGCAAGCTGGCGACCCCAGGCGCAAACCAAAGGAAATGCGCGCGCAACAGCACTTGTTTCAGAAAATCGGCACCGCGAGCATATCGTCTAGCCGTTCAAACGCGCGGTTCCCAGATAAAGTTCCGATTGATCGGCTCACGCATTCAGGAGAGGATCACTTTTCCGTCGGAAATCGTCAGGATGACTTCCGCCCCCGGCGGTGTTTCCAGCAGGGGCGGCGCTTCAACTCCGGATTAGAAGCTGCGGCCGGCCATCCATACCGTCACATCGGCATCCGCCTTCGCCTTGTCCAAGCCGTATCCCTTCACGACCAGCGCCGAAAGGGCATCGTGGCTCTTCACTCGCGCGAGGTCTGCCTCATTGAGCTTCGACCACTTGGCATGGATGTCCTTTGCAAGAATTTTGCCCTTTGACGTAACAATCTTCTCGTAAACAATCATTCATGAACCTCAATTTCATTCGCGGCGCACCGTAGAAACCGCATCGTGTCGAAAATAAGTTTGACATTGCAAGCATTAAACACTCTCGAAGTCGATTTTCCCATATCTCATAGAGAAATTGACGTGATTCGCATTCAAAATTGGTCTGGACGGTTTATCCTCGAACAAAAGCAGCGGCGTTCATCTTGCGCAGCGCTCCAATGCGTGGCGCCTGCCGCTCAAATGACGGCGAGAAGGCCGCCATCGACAGAGTTGATCTGACCGTTGACACAGTCGGACGCCGAGGAGGCCAGCATAGGGCGCGATGGTGGCGCGCGCCGTCGAAACGCGCCTCATGGTTGAGAGAGAAGGACGATCCGTGCGATCATCCATGGTCGCGGGCGGCAAACTCACTCCGAGTCCGTCGCCGCTGCGCAATCCAGACTCCGGTCTTGAAGAGAGGTCGAGATGGCCCGCCAGCTAAGCCCACTCGCCGGAAAAACGATCGAGCCATCTCTGCTGGTCGATATCCCACGGCTGGTGACGGCGTATTTCACCGGGAAGCCGGACCCGAAAATCCCCTCGCAGCGTGTTGCCTTCGGCACCTCTGGTCATCGAGGATCCGCCTTCGACACCGCCTTCAACGAGGCACATATCCTGGCGATCAGTCAGGCAATCTGTCATCACCGGAGCCGGATCGGCATCGACGGACCGCTCTTCATCGGGATCGACACGCACGCGCTGTCGCGACCCGCCCTGGCAAGCGCGCTCGAAGTGTTCGCAGCCAATGGCGTCGATGCGATGATCGACGAGCAGGACGGATACACGCCGACGCCTGTCGTTTCGCATGCGATCCTGGCCTACAACAAGGATCGCATGACCGGTCTCGCCGATGGCATCGTCATCACCCCTTCGCATAATCCGCCCGAGGATGGCGGCTTCAAATACAACCCGCCCAATGGCGGACCCGCCGATACCGACATAACAAATTGGATCGAGCGTGCCGCAAATGCGCTTCTCGAGACGGATCTCGACGGCGTGCGACGTATCCCGCTCGACCGCGCTCGCAAATCTCCCTGCGTCCATCGTCACGACTATATCGGCCCATATGTCGCCGATCTGGAGAATGTTGTCGATATGGAGGCGATCCGCGCGTCCGGCGCGAAGATCGGGATCGATCCGCTGGGCGGCGCAAGCGTGCGCTATTGGCAAGCGATCATCGAGACCTATGGCATCGGGGCGACGATCGTCAACGACACGATCGATCCGACCTTTCGCTTCATGCCGGTCGACTGGGATGGAAGGATCCGGATGGATTGTTCGTCGCCCTTCGCCATGGCGCGGCTGATCACCATGCGCGATGACTTCGATGTCGCCCTCGCCAACGACACGGACGCCGACCGGCACGGAATCGTGACGCGTTCGAGCGGCCTCATGAATCCCAATCACTATCTCGCGGCTGCCATATCTTATCTGTATGGGAGACGTCCCGACTGGAACCATGGATGTGCGGTCGGCAAGACCGTCGTCAGCAGTGGCATCATCGACCGCGTCACCACGAAGCTCGGCCGCAAGCTCGTCGAAGTGCCCGTGGGGTTCAAATGGTTCGTCGACGGTCTCATCGACGGCTCTCTGGGTTTCGCTGGCGAGGAGAGTGCCGGAGCGTCGTTCCTCAGGCGAAACGGATCGGTCTGGACCACGGACAAGGACGGGCTCATTCTCGGTCTGCTGGCCGCCGAAATCACCGCACAGACAAAGCGGGACCCGAGCGAAGCCTACGATCAGTTGACGCGCGAGTTGGGCGTGGCCTTCTATGAGAGGATCGACGCGCCGGCGTCATCCGAGCAGAAGGATTTGCTGAAGACGCTTTCACCTGATCAGGTCGGCATGACGGAACTTGCGGGCGAACCGATCCGCGCGAAGCTGACCACCGCTCCAGGCAACGGCGCTTCGTTCGGCGGGCTCAAGGTGATCGCCGAAAGCGGATGGTTTGCGGCGCGGCCGTCCGGGACCGAGGATGTCTACAAGATTTATTCCGAGAGCTTCCGCGATGAAGCTCACCTGCGGCAGATCCAGCAGGAGGCGCAGGACAACATCGCTCGCGTGTTCGAGACCGCAAAAGCGCCTTCCCCCTTGTGAAACAGCGAGATCCGAATTCCTCAACACGCCATGCGGCCGTCCTCCACGCACCAGCTCCCGGCCCACGCCGCTCAAATGACGGCGAGAAGGCCGCCATCGACATAGATGATCTGACCGTTGACATAGTCGGACGCCGAGGAGGCCAGGAACACGGCGGTGCCGACCAGCTCCTCCGGCCTGCCCCAGCGCCTGGACGGCGTGCGCGCCTTCACCCAGGCATCGAAAGCCTGGTTCTCGATCAGCGCCAGGTTCATATCGGTGAGCATATAGCCGGGCCCGATCGCATTGGCCTGGATGCCGTGCGCCGCCCATTCCGCCGCCATGGCCTGCGTCAGGAGCTTGATGCCGCCCTTCGACACCGCATAGGGCGCGATGGTGGCGCGCGCCACCTCGCTCGTCAGCGAGCCGATATTGATCACCTTGCCGTAACCGCGTGCGATCATGCGCTTGGCCGCCTCCCGGCCGACCACGAAGGCACTGGTCAGGTTGGTGTCGAGGACCTTTTGCCATTCCGGCGTCGTGAGCTCGACCATCGGCTTGCGCAACTGGATGCCGGCATTGTTGATCAGGATATCGACCGCCAGACCCTCGGCATCGAGCCGTTCGAAGGCGCCAATGATGGCGGCTTCATCCGTGACGTCGAAGCGGGCCTCATGGACCTCGTGCCCCGCCTCCCGCATCTCGGCTGCGGCCTTGGCCAGCCGATCTGCGTCCGAGCCATTGAGGACGATGGTTGCGCCGGCGGTCGCGAGGCCCTCCGCCATCGCCCGGCCGAGGCCGCGCGAGGAACCGGTGATCAGCGCCGTGCGGCCCGTGAGATCGAAAATCTTCGTGGACATGTGTGAGGTCCTCAGGCCGTCAATGGATGTGATCCAGGTTGCGAAGGTGCCCCGATCCCGACCTCTCGAGCAAGTCGTCGTTGCGATGGCCGAGCTGCAGGGAGACGACATACGGGGCCGGGGCCAAACGAAGCTGCTCGGCGTTGCGAGGCGGTGGCGATGATTTGCAACCGTATATCACATAATAAATACCTGATCGCCCCTAATAATTTCGTGTTTCGTTGTTATGTGAGAAGTCGAATTCATGACAATGTAGGCGAGGCACAACTTGACCGTCAGGACGGACCGCACCACCGTTTCATTCATGAACCCCTTCAGTCTCAAGGAGCTGGAGGGGGTCCAGCCGGCCGGAAATTATCTCGTGGAGACGGATAACGAGGTGATCGAGGGGCTGTCGCGCCTCGCTTATCGGCGCGTGGCGACGCTCCTGACCATTCCATGCATCTCAGCCTCTCAAAGCCTCAGCCAGCGTGTCTGCGTCGATCAAACCGATCTCGACGCCGCCTTGATGAAGGATCGTCAGCAGACGATCTGACCGAATCACCGTCAACGGCCGAGACGGGACGAATGGAGGGGAGTAGCGATGAGCCTCAATTTTCCAAACGCCAGTCGCGCCTATGATGAGAAGAGGCACAGCGTCAGCTTTTGGGGCTATGATTCGGCATTCGAGATCGCCTTCCACGTCGAGGAGAATGCCCTCCAGCGGATCAGCCCGGAGACGAAAGGGGACGAGAGGTCCATGCTGCATGCATTCGATGTCAATCGCGCTCGCATCGAGCAAGTCGCCGGGCACGCCTATGCGAAGGGCCGCAGCAATTATCACCGGCTGTCGGCGTCGGATTTCTGAGCACGATAACGACCGGGATTCAGATTTCCCGATCATGTAATTTTCACAAAAATTCTGGTTATCTTTCGCAAACGCACAAAATTTCTTTGTCCCAGCGTATCGTATTTCGAGCAAAATCTCTCAAGAATTAGACAAAACTACATGGTTCGGCTCCAGATTGGACTTGGCACTCCCTTGTAATGAGTGCCAGCGACACCCATGTGGATGTGAGGCCGAGCCCGGCGGAGCCTTGAGGCATTTCGACCTTCGCCGAGAGGCGGCCGGGTGGTGATGTCCGAAAGCATGTCGATCAGCTCGGACGCGCCGCCGCGAAGTCGATCTTTGAGATTGGCGGCCGCCATGCCGGCCTGCCGTTATCCAGTTGACCTGCGTCGCAGACGGACCTGCCAAGTGCCCGTCTCACATGAAGCCCTGCATGAATTCCCGCTCCCGCGAAAAGGACCGCCGTCATCTCAACGGATAGTGCAGCCAGCTCCGCTTCCCACCGATTCATCAGGCGTCCGATGCGCGGCGCAAAGGTCCATGTGACGAGCGTCCTTCGCCAGGTCTTCAGGCGCCGGCCTTCGCCATCGCCTTGGGACAGTCAGGAACCGGTCCGCGAAGAGCTTTTCAGCGTCGAACGCCTCGAGGAGCATGCGCGCAGCCTTGCGGTTGCGCAGAAGGTCGCGGCGAAGCCGACCAAGGGCCACCCGCTGGCGGGGCGGCTCGCCAAGAACGGAACCATCCTGTTCGAGGCCTATCGCGCCATCGTCAAGGCGATCGACGAGGGGCGCGCCATAACGCCGGCGGCGGAGTGGCTGATCGACAATTATCACCTCGTCGAAAGGCAGATCCGGGAGATCCACTCCGATCTGCCGCCCGGCTATTACCGACAGCTCCCCAAGCTCGCCGCCGGACCCTTCGCCGGATATCCGCGCGTGTTCGGCATGGCCTGGGCCTTCGTGGCGCATACCGACAGCCGCTTCGATGCCGACATGCTGCTTCGCTATGCGCGGGCCTACCAAGACGTGCAGCCGCTGACGATCGGCGAATTATGGGCAGTCTCGATCACGCTGCGGATCGTGCTGATCGAAAATCTCGGACGGCTCGCCCGGCAGATCGTGCAGAGCCGCGCCGCGCGACAACAGGCGGATGGCCTCGCCGACCGTCTGCTCGGCGCCGGCGGGCTCGAGCCTGAGCCGGTGGCCGTGGTGCTCGCAGACCACGAGAATGCGCGGCTCGAGGATGCGTTCGCGGTGCAGCTCGTGCACAGGCTGCGCGACCAGGATCCGAGGATCACCCCGGCGCTGACCTGGCTCGACCAGCGTCTGGCAGCGCAGGAGATGACGGCCGACACGGTGGTGCGCGAGGTGCATAGGAGGCAGGGTGCCTCGAATGTCACGGTGCGCAACATCATCACCAGTTTGCGTCTGATTTCCGACGTCGACTGGAAGGAGTTGTTCGAGCGCATCAGCCTCGTCGACGAGGCGCTTGCCGCCGGCAGCGCCTTCAGGGACATGGATTTCCCGACACGCAATCTCTACCGCAGCGCCATCGAGGAACTGGCGCGCGGTTCGGACCGCACCGAGCTCGACATTGCGCAGAGCGCGGTCCTCGCCGCAGAGCGCGTCGAGGCTTCATGCCCGGCACCTGCACAAGACCGCCGTGGCGATCCGGGCTATCATCTCCTTGCCGGCGGGCGCCGTGACTTCGAGACGGCGATCGGTTTCCGCCTCCCCTTGCGCAAATGGCCGTCGCACTTGAACCGGGCTTTCGGCATCGGCGGTTATGCGAGCGCCATTGCGGCCGCCACCGCGGTCCTCCTCGCCTTGCCGCTATTCGCTCTTGCATCAGTGGGGGTCAACGGGGTCTGCTTGAGCCTGCTCGGGGTTCTCGGTGCAGTTCCAGCCATCGATGCGGCGGTGGCGCTGGTCAATCGCGCCGTGACCTTCGGCTTCAGCGCGACCCTTCTGCCTGCCTTGGAGCTTCGCGACGGCGTCCCTTCGCATCTGCGCACGCTCGTCGCCGTGCCGACCCTGCTAACCACGCCGGAGGCCATCGAGGAGCAGATCGAGCGCCTGGAGATCCATCACCTCGCAAGCCCCGAAGGCGACCTGCATTTCGCGCTGCTCTCGGACTGGATCGATGCCGCAACCGAGCATGCGGAAGGCGACGAGGCACTCTTGGCGACTGCAGCCGAGGGGATCGCCCGTCTCAATCGGCGCTACGGCCCGGCACCTGGAGGCGCCCGCTTCCTGCTGCTGCATCGCCGGCGAATCTGGAACGCCGGCGAAGGAAGGTGGATCGGCTGGGAGCGCAAGCGCGGCAAGCTGCACGAATTGAACCGCCTGCTGCGCGGCGCGACCGATACCACTTTCATGGAAGCCGAAGGGACGCCGCCCTGCCCACCGGCCGATATTCGCTATGTCGTCACGCTCGACGCCGATACGCGATTGCCGCGCGACACGGTCAGGCGGCTGATCGGCAAGATGGCGCATCCGCTCAACCGGCCGCGTTTCGATGCTGAGGCCGGCAGGGTCGTCGAAGGCTATGCGGTGCTGCAGCCGCGGGTCACGCCCTCGCTGCCGGTCGGCCGGGAGGGCTCGCTGTTCCAGCGCATCTTCTCGAGCCTGAGCGGCATCGATCCCTATGCCTCGGCGGTCTCCGACGTCTACCAGGACCTGTTCGGCGAAGGCTCCTATGCCGGCAAGGGCATCTACGATGTCGATGCCTTCGAGGCCGCTCTCGCCGGGAGGGTGCCGGACTCGACGCTGTTGAGCCATGATCTGTTCGAGGGCGTATTCGCCCGCGCCGGCCTCGCCTCGGATGTCGAGGTCGTCGAGGAGTTCCCGTCACGCTACGATGTCGGCGCCCTGCGCCATCACCGTTGGGCGCGCGGCGACTGGCAGCTTCTGCCTTGGATCCTCGGCCGCGGACCGACACCAGGGCCCACGTCTCAGGCGCCGGACGGCATTCCGGCGATCGGCCGCTGGAAGATGCTGGACAATCTGCGCCGCACGCTCTCCGCGCCCGTAGCCGTCCTCGCTTTGCTCGCCGGATGGGCGATGCCGCTTGACGCCGCGCTCATCTGGACCGTCTTCGTGCTCGCGACCATCGTGCTGCCGACCTTGATCCCGGTCGTCGCCGCCATCCCGCCACGCCGCCCCGGGATCACCATCGCCAGCCATATGCGCGCGCTCGGCGGCGATTTTCGGCTCGCGCTGACCTTGTCGGCGCTCATCGTCACCTTCCTGGCGCATCAGGCCTGGCTGATGGGCGATGCGATCGCACGCACCTTGTGGCGCCTGTTCGTCAGCCGCCGGCATCTGCTCGAATGGGTCCCGGCCGCACAGGCGAAGATCGGTCGCCATCTCGATGTGCTCGGCTTCTATCGCTGGATGGCCGGCGCGCTCGTGATCGCTGCCGCGGCGATGATCTTCGCCTGGCTTTCGGGACATGGAACCTTGGCGCTCACGGCTCCGTTCGCGGCGCTCTGGCTCGCCTCGCCGGCCGTGGCGCGCCTTGTGAGCCTGCCTCCGCGGGTCGCCGGCCAGCAACCGGTGTCGGAGGCCGATACTCACGCTCTGCGGCTGACGGCGCGCCGCACCTGGCGGTTCTTCGAGTGCTTCGTCACATCCACCGACCACATGCTGCCGCCCGATAATTTCCAGGAAGATCCGGCCCCGGTGCTGGCGCACAGGACCTCGCCGACCAATCTCGGCCTCTATCTCCTGTCGGTAGCGAGCGCCCGCGATTTCGGATGGATCGGAACCGGCGAGGCGATCGAGAGGCTCGAGGCAACGCTGGCGAACATGAGCGGCCTCGCGCGCTTTCGTGGCCATTTCTACAACTGGTACGACACGCGCGATCTGCGCCCGCTCGATCCGAGATATGTGTCCTCCGTCGACAGCGGCAACCTCGCCGGGCACCTCATCGCGCTCGCCAATGCCTGCCGGGAATGGCAAGCACGCCCCCTCGAAGCCGGGTCGCGCCTCGCCGGTGTGGGTGACGCGCTCGACTTGGCGCGCGAGGAGGCCGGCCGGCTGCAGGACGGGCGCCTGACCCAGACGGTGACTTTTGGCCAGCTCGACAAAGCGCTCGCGAGCCTCGCATCGGCCGTGCGGACGACGCCGGTGGCGGGCGACGACTTCGCAGACTGGCTCGCCGGGTTGGCCGGCGAGGCCGAGACCATGGTCGACATCGCCCGGGCGCTGGCGATCGAACGAGGCGATGAGACCGGTGCCGACATGCTGTTTTGGGCGCGGGCCAGCCTGAGCTCGATCGAGGCCCACCGCCGCGATCTTGGGCAGAGAGCCGATGCGGCCACCTCACTGGAGACGCGCCTTTCGGCGCTCGAGGACAGTGCCCGGTCGATGGCGCTCGCCATGGAGTTCGGCTTCCTGCTCGATCGCGACCGCAATCTTCTCTCGATCGGATACCTGGTGCCCGAGGGCACGCTCGACCCGAACTGCTACGATCTCCTGGCTTCCGAGGCGCGGCTCGCGAGCTTCATCGCGATCGCCAAGGGCGATGTTCCGGCCCGCCACTGGTTCCGGCTCGGCCGCGCCGTCACGCCGGTCGCGCATGGCGCCGCGCTGATCTCCTGGTCGGGGTCGATGTTCGAATATCTGATGCCGTCGCTGGTCATGCGTGCCCCGGCAGGGAGTCTCCTCGAGCAGACGAGCCGCCTGGTGGTGCGCCGCCAGATCGATTATGCGGCGACCCTGCGCCTGCCCTGGGGCATTTCGGAATCCGCCTATAATGCCCGCGACCTCGAGTTCACCTATCAATATTCGAATTTCGGCGTTCCCGGCCTCGGTTTGAAGCGCGGGCTTGGCGAGAACCTCGTCATCGCGCCCTATGCGACCGCGCTCGCCACCATGGTCGATCCGCGCGCCGCTTCCAGCAATCTCGCGCGCCTCGCCAAGGCCGGCGCGCTTGGCCGCTATGGCTATTACGAGGCGTTGGACTACACGCCGATCCGCGTGCCGGAGGGCGAGGACGTCGCCATCGTCCGAGCCTTCATGGCGCATCATCAGGGCATGACGATCGTCGCCGTCGCCGATGCGGTGCTCGATGGCCTGATGCGGACGCGCTTCCATGCCGAGCCCATCGTCCAGGCGACGGAGCTGCTCTTACAGGAGCGCACGCCGCGTGACGTCGCCGTCGCGCGTCCCTGGGCAACGGAGGCGAAGTCGGCCGCGAACACCCGCGACATCGAGCCGGCCGGCGGCCGGCGCTTCGCCTCCGCGCATCAGGCGACGCCGGCGACGCACCTCCTTTCGAACGGCCGCTACGCCACCATGCTCACGGCCGCGGGCTCCGGCTACAGCCGCTGGGGCGACCTCGCCGTCACCCGTTGGCGCGAGGACGCCACCTGCGACGATTCCGGCTCCTACATCTATCTGAGGGACATCCGCAGCGGCGAGGTCTGGTCGGCGGGCTTCCAGCCGAGCGGCGCCGAGCCCGACGAATACAATGTCGCCTTCAACGAGGATCGCGCCGAGTTCGCGCGCCGCGACGCAACGCTGACGACCACATTGGATGTGCTGGTCTCGGCCGAGGACGATGCCGAAGTTCGCCGTGTCACGATCACGAATGCCGGCAGCCGCGCGCGCGAGGTCGAGATCACCTCCTATGCCGAGCTGGTGCTGGCGCCCCAGGCCGCCGATATCGCACATCCGGCCTTTTCCAAGCTGTTCGTCGAGACCGAGTATCTCTCCGATGTCGGCGCCATCCTGGCGACGCGGCGGAGGCGCTCACCGACCGAGCCCGAGATCTGGGCCGCGCATCTCTCGATCGTCGACGGCGAAGTCGTGGGCAAGCCGGAGATCGAGACCGACCGGACCCGCTTCCTCGGCCGCGGCCACGGCATCCGCACGCCCATCGCGGTGATCGACGGACGGGCCCTCTCGAACACCGTCGGCACCGTGCTCGACCCGATCTTCGCGCTGCGCCGACGCGTGCGGATCGCACCGGGCGCCATCGTGCGCATCGCCTTCTGGACCATGGTCGCGTCCACGCGCGAGGCGCTGCTCGATAGTGTCGATAAGCACCGGGACACGACCGGCTTCGGCCGCGCCGCGACGCTCGCCTGGACGCAGGCGCAGGTGCAGCTCCATCATCTTGGCATCACCGCAGGCGAAGCCGCCCTCTTCCAGCGCCTCGCGGGGCATGTGATCTATGCCGCGCCGACCTTGCGCCCCTCTTCGGATACGATCCGGCGGGGCGCCGGCGCGCAACCGGGGTTATGGGCACAGGGCGTGTCCGGGGATCTGCCGATCGTGGTGCTGCGCATCGCCGATACCGAGAATCTCGATATCGCGCGCGAGCTGCTGCAGGCGCATGAATATTGGCGGATGAAGCAGCTCGCCGTCGATCTCGTGATCCTCAACGAGCGCCAATCCTCCTATGTCCAAGACCTGCAGATCGCGCTCGAAACCCTGGTCCGCACCAGCCAGTCGCGACCGCAGACCGGACCGGATGAGCCGCCGGGCCGCGTTTTCGTGCTGCGGGCCGACCTGATTCCGGCCGAGACGCGCGCCCTTCTCATCTCGGTGGCGCGGGTCGTGCTCGTGGCGCAGCGCGGCAGCCTCTTCGACCAGCTCGACAGGATCGCCGAAGCCAAGGTGCCGGTGAAGTCCGTTGCGAAACGCGTTGCCGCTGCTTCCGAGCCGCAATTGCCGCCACCTGTGCCGGAGCTCGAATTCTTCAACGGGCTCGGCGGCTTTGCCGAGGGCGGCAAGGAATATGTGACGATCCTTGGTCCCGGCCAGTCGACGCCGGCGCCCTGGATCAACGTCATCGCCAATCCAACCTTCGGCTTCCAGGCCGCGACCGAAGGCAGCGGCTATACCTGGTCGGTCAACAGCCGGGAGAACCAGCTCACCCCGTGGTCGAACGATCCCGTCAGCGATCGTCCGGGCGAAGCGTTCTATCTGCGCGACGACGACAGCGGCGAATTGTGGAGCCCGACCGCCCTTCCCATCCGCGACGAAGCGGCGACCTACATGGCCCGCCACGGGCGCGGATATAGCCGGTTCGAGCACACCGCACATGGAATCGCGGCCGATCTCCTGCAATTCGTGCCGATCGACGCCTCCATCAAGATCTCGCGCCTGTTGCTCCGCAATCGGTCGAGCCGCAGCCGGCATCTCAGCGTGACGGCCTATGTGGAATGGGTGCTCGGCCCATCCCGGTCAGCCTCGCTTCCCTTCGTGACGACCGAGATCGACCGGAGCACCGGTGCGATGTTCGCCCGAAACCCGTGGAGCACGGACTTCGGATCGCGCATCGCTTTTGTCGATATGGGTGGGCGCCAGACGGAATGGACCGGCGACCGCCGCGAGTTCATCGGCCGCAATGGTAGGCTCGCCCATCCGGCGGCACTCGCCAATGCGGCACCGCTCTCCGGCGCTGTCGGGGCCGGCCTCGATCCCTGCGGCGCCATGCACACCAAGGTCGAGCTGCCGCCCAATGGCAGCGTCGAGATCGTCGTCTTCCTCGGCGAAGCTGCGAGCGCCGAGGAGGCGCGCGATCTGATCAGGCAATATCGCAGCGCCGATCTCGACGGCGTGCGGGCGCAGGTCGCTCGCTACTGGGACGATGCCCTCGGCGCTGTCGAGGTGAAGACGCCGCTACGGTCGATGGACATCATGCTGAATGGCTGGCTGCTCTATCAGACGCTCGCCTGCCGCGTCTGGGCGCGCTCCGCCTTCTACCAGGCGAGCGGCGCCTATGGCTTCCGCGATCAGCTCCAGGACGGTATGGCGCTCACGGCCTCGCGCCCCATGGTGACGCGTGAGCATCTGCTGCGCGCCGCGGCGCGGCAATTCGTCGAGGGCGACGTGCAGCATTGGTGGCTGCCGCATTCCGGCCAGGGCGTGCGCACCCGCATCTCCGATGATCGCGCCTGGCTCGCCTACACGGTCGGCCATTATGTCGGCGCCAGCGGAGATCTCGCCGTTCTCGATGAGCCTGTCTCCTTCCTCGAAGGCCAGGCGCTGAAGGAGGGCGAGCATGACAGCTTCTTCCATCCGACGATCTCCGACCAGACCGCCACCCTGTTCGAGCATTGCGCCCGAGCCCTCGACCAAAGCCTCGCTCTCGGCGGCCATGGCCTGCCTCTGATCGGCACCGGCGACTGGAATGACGGCATGAACCGCGTCGGCGAGAGGGGTGAAGGCGAGAGCGTCTGGCTCGGCTGGCTCCTGCACGCAGCGCTCACGGCTTTCGCCCCCCTCGCCGAGGCGCGCCATGAGACGGCGCGCGCCGCCACCTGGCGCGCCCATGCGGTCGGCTTGCAGGCCTCGCTCGAGCACGAAGCCTGGGATGGCGACTGGTACCGGCGAGGCTATTTCGACGACGGCACACCGCTCGGCTCGGCGACGAGCCGAGAATGCCGGATCGATTCCATCGCCCAGTCCTGGGCGGTGCTGTCGGGCGCGGCGGAGCCGGGTCGGGCAAGCCGCGCCATGGCGGCCGTCGAACGGGAGCTGATCCGCCCTGAGGACAGGTTGGCGCTGCTCTTCGCCCCGCCTTTCGACAAGACGCCACTCGATCCCGGCTATATCAAAGGCTATCCGCCCGGCATCCGCGAGAATGGCGGCCAGTATACCCACGCGGCTCTGTGGTCGGTGATGGCTTTCGCGGCCCTCGGCGAGGGCGATCAGGCGGTCGACCTATTCTCGCTCCTCAACCCCATCAACCATGCCCGCACACGGGCGGACCTGCTCCGCTACAAGGTCGAGCCCTATGTCGTCGCCGCCGATATCTATGCCACACCGCCGCATATCGGGCGCGGTGGCTGGACCTGGTACACGGGCTCGGCCGGCTGGATGCAGCGGGCCGGCATCGAGAGCATACTCGGCCTGCATATCGACGCCGGCTTCCTGCGTCTCGACCCGTGCATTTCGAAGGCCTGGCGGAGTTTCGAGATGACGCTGCGACACGGTTCGGCGCGCTATGAGATCCTCGTCGAGAACCCCGACGGGGTGAGCCGCGGCGTTCTCTGCGTCGAGCTCGACGGAACGGCGATCACGGAACGGCCGTGGCGCGTGGCGCTCCTGGATGACGGCGGGATCCATCGGGTTCGCGTGCGGCTTGGCTGACCCCACGGTTCCGCTTACTGGCGCGCCCGCAGGCGCGCGGCGCGAACCTGCAGATAGAGGATCAGCAGCGACAGGCACAGCACGCTCACAATATGCAGCGTGGCGAGGGAGCGATTCTCGGACGCCGTGAAGTCTTCCAAGGGCGCTCCGGAAAGGCGCGCCCCGAGCATGCCGAGCGTTGCGCCGACAGCGCTCAGAGCCAGGCCCCGGAACCTGCGCCGGCCCTCGAACAATCCGGCCGCGATCAGCATGCAGGGAATGTAGAAGAGCTCGACCAGCGATGCCGGCCCGAGCCCCTTGGTGCACAGTGCCGTATTGGCGATGCCGGTGACGACGATCAGCACGCTCGCAGCGAGTGCATTGCGGCGCGCAACGGCCGGCACCGCGGCGTAGAATGGCGTCGACAGCCAGGCGAGAATCGCGGGCCCCGCCTTCGCTCCGACGATCGCGTAGGCATAGAGCGGATAGAAGGGCTGATTGCAGACAACGACCAGCGCGACCGTAGTTGCGACGGCGAGCCGCGCGTCTCGGGCCTCGAAATATCGAAGGAAGCGCTGCAGGCTCGCGGGCATTTTCATGCCGATACCGTCACACGAGGGGAGATGTCCCCATGACGCATCATGCGTCCAGACAGGCTTTCACGGAAGACAGCGCCGCGCTGCTACCCGCGGCGCCGCTGCGACTTCCCCAAGAGCTGCGACAGCGCCAGCAACAGCGACGAGATGACGATCATCACGGTTGAAATGGCCGCGATGGTTGGATCGATCTGGTCGCGCAGCGCATTGAACATGTTGCGGGTGAGCGTCGAATTATCGCCGCCCGACACGAACATGGCGACAACGACCTCGTCGAACGAGGTCAGGAAGGACAAGACGGCGGCCGTAACCAGGGCAAAGCGGATCTGCGGCAGGGTGACGAGGAGGAAGGCTTTCGGTCGCGAGGCGCCCACGCTGCGCGCCACCCGCTCCTGGTTCATGTCGTAGCTCTTGAGCGCCGAGGTCACGATCATCACCACGATGGGCATGGCGAGCATGCTGTGGGCCAGCACGATGCCAAACAGCGTGTTGACCAGTTTCAGCCGCACATAGGCGTAGAAGACGCCGATGCCGACCAGGATGATCGGCACGATGATCGGCGTCAGCAGCACCGGCATGACGAGGCCGGCAAAGCGCAGCCGCGAGACGAACAGCCCATAGGCCGCCATGGTCCCGAGCGGCGTTGCCACGCACATCGTCAGGAAACCGGCTTTCAGCGATGTCGCGGTCGCCTGCATCCATGAGGCGGAGTTCAGATAGTTCGCGTACCAGCGCAAGGACCAATGCCGCGGCGGGAATTCGAGATATTGCGAGTCGGAGAACGACATCGGGATGATGATGAGGGTCGGCAGCACCAGGAAGGTCATGACGGCGGCGGCGACGAGATAAAGCCATAGACGCGACCGGTGCGTGATCTGCGTCTCCGAGGCCGGGCGCGACAGGAAGCTCATGCGCGAAAGCTCATATGCCGTGCCCGCCGAAGACGCGCTCGAGCCGCACCAGGCGCGAGGCCGCGTAGAGAACGATCATCGTCAGGACCAGGAGCACGACGCCGAGCGCGCTCGCCGCCCCCCAATTGAAGAAGATCTCGATGTCGTTGGCGATACGGTTCGCGACCATGATCACCTTGCCGCCGCCCAGCATCGCCGGCGTCACATAGACCCCAAGGCACAGGATGAAGACGATCAACGCGCCGGCAAGCAGCCCGGGGAGCGACAGCGGGAAGAACACCTGCCAGAAGGCGCGCGTCGGGCCAGCTCCGAGATTGGCCGCAGCCTTCATGTAGTCGGCGTCGATCGACCGCATCGAGCCATAGACCGGCAGAATCAGGAAAGGCAGCATGATATGCACCATGCCGATCAAGGTGCCGTTCAGATTGTAGACGAGGGTCAACGGCTCCTCCCAGAGCCCCAGCTTGATGCCCCAGCTGTTGACGAGCCCCTGGCGCTGCAGCAGCACCAGCCAGGCATAGGTCCGCACCAGGATCGAGGTCCAAAACGGCATCAGCACGCCGATCATGCAGAGATTGGCGATGCGTACAGGCAATTGCGACAGGACATAGGCCAAGGGATAGCCGACGAGGACGCAGATCGCCGTCGCCAAGGCGCTGATCTCGAAGGTCGCAATGAATATGCGCCCATAGGATGGCTGCTCGATCAGGCGCTGGTAGTTCACGAGGCTGATGCTGCCGTCATCGGCGAGGAAGGACAGCCAGAACAGCCAGCCGACCGGCACGACCATCGTGACGACGACGAGAGCGAGCGCCGGAAGGCCGAGGCCGAACAGGGCGACCCGCTCACCGAGGGCGTCGCGCCGCAAGCCCTCAGCGTTCGGCTTCGCGGTCGGCATAACCTGACCCAGGCTCACGGGACGGCGCTCTCGTCAGAGCAGGTTTCTTGCGAGCGGGATTCTTGCGAGCAGGTTTCTTGGGCCAGGAGGATGGTGTCCTCGGGCTCGAGCCCGAGCCTCACCTCTTCGCCGGGCTTCGGCAGCGCCGCCATAGCGCCGCTCGTCGATACGCCGCGCACGCCGATCTCGGCGCCGCCGGCGAGCCTGGCCTGCAGCAGGAAGCTGTCGCCTTGGTAGACGATGTTCTGAACGATGCCGCGCAGCACGTTCAAATGATCCTGCCGATGGTCCTGCATCGCGCCGCTCAGGATCTGCAGCCTTTCGGGGCGCAGCATCAAGAGGCAAGGTCCCTTCGGCGTCGAGCTGCCCGGCAGCTTCAGTCTCTCCCCCTGGCAGATGAAGGCACCATTCGATGTCTCGACCGGCAGGAACGTCGATTCGCCGATGAACTCGGCGACAAAGCGGTTGGCCGGCCGCTCGTAGAGACGCCTCGGCGTATCGAGCTGCATGATGCGTCCGCCCCGGATGACGGCGACGCGATCCGACATGGTCAAGGCTTCACGCTGGTCATGCGTCACATAGACCGTGGTCATCCCGAGCTTGTCGTGCAGGCGCCGCAGCTCAATCTGCATATGCTCGCGCAACTGCTTGTCGAGCGCCGATAGCGGCTCGTCCATCAACAGGATGCGCGGCTCGAACACGATGGCGCGCGCCAAGGCCACGCGTTGCCTCTGGCCGCCCGATAATTGCTCGACGCGGCGCGAGCCGAGACCTGCGAGCTGGACCATCTCCAGCGCCTGCTCGATCCGCTTCGCCGCGTCGGCTTTGGCGACTTTCCGCAGCCGCAGCGGAAAGCCGATATTGGCCGCGACATCCATATGCGGGAACAAGGCATAGCTCTGGAACACCATGCCGATATCGCGCTTGTGCGGAGCGAGGCGGATCACCTCGGTCTCGCCGAATTTCAGGCTGCCCCAATCGGGGCGCGTGAAGCCGGCAAGCACCATGAGCAGGGTCGTCTTGCCGGAACCCGACGGCCCCAACAGGGTCAGAAACTCGCCGCTCCTGATCTCGAGATCGACATGGTCGAGCGCGCGGACCGCCCCATAAGCCTTGGTGATTTGCCTGATGCTGATGGGAAGTGATGCTCCGCGAGCCATTCGGCGGTCGTCCTCGTCGATCAACCGATCACTCGGTCAGCATGTTCTGATAGGCGGCCGAAGCCTTCTCCTCGAACTTGATATACCAGTCGAGATCGATCACGAGCTGCTTTGCGGCATTGTCCGGATAGGACGGCAATTTCTTCGCGTAGCCGGGCTCGATCGCGCCGAGGTCATAGGCCGTGCTGTTGGTCGGCCCATAAGTGATGTATTTCGTGAACTCGGCCTGATATTGCGGCTTCGAGATCTCGGCGAGGAACTTCATCGCCAGATCCTTATGCGGCGCGCCCTTGGCGATCGCGTAGCAGTCATAATCGAGCAGGCCCTGATTGAAGGTATAGGCAACCTTGCCGCCATCCTTGGCGGCCACGTCGAAGCGCCCGTTCCAGCCGGTGATCATGTCCACTTCGCCATCCTTCATCAACTGGGCATGCTGGGCGCCCGACGCCCACCACACGGCGATGTTCGGCTTCAGCTCCTTGATCTTCTTGATAGCGCGCTCGATGCCGCCTGGCGCCGACAGCACCTCATAGACCTTGTCGGCCGCAACGCCGTCCGCCATCAAGGCGGGCTCGAGCGCGCCGGCGACCGCGTTGCGATAGGCGCGCTTGCCCGGGAATGTCTTCACGTCCCAGAAATCGGCCCAGCTCTGCGGACCCTTGTCGCCATAGGTCTTGGTGTTCCAGGCGAGCACGGTGGAGAACACATCGCCGCCGACGCAATAATCCTGCGAGGTTCCCCGCACGAAATGCGAGACGTCGATCGTCTTATAGTCGAGCTTCTCCAGAATGCCCTCCGCGCCCGCCCGTGCCGCGCTGCCCGAACCGCTGGCGACAATGTCCCAGGTCACCGCGCCGGCCTTCACCTTCAGCCGCAGATCGGCGATGCCCGCATAGGTCTCCTCCTTGATGGTGATGCCCATCGCCTTGGCAGCCGGCTGGAACAAAGCCTTGCTTTGCGCCTCCTGATACGATCCGCCGAAGGAGACGACCGTCAATTGCTGCGCGCTCGCCGGCGCGGCCAGCAGCGTGCCGGCTCCGCCCAGGATGATCGCGGACAGCGCCGAGCCCAACAGACATTTTCCGAGCATCGTTTGCCTCCTTCTGTGGTGTCCGTCGGCGCGTTGCGCAACGGCTCTGGCTTCAAGTCAAATCACGGCTCGTAATAGGATCAGGACTTGTCATCGGATCAGGACTTGGCGCTGATCTGATAGGCTGAGCGCTCCAGCCAGCCGGGCTCGATCTCGACGCCCCAGCCGGGCTCGCTCGGGATCATCACCTTGCCGTCGCTGATCGCATAAGGCCAGTTGCGGAACAGACCATCCTGCCAAGGGTAGTAATCCGCGCCCTCGATCGAGAATTCGAGATATTTTCCGGCATTGGGGATAGCGCCGAGGAGATGCATGGTGAACAAAGTGACCATGCTGAGATTGGCGCTGTGGGGGGTGCAGGGCAGCCCCGCCTCGGCGCCCATGCGGGCGACCTGCAAAGTTCGGGTCAACCCGCCGAGATAACAGACATCCGGCTGGATGATGTCGACCGCGCGCGTCTCGATGATGCGTCGCCAGACCGGAATCATGCAGTCCTGCTCGCCACCCGCGACATCGATGCTGAGAGCGTCGGTGACCTCCTTGGTCTGCTCGATCTCCCAATAGGGGCAAGGCTCCTCGAAATGCGAAACGCCGTGATCTTCGAGCAGGCGCCCGAGCTCGATCGCGCGCTTCGGCGAGAAGCCGCTATTGCCATCAACCAGCAAGGCGACGCCATCACCCATGGCCCCGTGCATCACCTCCACGATCTCTTCCGAACGCCCCGGCCATTCATCGACGTCGCGGCCGCATTCGGCGCCGACCCGGAACTTGAAGGCGTCGTAGCCGTGCTCATCGCGCAGGCGGGTGAGCCGCTCCGCCTCCTGCGCCGGGGTGATGTCGCGCTTCATCGATGACGCATAGACGCGCAGCTGGCGCGGCGTGCCGCCCAGGAGCTCGCAGATGCTCTTGCCTTCGAGCTTGCCGCGCAAATCCCAAAGCGCGGTATCGAGGCCGCACATTGCCCGGCACAGATAGGAGCCCGGGAATTTGTGCTCGCGCAGCGGAATGATGTCCACCAACCCCGCGATGTCGAGCGCGTCCGCGCCGAGGGCCCAAGGAGCGACCTGGCGATGCAGGACCAGCGAGGTGATGTCGGCATGATAGGGCGAAACCTGTCCCCAGCCCTGCGCGCCGTCATCGGCAGTCACCCGGACGAATCCGACGAATGGGTTGCAGAAGGTCTCGATGCTGCGGATTTTCATGCACTGATGATCGGCGCGAAATGGCTGTCAAATAAGGTCCACTTTCGACAGAGTGTGATACCATTTTGGTTCCGCGGATGAGTTGGATGGACATGATGGTATGGTGAAGCGAGAGGGCGGTGCCCTGCTCTTGTCGATCGCGATCGATCATCGCTCGGCGCGACCGATCGGCACGCAGCTCTATGTGATCTTGCGAGACCTGATGCTGTCTGGCGCCATCGCGGCCGGTGCCCGGCTGCCGGCCAGCCGCACCTTGGCGCGCGATCTCAGCTTGTCGCGCACCACGGTGATCGATGCTTTCGAGCGCCTGATCGCCGAGGGCCTCGTCGAATCGCGCGTCGGTGCCGGCACCTTCGTGAGCGGCGTGCTCAAATCGGAACATCCCCGGCAACCGCCGTCGACCACCAAGCCCACACCGCAGCGCAAGCCCAATCTGTCGAAGGCGATGGATCTTGCCGTCGGCCGCTTCAGCGACCGGCCGCGCCTGCCTTACGCGCCGCGCGCCTTCATCACCGCGCTCCCCGCCTTCGATGCCTTTCCGATGGCGCAATGGGCACGCCTCGCGGCCAAGCACTGGCGCGGCCGTCGCGAGGACGTGATGGGCTATGGCGCGCCATTCGGCCATGCCGCCTTGCGCGAAGCCATTGCGGCGCATCTGCGCGCCAATCGCGGCATTGCCTGTGAGAGGGAGCAGGTCTTCATCGTCGGCGGCGCCCAGCAGGCCTTCTATCTGATCGGCACCGTGCTTCTCGACCCCGGCGACAAGGTCTGGTTCGAAAATCCGGGCGCGATCGGGGCCCGCAACAGCCTGCTCGCCTGTGGCGCCGAGCTCGTGCCGGTGCCGGTCGACGGCGAAGGGTTGCGGGTCGAGGAGGGCTTGATGCGCAGCCCGCAGTTTCGCCTGGCGTTCGTGACGCCGTCGCACCATCAGCCGCTCGGCCATGTCATGAGCCTCGAGCGCCGCTTGGCGCTCTTGCGATCGGCCGAGCAGGCCGGCGCTTGGATCATCGAGGACGACTACGATGGCGAGTTCTTCTTCGGCCGGCGGCCTTTGCCGACGCTGAAGAGCGTCGATCGCACCGGGCTGGTGATCTATGTCGGAACCTTCAGCAAATCCCTGTTCCCGGCGCTTCGCTTGGGCTTCATGCTGGTGCCGCCCTCGCTGGTCGACACCTTCCAGAAGGTCTCCGCCTCCTTCGTGCACGGCGTGCCATCGAGCGTCCAGGCGGTGGTGGCCGAGTTCATCGAGGAAGGGCATTTCGGAGCGCATATCCGGCGCATGCGGCGTATCTATGAGGAGCGGCACTCGGCTCTCTGCGAAGCGGCCAGGCGCGATCTCGATGGATTATTGGACGTGGTCCCGACCGAAAGCGGGCTTCACACCATCGGCCATCTGCGCGGCAGTCTGTCCGAGATCGCGGTGGCGAGAGCGGCAGCGGAGCGCGGTATCGTCGTTTCGCCGATCGCCCGCTTCTCGATCGAGCCCACCAAGGTCAAGGGCCTGGTGCTCGGCTTCGGCGCAATAGCGCCGCCGGCGATCCGGAGCGGCGTCGCCGTGCTGAGCGAGGTGCTGGCACGCCAGGTCAAGGTCGACCGCCCGGCGCGCCGCCTTGCCCGGGCATAAGCGACACAATGGTATGCCAGATAGTTGAAATTGGACCTGCCGATCAGGCCGCTTTAGCCGGAATGTCGCAGCCGATGCAGCCCCTCATGATATCCTTGCCCCGATCCAGCACGCAGCGCGACACCGCATGACCAGCTTCGACTATATCATTGTCGGAGCGGGCTCGGCCGGTTGCGTTCTGGCGCGTCGTCTCACGGAGAGCGGCGCCCATAAGGTGCTGCTGCTCGAGGCTGGCGGGAGCGAGCGGCGGCTCTGGACCCAGTTGCCGATCGGCTATGGCAAGGCCTTCTACGATCCTCGCATCAACTGGATGTACCGCACCGAGCCGGAAGCCGCATTGGCCGGCCGGCAAGGCTATTGGCCGCGCGGAAAAGTGCTCGGCGGATCGAGCTCGATCAATGCCATGGTGCATATCCGTGGCCAGGCCGGCGATTTCGACGATTGGCGAGCGCTGGGAAATCCTGGCTGGGGATGGCAGGACCTCCTGCCCTATTTCCGCAAGTCGGAGGATTATTCGGGCGGCGCTGACGAATGGCGCGGCGCCGGCGGCCCGCTGCACGTATCGGACGTGTCGCGCGAATGCCATCCGCTCTGCGACGTCTATCTGCGCGCCTGCGCCGAGCTCGGCCTGAAGCGCAATGCCGACTTCAATGGCGCGAGCCTCGAAGGTGTCGGCCTCTATCAGATCACCATGCAGGGCGGATTGCGCATGTCCACGGCGCGCGCCTATCTGCGCCCGGCCATGAGAGGGGCCAATCTGCGGGTCGAGACGCACGCTCATGCGACGCGCATCCTGTTCGAGGGCAAGCGCGCCGTCGGCGTCGAATATGAACGGGGCGGCCGGCCAATGACGGCGAGCGCCGGGCGCGAGGTCATTCTCTCGGCCGGCTCGATCAACTCGCCGCAATTGCTGCAGCTCTCGGGCATCGGCCCCGCAGAGCTCTTGCGCGGCCACGGCATCGATGTGGTGCATGACAGCCAAGTTGTCGGCCGCAATCTCCAGGACCATCTCTGCATCGATCACATCTACCGCTCGCGCCTGCCTTCGCTCAACGAGGTCTTCGGCACCTGGCACGGGCGGGTCGGCGCCGCCATCCGCTACCTCCTCACCCGGCGCGGCCCGCTCTCGATCAGCGTCAATCAAGGCGGCGGCTTCGTGCGCAGCCGCCCGGACCTGCCACGCCCCAATGTCCAGGTCTATTTCAGCCCGCACAGCTACACCAAGGCGGTGCCGGGCAAGCGGGCTTTACTGCGCCCCGACCCGTTTCCCGGCTTCCTGCTCGGCGCCCAGCCCTGCCGGCCGACGAGCCGCGGCTATCTGCACATACGGTCGGCCGATCCCTTTTCGGCTCCCATGATCATCCCAAATTCGCTCTCGACCCAGCACGATATCGATGAGCTCCTCGCATGCACCAAGCTCCTGAGGAAGCTCGCCGCGATGCCGTCATTCGCTGCGATCATCGCCAAGGAGATGGCGCCTGGAAGCGGTATCGCATCCGATGAGGAGTTCATCGAGGATATCCGGCGGCGCGCCTCATGCGTGTTTCATCCCATCGGCACGTGCGGCATGGGGCCAGACGAGAAAGCAAGCGTGGTCGATCCCGAATTGAAGGTGCACGGCCTCTCCGGATTGCGGGTCATCGACGCGTCGGTCTTTCCGACGCTCACCTCGGGCAATACCAACGCGCCGACCGTCGCAGTCGCCGAAAGAGGCGCCGACCTCGTGCTGCGCGATGTCGAACAGCCCTCGGCCATAGCGGGCGAAGCGAGATGAACGAACACCTCTTCAGTCACGACCTCAAGCTGACGCCTTATTGGTGGGACGAGGTGCCGCGGCCCGCCCTGCCCGAGACGCCGCTGCCTGCGAAGGTCGATGTGCTCGTCATCGGGTCGGGCTATACGGGGCTGAGCGCGGCGCTGCAGACGGCACGCGGCGGGCGCCACACGCTGGTGATCGATGCCGAGGATGCGGGCTTTGGCTGCAGCACGCGCAATGGCGGGCAGATCTCGACGAGCATCAAGCCCGGCTTCGACGCGCTTGCCAAACAGCATGGCCCGGAGCGCGCCTTCGCCATCATCAAGGAGGGGCAGAACTCGCTGGCCTGGGCAGCGGATTTCATCGCAGCTGAGAAGATCGACTGCGATTTCCGGGTGGTCGGCCGCTTCCATGCCGCCCACAGCCCAGGAAAATATGAGGAGCTGGCGCGCCAGCTCGCGGCGCAGCCGAAGGGCCTCGAGGTCGAGGCGCATATGGTGCCGCGCACCGAGCAGCGGCGCGAATTGGGCAGCGACGCCTATTTCGGCGGCGCGATCTTCGCGCGCCACGCTTCGGTCGATCCGGCGCGGTTCCACCAGGGCATGCTGGAGCGCGCGCTTTCCGCCGGCGCAAGGGTGATTCCACACTGCGCCGCCACCGCCATCCGCAAGGACAATGCCGGCTTCACCGTCGATACCGTGAAAGGGCCGGTCACCGCCCGACAGGTGGTGGTCGCGACCAACGGCTATACCGGCCGCCTGACGCCCTGGCTGCAACGGCGCGTCATCCCGATCGGCAGCTACATCATCGCCACGGAGCCCCTCCCCCGCGAGCTGATGGCGCAATTGACGCCCAAGGAGCGGATCGTCAGCGACACGCGCAAGGTCGTCTATTATTACCGGCCTTCGCCGGATGGGCGGCGGATCCTGTTCGGCGGTCGCGTCTCCCACAATGAAACGCAGCCGCGGGTCAGCGGGCCATTGCTGCATGCCGCGATGGCGCAGATCTTCCCGGAGCTCGCGACCACGCGTATCAGCCATTCATGGTATGGATTCGTCGCGTACACCTTCGATGAATTAATGCATATCGGAGAGCGTGACGGGCTCTATTATGCCATGGGCTATTGCGGCTCGGGGGTCGGCATGGCCGGCTATCTCGGCATGCGGCTCGGACAGCAGGTGCTGGGGCTCAAGGACGGCGTGACGGCTCTCGACGAGACCCGCTTCCAGACGCGCCCATTCTATCGCGGCAATCCATGGTTCCTTGCCCCCTCCGTGATGTATTATCGCTGGCGCGACAAACGGGCGCGATAGCTACTCAGGGGCAACCCGCGCCACAGCGGACAGGCGAGGAAAGATGTTCAGCAAGATCGGATTGAGCCTCACTGGACTTTTGTGGATCGCGGCGCCCGTGCTGGCCTCAGCGCAGGCGCAGCAAATGGCGCCGAAGGTTCTGGTGATCACCATGTTCGGCGGCGAGGCGAAGCCCTGGCTCGAGGGCGAGGCGCTGACCCGCAAGATCGCCGTTCCCGGCCTCTCAAAGGCCTTCCCGGAGGTTGGTTGCACGGAGGGCGGCCTCTGCGTCATGACCACCAATATGGGTTACGCCAATGCCGCGAGCTCCATATCGGCGGTGATCTATAGCGGCCGCTTTGACCTGTCGAAGACCTATTTCCTGATTGCCGGCATCGCCGGCGTCGATCCTGCCCAAGGCACTCTCGGTTCCGCCCATTGGGCGCGCTATGCGATCGATGGCGGCTTACAAAACGAGATCGACGCTCGCGAGATGCCGGAGGGCTGGAGCACCGGCTATGTGGCGATCGGCGCCGGCGCGCCGGGACAAAAGGTCGAGCTGAGATATGCCAGCGAGGTGTATCGCCTCGACGAGGCGTTGTTGCAGGCGGCCTATCGCCTGACCAAGGACACGGAACTCAGCGACAACGACACAGCCAAGGCTTATCGGGCGAGATACGGCTCGGCGCCGGCCGCGTCCGCGCCCAGGGTGACGATCTGCGACACTGTCTCGTCCGACACCTGGTGGCATGGCGCGAAGCTGGGCGATGCCATGGGATCTTGGGCGAAGCTGATCACCGATGGCGCCGCCACTACCTGCACCACCCAGCAGGAGGACAACGCGACCTTGACGGCGCTCCGGCGCGGGGCCGAGGCGCAGCTTCTGGATTTCAACCGCGTTGCGGTGCTGCGAACCGCATCGAATTTCGATCGTGAAGCGCCGGGCCAGACGCCGGCCGAGTCGCTCGCGGCAAAATCGGGCGGTTATCTGCCGTCCGTGACCAACGCCTATCGGGTTGGAGGGACGCTGGCACATGCCATCGTGGCGGACTGGGACACATGGCGGGCCGGCCCGCCGAAGTGACCGGGCTCTTTCTTTCTCCCGCCACTTGAGGCGGGAGAAGGTGCCGAGGCGAAGCCGAGGCGGATGAGGGGCGCAAGGTCTTAGCTTCAAGCTCTTGCGCTTCACCGCAAGAGGAGCGGTCGAGCGCTTCACCAGCGTCCCTCATCCGCCCTCACTTCGTTCGGGCACCTTCTCCCGCAAGCGGGAGAAGGAAGTGCTGTGCAGCCCTGATAGATAGGTGACAGAACGGACCGGAAAGATGGGTGACAGTTCTCTGTCGGCTGGGAGGACCAGTCGATGCCTTGGCAAGAGAGCTGTGCGATGGACGAGCGAATTGGTTTCATCAACGATCACTTATCTGGGTGGTGGACGATGACGGAACTTTGCGAGCGCTACGAGATCAGCCGCAAGACGGGTTACAAGTGGCTTGGGCGCTATGCTGAGTTTGGGGCAGCTGGATTGATGGAACGCTCGCGTGCGCCGCTTGTGCATGGTCGCGCGACGCCCCAGCATCTGGTCGAGGCGATTGTGGGCTTGAAGGGCAAGCGCAAGAGCTGGGGGCCGCGCAAGATCATCGCCAGGCTTTCGGCGGGTCAACCGGATGTGGATTGGCCTTCTGCCTCGACAGCAGGTGAGATCTTGAAGCGTGCGGGGGAAGTGAGCAGCCGGCGGTTTCGGCGTCGTGGGCCGCCGCGCCTGGGCGAGCTGACGGTGCCGCAGCATGCCAATCATGTGTGGGGCGTGGACCACAAGGGTTGGGTGCGATTGCGTGATGGCTCGCGCGTTGAACCCTTGACGATGACAGATGGATTCAGCCGCTATCTGATCAGTGTGGCAGCCACCGGCAGCACCGCTCATGATGAAGCCAAGCCCGTGTTCGAGCGTGCTTTCCGGGACTACGGCCTGCCGGAGGTGATCCGTTCCGACAACGGCCCGCCCTTCGCCTCGACCGGCACGACCGGACTGACGGCGCTGTCGGCCTGGTGGATCAAGCTGGGCATCAAGCATGAGCGGATCGATCCCGGCCATCCGCAACAGAACGGCCGGCACGAGCGCTTCCACTTCACCCTCTTGGAGGCCATGCGGCCGCCCGAGCCGAACCGCGCCGCCCAAGCTCGCCGCTTCCAGGCTTTCGCCCGCGACTACAACCACGAACGCCCGCATGAGGCGCTCGGTCAACGCCCCCCGGCCAGCGTCTATCAGCGCTCACCTCGCAAGATGCCCAACCGGCTTCCCGAGCCCGACTATCCGAGCGAGGCGGCGGTCCGCAAAGTGCGATCAAACGGCGAGATCAAGTGGCAGGGCGACCTCATCCATATCTGCAGCGCCTTAGTCGGCGAGGCCGTCGCCGTAGAGGAGAACGAGGCGGGTCAATGGCAGGTCCGCTTCTTCGATGTGCCGATCGGCTGGATCGATCCGGACAAGAAAAAATTGCGTCGCCTCGCCGCCCCCGGGGGCGGCGAGGCGACGCAGACCGAAACATGAACGACTGTCACCCATGTATCCGGTCTATTTTGTAACCTATGTATCCGCTGGACAGTGCGCCCAGCTACTTGGCGCACGCTAAATCTGGCCGCTCTTCGCCCGCCTCATGACCTCCTCGCGGACTTCCGGCCAGCGCAAGCTATGGAAGATCAGCCGCACGGATTTGATCTTGCCGTCCTCGATGCCGAGCCATTCGACGCTCGGGACGGCGCCGACCGGAGTGTCGGTCACGAAGTCGTAGATGATGCAGACCTCGTCGCCGGCGGCGAAAGTCTTCTTGACGTCATTGCGCAGGAGAATGACGCCGAGCCGCTTGAGCGCCGCCATATAGTCTTGCGCTCCTTGAAGCGTGGCGAGGCCCGGGCTCGTGAATTCCACATCCTTGTGCAGGAACTCAGGCAACTTCGCGAACTCCTTGTTCCCGACGGCCTCGATATAGGCCTTCGCCAATTGCATGCCGCTTTGAGACATCTCGACCTCCCTCTGCCGCGACCGATGGTTGCGAGCCGAAGATATCGCCAACGGTACGCTTTCGCCAGTACGGACAAAATTGATACTACGCGCCTTATTGCAAGTACTGGCGAAAGCGTTAGAATTCGGCTTGAAGTGGAGCGAGCCGAGATGGCCGAGAGCAAAGCCAAGCTGCCGAGGCTGTGTCCGTTGATCGCATTCGATCAAGTCGTCGGTGGGAAATACAAGTTGCGGACCCTGTGGGTGCTCATCAAAGGCCCTTGCCGCTATGGCGAGATCCGTAAATCGCTGGTGATCGCCTGCCAAGGGAAGCCCGTGACGCCGCGCATACTCAGCCGCGAGCTGAAGGAGCTGGAGAAGCGGGGGTTGATCGACCGCAAGCAATATCCGGTCGTGCCCCCCAAGGTCGAATACAGCCTGACGAAGCTCGGGACGCGCCTCATCCCGATCATCGAAGCGATCATCGAATGGGGGCTGACGGGAGCCCATGAGGTGCTCCCGAAGGTGCGCTAATACTCAACTAGGCGCCAGCGCGGCTCCCTGTCCCCGCTACTTTGCGGGGAGAGGTGAAGGACCGGCGCCGACTGCGCTGCTCAGCCCGCCGGCCAGGCGAGCCTGCGTCCGAATACGTGCTGCGCATTGCGCTTGCGGATGGTCTCGACGATGTCCGGCGTGAAGGCCGCAAGGTCCGCATCGGCGCTGTCGGCCCCCATCGGGAACGGCCAGTCGCTGCCGAGGAGGATGCGGTCGGCGCCCAGGACCTCGATCAGCATCCGTCCATAAGCGGCGCTATGCACCAGGCTGTCGACGAAGAGCCGCCGCACGGCTTCGATCGGCGGCAAAGCGAGCTCGGGAACGCCGGGGCGCTTGGTCGTCATCCCCTTCTGCCACCGGCCAGCGAGCGCCGCGACGGTGCCGCCGCCATGGGCGAGGATGAATTTGAGGCGCGGATAATCATGCAGCACGCCGCCGAAGACGAGTTGCGCCGCCGCGATCGTCGTCTCGACCGGATTGCCGACGAGATTGGTGAGATAGAAGGGTTGCAGCCGCGCATCCGGTGCCGAGCCCGGATGGATGAAGATCGGCAGGTCCTGGTCTTCGAGCAAGCGCCAGAGCGGCGCGTAATCGCGATCCGCATAGGAGCGCCCGGGAAGCTCGGTGCCGATCACCACGCCGGCCCAATCCGCCCGGAGCGAAGTTGCGACTGCGGTCGCGATCTCGGGGTCCTCGGCCGGCAGGTAGGCGAGAGGGCGCAAGACCGGGGCATGGGCTCGGCAGACCTGCATCAGGCTCTGATTGACGAGATCCGCATAGGCGCGCCGGTCGTCGCGGGAGAGATCCGGCCGGAACAGAGGCGGCGGCACCGAGACGATGGCGCCGTCGAGCCCGTCGGCGCGCACCCTGTCGACCAGCTTGTCGGCCTCGCAGAGCGGATGCAGCGCGACGCCATGCCCGCAGATGCAGAGCTGCCCCGGGCGCAAGCTCATGGTGTAGGCGCCGCTCTTCGCCACCGCATCGATCAGGGGCTGCGGCACGAGATGGGTGTGGACGTCCCATCCGCCCGGTTTCGCAGCCTCCATGTCAGCGGGCATCCTCATCGCTCTTGTACCAGGACGGGCGCACCGGATAATGCGGGCCGTCATAGATTTCGAGGAAGACCGAGGTTTCGTCGGCGATGGTCGGGCCGTGCACGCTGCCCTTGGGATTGCAGTAGAACACGCCGGGCGTCAGCGTCAGCCCGGTCGGCACGTAGCGGTATTTGCCCGTGATACAGTACATGAACTGGTTCGAGGCGTGCAGATGCGCGTCGGGGATGCCTGAGCCTTTCTCGAACTTGACGAGCGCGATGCTCGCTCCCGTCTCCTCGTTGCGCCAGAGCATCTTCTGCGACAGGCCAGCGAGTGTCTTGTCGACCCAGTGCAGATCGGCGGTCTGGATGAGGATTTCCTCGAGCGCCTTTGTCGCCTCGGCCGGCATCGAGGTCGGCATGGAAGCGGCCGCGGGCTTTTCTCCGGCCGGCAGGGCGGCCTCACCCGGCTTCCAGGTCACGTGCTTGAGCTCGATGAGCCGCGACAGGTAAGGCAGCTTCGCCTTGTTGGTGAGCTTGTGCACCGGGCGCATGCCGTCGATGAACACCGTCTCTCCGAGCGGCTCGTTGGTGGCGCGCTTATCGCCGAAGATCGTCTCGACCTCGTTCTCGCCGCCGCCCAGCGAGACCACGAGATAGGGATGGTGATGGATGTGGAAGTCGATCGTCTCTCCGGGCTCCAGCGCCACTTCCCAGACGCGGACGTAATCGTTCTCAAGCACGATCCTCTGACCGACCTCGCCGAGCTTGATGCCGAGCTCGGCTGATCGCTTGACGCCGTGGATGTCGCTCATCGCCTCGTCTCCTTATGATTGTCCATCGCCCGGCGCCGTCGCGGCACGCAGATCGGTTTCCCGCATGCGGTTGCGCAATTCGCCGATTCCCGTGCCGCTCACCACGACTTCGTCGCCGTCCGTGAGATACACAGGCGGCGTCCTGGCGTTGCCGACGCCGGCCGGCGTTCCGGTCAACACGAGGTCACCCGCCCGCACCGTCATGCCGAAGGACAATTCCTCGATCAGCACCGGCAACGGGAAGGCCATCAGCTTGGTCGAGGCGTCCTGCAGCACCTGGCCGTTGACTCTGCATTGCAGCTGCACGTCGCGCCAATCGAGCTCGTCGGCGGTCACGACAAAAGGCCCGATCGGCATGGTGGCATCGATACTCTTGCCCTTCAGCCATTGCCCGCCATGGGCACGCTGCAGATCGCGCTGCGAGACGTCATTGGCGAGCAGATAGCCGAAGACATGGTCCATCGCCTTCGCCTGCGGTATGCTGCGGCCCGTCTTGCCGATCACCAGCGCGAGCTCGGCTTCGTAATCCCATTTGACGGAGATGTTCGGGTCGAAGCCGATCTCGTCATTCGGCCCGATCACCGTGTCGGGGCTCTTGGTGAAAAAGGTCGGATGCTCGGGCCGCGGCACCTCCTGCCCTTCGCGCTTGCCCCTGCCCTCCTCGAAATGATCCCAATAATTCCAACCGGCGCAGAGAATGTCGCGGCGGAAGCGGCGCAGTGGCGCGAGCAGCGCTGCGCCCGCGAGCGGCAGCCGTTGGCGCAAATCGGGCAGCAAAACACGGATGCGCGCCAATGCCTCAGGCCCGCCCTGGATGATCCCCACGAGATCGCCGAGATCTTTCGGGAGCAGCGCCAGCTCCGCGTCGGACACCACCACGGCGACCCGCTCCGAGCCCTCGTGCCTTATCGTCGCGAAGCGCATCAGGCGGTCCCCTTCGGCGGCAGCACCGCGATCGCGTTGATCTCGATGAGATAATCCGGCGAGACGAATTTCGTCACTTCGACCATGGTCGAGGCGGGCAGCGGCGGCTTGAAATATTGGCGCCTTACCGCGTGGATCGCATCGAAATGCTCCATGTTGCGCACATAGACGTCGACACGGCAGATATCGTCGAGCCCGCCGCCAGCCGTCTCGACAGCGGATTTGAGGTTCTCGCAGACTTGTTTCGTCTGCTCGGTGATGTCGCCGATGCCGGCGATCGTTCCGTCGGGACGCCTCGCCGTCATCCCCGAGATGAAGACGAGAGTGCCCGCCGCCTCGATCATGGTCGCCTGGGAGAAATGCCCCATCGGCTTGCGCAGGGCATCGGTCGTCACTTCACGCTTGGCCACGTTTGCTCTCCTCGTCGTTTGCGCTTGTCGTCTGCAGCCCGGAAGCGTCGATCCCGAGCTCGCCGGCCATCCGCCCCAGCATGGCGAGCACGGCCGGATCCAGGCGGACACGCCCCTTAGAGTTGCGGCGCCGTGTCCATTCCGGCGCACCCGGCGTGTGGAGTTCTTCGACACCGGGCGCCTTGCGCCCCTCGCGGACGCGCCTCGCGGCTGCTTCCGCTTCCTGCTCAAAGCCATCCAAGGCGCGGAAATGCGGCACGTCGATCGCGATGAAGAGCGAGGAGCAATCATAGGGAATGGCCGGATCGCCATAGAGCGGCTTGACCTTGTCGCCATGGGCGCCGCCAGAGAGAAGCCCGCTCATCAGGTCGATCATGAAGGCGAGGCCGAAGCCTTTCGGCCCGGCCGAAGGGAGCAACATGCCCTTGATCGCCTCCTCGGCATCGGTGGTCGGCGAGCCGTCGGCCTTGACGGCCCAGCTCGGCGGAATGGCGTGTCCGGACTTCGCCGCCATTCTGATCTTGCCCATGGCGGCCTCGCTCGTCGCCATGTCGAGGACGATCGGCATCTCGCCTGCGGTCGGCACCGCGATGGCGATGGGGTTATTGCCGACCACACGCTCGGCGCCGCCTGGCGCCGGCATGAGCGGGCGGGTATTGCACATCGCGATGCCGATGCAGCCCGCATCGGCCGCCGCCACCGCATAGCGGCGCGCCACGCCGAAATGAAAGCCGTGCCGCACGGCGACGATGCCGCTGCCGTGCAACCTGGCCCGTTCCACCGCCAAGGCCATCGCCTGATCGCCGATCAGCTGGCCGAGCCCGTTCTGCGCATCGAGCACCACGACGCCGTCGCGGTCGACGACGATCTCTCCCTCCTCGCGCGGGCTCACCGAGCCGCGCCGCAGGCGGTCGAGATACATGTCGACCAGCATCACGCCATGCGAAGGCTGGCCTGAGAGATCGGCATCGACCAAGGTCTCGGCGACAAGAGCCGCGGCTTTTTCCGAGAGGCCCACGGCGCGAAACAGCCGGCCGACGAGGGCCGCGAGCGCGCCTGCGTCCAGACTGCCTGCGTCGAAATCAGTTCCGCCCCCCAAATTGCTCCCGCCCGTCATGCGCACCTCATCCGCTTGTTTCGTGCCGGCGCCGTCAAGCCGCCAGCATGTCAGGCCGCGAGCATGTCAGGCCGCCAACACCTGGATCGTCGCCAACACTTTTTCGGTGGTGCGCTCGATATGCTGGCGATTGGCGGCAAGCGCCTTGTCGAGGTCGCGCGCGATCACCGCATCCATGATGCGCTTATGCTCGCCGACATCGTCGCGCGGGGGAGCGCTGCGCACGATCGACAGCGCCACATAGCGCTCGCCCTGATCGAACAGCGTTTCGCGGATCGACATGAGCATCGGCGAACCGCATCCCGCGACGAGCGCGCGATGGAAGGCGCGATGCTCCCTCTTCCACGCCTCGCTGATGCGGCCTTGCTCGCCAGCTTCCGATTTGCTCTGGCGGCTGAGGCGGTGGAAGGCGCCGAGAATCTCGGCCTCCCATTCGACGCCGCCGCGCTCCATCGCCCAGCGCAGCGCCAGGCCTTCGATTTCGATGCGATTGGCGGTGAGGTCGACGAGATGGGCCTGCGAAATCGGCGAGACGCGAAAGCCGCGATTCTGCTCGAGGATAACGAGCCCTTCGACCTCGAGCCGCATCAAGGCCTCGCGAATGGGGCTCGCGCCCGCGCCATAGCGCTCGCGCAGCTCCTCGAGCCGCAGCCGGGCATCGGGCTGCAGGCGACAGCCGATGATGTCCGAGCGCAAGCGCTCGAATACCTGCGCCGATAGCGACGGCTGCACATCCTGATTGGCCGAAGGCTGAGGCATTGGCAGCTTGTCCTCCACTGACGACCCGGCCGAACGAGGCCTCGCCGGCGCGATCGCCGTTAGCGGATATCACCATAATTTCCGGCAAACAACAAGATTGTCGAAAATATCTTGACTTTCCGACGAAGAGGGGATGTTTTGAGGACGGGCTCGACGCGCCAGGGAGAGGACAATGCGGACATATTTCACGAGGGCGTGCCGGCGTTCATTTCTTGTCGCTTTGGGGCTCGCCTGCCTCGCGGTCGTGCCGCCGGCCTCGGCCCAGGTGAAGGAACCCACCAAGCTCACCTTCTCGCTCGACTTCATCCCGCTCGGCCGCCATGCCGCCTGGTACGCGGCCGTCGGCGCAGGCTTATTCCGCGAGGAAGGCCTCGAGGTGACGATCATCCCGGCGCAGGGCACCGCGCAGGTGCTGCAGGCCGTGGATTCGGGCCTCGCCCAGATCGGGCTGATCGATGTGCCGGGCCTGGTGCTCGCCAGGGCGGCGGGCTCCAAGATCAAGATGGTCGCCATCAATTACCAGAAGTCGCCTTACGCCATCTTCAGCCTGTCGCCGGGGGCGGCGGTGACCCGGCCCGAGCAGCTCGAAGGCCTCAAGCTCGGTTCAGGCGCGGGCAGCTTCACGCCGAAAGTGATCCAGGGCTTCATGACCCAGAAAGGGCTCGATCCCGCCAAGCTCGAGATCGCCAATGTCGCGCCGGCGGCACGCGCCAATCTGCTGCTCACCGGCCAGGTTCCGGCGATCGAGTTCTTCGTGATGTCGAGACCAGGCCTCGAAGGTGGCGCGCGCGCCGCCAATGCCAAGCTCGAGACCTTCCTGCTCGCCGATCACGGGCTCGATCTCTACTCGCTCGGCATCGCGGCGACGGACGCCTATATCGAGAAGAACCCCGATGTGATGAAGCGCTTCGTCCGCGCCGCCTTGCGCGGCTGGAAGCTCACCCTCGACGACCCGAAGCGGGCAGCAGCCTTCGAGAAGCAGTTCATCCCGACCCTCAATGAGGATGGGATCCAGGCTGAGATCGAGACGGTGCGCGATCTCGCCGTCACGGCCGACACGCGCAAGAACGGGCTCGGCTGGTTCGATCCCGCCAAGTTCCAAGCCAATCTCGACTTCGTCGTGAAATATATCGGCGTGACGGGCACGCCCCCGATAGCGAGCGATCTTTACGCGACCGGCTTCCTGCCGGAGACTCCGGTGCTTCCGTGACCGCATCGACGTTGCAGCTGACGCCGTCTCCGGAGGGGGCCGAAATTCTCGGGCGTTTCCGCAATATCCGTCAGGTCTTCGCAGGCGGGGGCGCCGAGCCGTTGGTCGCCATCGAGGACATCTCATTCGACCTCGTCAAGGGCAGCCTCGTCAGCCTTCTCGGCCCGAGCGGCTGCGGCAAGACCACGCTTCTCAAGATCGTGGCCGGCCTCAACCGCGCGACGAGCGGCCTCGTCGAGGTGCGCGGCCAGAAGGTCACGGGACCGCATCAGGATTTCGGCTTCGTCTTCCAGCAGCCGAACCTCATGCCCTGGCGCCGCGTGCTCGCCAATGTGCTCTTCCCCATGGAGATCTCGGGCCGCAACGACGCCAAGGCCGCCAAACAGGCGCGCGAGCTGCTGGCGCTCACCGGCCTGTCCGAGTTCGAGAATTTCTATCCGGCCCAGCTCTCGGGCGGCATGCAGCAGCGCGTGGCGCTCTGTCGCGCGCTCGTGCATCAACCGACGCTCCTCCTGATGGACGAACCCTTCGGGGCGCTCGACGAGCTGACGCGCATGGAGATGCACGACCTGCTCTTGAAGATACGCGCCACGACCGGCACGACCGTGATGTTCGTGACCCACAGCATCAGCGAAGCGGTCTATCTCTCGGATGTGGTCGTGGTCTTCAGCAAGCGCCCGGCGCGCATCGCCGACTATATCGAGGTCGACATCGCTTATCCCCGCAGCCCCGAGACACGCTATTCGAATAGCTTCACCGCATTCCAGCATAGGGCCGGACGGGCGCTGGGGGTCACGCGATGAAACTCGATCATCTGCGTTTCGTCATCTATCCCCTGATCAGCTTGGGCGTCATCGTGATCGCCTGGCAGGCCTATGTCGACCTCTTCAAGATCAATGCGATCGTGCTTCCCAGTCCCGTCGGCATCTCCGCGTCGATGGCCAGCAACTGGCCGCTGCTCTTGCGCGAATCCTGGCCGACCTTCCTCGAATCCGCCTATGGTTTCGGCCTGGCGCTGGCGGTCGGTATTCCGATGGCGGTCGCGGTGGCGAATTCGCGCCTGCTCAACCTGACGCTCTACCCGATTTTCGTCGCGACGCAGTCGATCCCCAAGGTCGCGATCGCGCCCATCATCCTCGCCTGGTTCGGGCTCGGGCTGCAATCGAAGCTGGCGATCGCCTTCTTGGTCGCCTTCTTCCCGATCGTGGTCGACACGGCGACTGGGCTTGCCGCCACGCCCACAGGGCTCCTCGAGCTCGCGCGCTCGCTGCGCGCCTCGCGCATGCAGGTGTTCTGGAAGGTGCAGCTGCCTGCCGCCCTGCCGCACATCTTCGCCGGCGCCAAGGTGGCCGTGACGCTTGCCGTCGTCGGCGCCGTGATCGGCGAGTTCGTGGGCTCGAATGCCGGGCTCGGCAATTTGCTGCTGTCGGCCAATTCGCAACTCGACAGCCCTCTCGCCTGGGCCGCTCTCGTCTGGCTGAGCCTGCTCGGCATCGTGCTGTTCCTGGTGGTCGCCGCGGTTGAATGGCTGGTCATGCCCTGGTCGCGCCTGCAGGCGCATTGAGCCTTACGAGGCAGAGATGCCTGTCCGAATGAAGCCGGGCCTGCGACGATGCGCAGGCCCGTTTCTCGGCTGAGCCGATGCGCGGCTCCGCCCGTCAGGTCCGGTTGATCGATGCGCCGCCATCGACCAACAGCGCCGTGCCGGTCACGAAGCTCGAGGCGCTCGACGCGAGATAGAGCACCGATTGCGCGATCTCCTCGGGCGCCGCGATGCGCTTCAACGCGTGCAGGCCTTGGACGAAGGCCAGGGCCTCGGGAGTATTGGTCACGGCACGGCCCATCGGCGTATCGGTGCCGCCGGGCAGGATGGCATTTGCCCTTATGCCCTTGGCCCCGAAGTCGGCGGCGATGACCTGCGTCAGTCCGATCAGCCCCGCCTTGCTCGCCGCATAAGCCGCCATGCCGGGGAACCCGACCGTGTAGCCCACGATGGTCGAGGTGAAGATGAGCGAGCCGCCGCCACGTTCGATCATCGCCGGAAGCTGATATTTGGCGCCAAGAAAGGCGCTGGTCAGGTTGGTGTCGAGCGTGTCATGCCAGCCAGCCGTCGACAAGCTCGGGGCCGGCCCCACCTCGCCGACGGTGCCGGCATTGTTGAAGGCGATGTCGAGGCCGCCGAAGCGGTGAAGCGCCGTGTCGACGAGCGCCTTGGCCAAGGCCTCGTCCTTGATGTCGCCGGCAATCGCGACGGCATGACCGCCGGCCGCTTCGATCTCGGCGACGAGTGTGTCGAGCTCGGCTTGCCGCCTTGCCGTCACCATGAGCTTCGCGCCTTCTCTCGCGAACAGCTTCGCCGTGGCGCGGCCGATGCCTGAGCTCGCGCCGGTCACGATGGCAACCTTTTCGACAAGTATTTTTCCAGCAACTGCGGTCACATCCAACTCCATTCATGTCCGGATTTGCGGCCGCAACCTGCCGATAGGGAGCCTTCGCCGCACTCCGCTTCTTGCGCGCTGATCGCAGTCCTCGCCGGCACGCCAGGCCTTTCGGCTTGGCGAACACCGCGCTAGGTTGGCGCGGATGCTGCCACGACCGCCCATTGCCGAGACCCGTTTCCCTTTGCCCTGATGAGAGGAGGCGGCGGATTGCCGCCGCGAACGCCGATGAAGACGATGCGAGGCCCAGCCATCTTCCTTGCGCAATTCGCGGGGGACACGACGCCCTTCAACACGCTCCAATCCATGGCCCAATGGGCCAGCGGATTGGGCTATAGGGGCGTTCAGATTCCGAGCTGGGACAAGCGGCTGTTCGACCTCGAGCTCGCGGCGAGCTCACGGGCTTATTGCGACGAGGTGAAGGGCGTCTGCGCCGCAGCCGGCGTCGAGATCACCGAGCTGTCGAGCCATCTGCAAGGCCAGTTGGTCGCCGTGCATCCGGCCTTCGACGAGGCCTTCGATGCCTTCGCGGCACCGGAGGTGCGCGGCAAGCCCGCCGCCCGCGCGGCCTGGGCCGCCGAGCAAGTGCGCATGGCCGCGAAGGCTTCGGGGCATCTTGGTCTCGCGGCCCACGTCACCTTCCCGGGCGCGCTCGCCTGGCCCTATCTCTATCCCTGGCCGCAGCGGCCGGCCGGCCTCGTCGAGACGGCCTTCGACGAGCTCGCCAGGCGCTGGAAGCCGCTGCTCGACGCTTTCGACGAGGTGGGCTGCGATGTCGGCTACGAGATCCATCCGGGCGAAGACATCCATGACGGGGCGACCTTCGAGATGTTCCTCGAACGGGTCGGCAACCACAGCCGCTGCGCCATCAATTACGATCCCTCGCATTTCGTGCTGCAGCAGCTCGACTATCTGCAGTTCATCGACATCTATCATGAGCGGATCAAGGCCTTCCACGTGAAGGACGCCGAGTTCAACCCGACCGGCCGGGTCGGCGTCTATGGCGGCTACCAGCCCTGGATCGACCGGGCCGGCCGTTTCCGCTCGCTCGGCGACGGCCAAGTCGATTTTGCGGCGATCTTCTCGAAGCTCGCCCAATATGATTATGCCTCCTGGGCGGTGCTCGAATGGGAATGCTGCCTGAAGCATCCCGAGCAAGGCGCGAGCGAAGGCGCCCCCTTCATCGAAGGGCACATCATCCGCGTCACCGAGAAGGCCTTCGACGATTTCGCGGCCGCGGGCACCGATCAGGCTGCCAACAAGCGCATGCTCGGCCTGACTTGAATTCGCCCCGAGCGGTCGCACCAGCATTGGGAGATTGCGTCCATGGCAAGCCCGGATAGCGGCGAGGCCGCATCACGCAGGATCAGGCTCGGCATGGTGGGCGGCGGCGAAGGCGCCTTCATCGGCGCCGTGCACCGGATCGCTGCCCGGCTCGACGATCAGTTCGAGCTGGTCGCCGGCGCATTGTCGAGCGAACCCGAACGCGCGCGGCGATCGGCGGCAGCGATCGGCCTCGCGCCCGAGCGCGCCTATGGCTCCTTCGAGGAGATGGCGATGCGGGAATCCGCGCGCGCCGACGGCATCGAGGCGGTCGTCATCGTCACGCCGAATCATATGCACTTTCCGGCGGCGCGCGCTTTCCTGCAGGCTCGCATCCATGTCATCTGCGACAAGCCGATGACCGCGACCTTGGAGGAAGCGAAGGCGCTCGCTGCGCTCGTGCGCTCGAGCGGCAAGCTGTTCGTGCTGACGCACAATTACACCGCCTATCCGATGGTGCGTCAGGCGCGCCACATGGTCGCGACCGGCGAGATCGGCAAGGTCCGTGTGGTGCAGGTCGAATATGCGCAGGCCTGGCTCGCCACCAAGCTCGAGGACACAGGATCGAAGCAGGCCGCTTGGCGCACCGATCCCAAGCGCTCGGGCGCAGGCGGTTGCGTCGGCGATATCGGCACCCATGCCTTCAACCTCGCCTGTTTCGTCACCGGCCTCGATGTCGCGAGCCTCAGCGCCGATGCGACGGCCTTCGTCGAAGGCCGGGCGCTCGACGACAATATCCACGTCCTCTTGCGCTTCGCGGGCGGCGCCAAGGGCATGCTCTGGGCGAGCCAGGTGGCGGCGGGGCATGAGAACGATCTGCGCCTACGCATCTATGGCGAGACCGGCAGCCTCGCATGGGCGCAGGAAGAGCCCAACCGCTTATGGGTCTCGCGGCTCGATGAGCCGAAGCGCCTGGTGACGCGCGGCGGCGCCGGTGCGGGACCGGAAGCCGCCCGCCTGACCCGCATCCCGGCCGGCCATCCGGAAGGCTATCTCGAAGGCTTCGCCAATCTCTATGGCGAGGCCGCCATCGCCATTCGCGCCGCCCGGCAAGGTCGCGCCCCCGAAGTCGAGACCGCCCTGCCCTCGGTGGAGGATGGGGTGAAGGGCATGGAATTCATCGAGGCGGTCGTGCGGTCGTCAGCCGAGAACGGCGCCTGGGTGTCGCTCGTCAACTGATCCGCAGAGGCGCGCCCCCGGAATGATCAGCCCCGACGTTCCTGCTGACGGGCCTCCACCATCTCGCCAAGGCTGGTGAAGCGGAAATCATGGTGCGGCGTCGTTGCCGGATCCATGGTCGCCCCAAACCCTTGCTGGGCATGGCGGCGATGGATCCAGCACGAGGAGAGCCCGAAGGCATTGGCCGGCCCATGGTCATGGAACAGGCTTTCGGCCGTATGCAGGATCTCGGTCTTGGCGATGCCGCAACCCCCGAGCTTTTCGAGCATATATTCGAAATTGCGCGGGCTCGGCTTGTAGGAGCCGATATCCTCGGCCGTCAGCACGGCATCGAAGGTCACGCCGAGCCTGGCATTGCTATGCGCGAAGGATTCATTGTCGACATTCGAGAGGATGACGAGCTTATAATGGGCCTTGAGATATTGCAGGGCGGCGGGCGAATCTTCGAATGCCGGCCAATTCCTCACCGAGCGCCCGTACTCGAGGCATTCCTCCCAGGCCGCCGGCACGCCCCATTCCTCCGATAGGCGCTTGTAAACGACGGACAGGAGATCGCGATAGAGTTTTGCAGGCGTTTGCCGCTGCTGCGCCGATTCATGCTTTGCATGGGCCGCGAGGATCGCGTCGCGCGTCAGCTCGCCGCGGACCTTGTCGGTCAGCGGCTTCAGCGCCGCGATCATGCCGCTCTCCCAATCGATCAGGGTCCCGTAGCAATCGAAGGTGAGCACCTTGAAATCGCCGAGTTGCATATGAGCCGCCTCCCCTCCGCCGATGCGCGATATCGATCATGGCCGTCCCCGCACTTTATGCGAACACGCGGTGACGGAAAACCAGCAATCCGGCAGGCCAAAGCGCGGTTCACATGACACCTCATTCGCGTCATGCTCCCGCGAGCCGCGATTCGTGCCAGGATGACGCATGAGCTTCATTGAAAAACGCTGGCCGCTCGCCGCCGACATCCTCACCGACCGACGCCTGGCGCTGATGCTGGCCCTCGGCTTCAGCTCGGGCCTGCCGCTTCTCCTCGTCTTCTCGACCCAATCGGCCTGGCTGCGCGAGGTCGGCGTCACGCGCACCGATATCGGCTTGATGAGCTATGTGGCGCTCTCCTACAGCCTCAAATTCATCTGGGCGCCGGTGATCGACGCCGTCGACCTGCCGGGCCTCGCCGGGCTTCTCGGGCGGCGGCGCGCCTGGATGCTGGTCACGCAACTTGGCGTCGCGATCGGCCTTGTGGGCCTCGCCTTCGGCGATCCCGCTCATGCGCTCCGCTGGACGATCGCCAGCGCCTTCTTCGTCGCCTTCGCAGGGGCGACCCAGGATGTCGTGATCGACGCGTGGCGCATCGACGCCGCCCCACCCGAACGCCAGGGAGTGATGTCGGCGACCTACCAGCTCGGGTATCGCCTCGCCCTCCTCTGTGCCGGCGCCGGCGCGCTCTACATCGCAGATTACGTGAGCTGGAAGGCCGCCTATCTTGCCATGGCGGCGATGATGGCGGTCGGCGTCGGCGCCTGTCTCCTGGCCCCTGGGCCGGCCGCCGACCTGCCCCGTCCGGATATTGCGTCTTCGCCCGCCCGTCACTGGCCGAATCTCGCCGCCTCCTTCGTCGAGCCACTCGCCGATCTCGCGCGCCGCCACGGCTGGATGCTGGTCCTGATCCTGGCGCTCGTCGCGGTCTACCGCCTGCCCGATTTCGTCTCGGGCGTAATGGCGAACCCGCTCTACATCGATCTCGGTTTCTCCAAATCCGACATCGCCACGGTCTCGAAGCTCTATGGCGTCTGGATCGGCATCGCTGGCGCCTTCGCGGGCGGCTTCGCAGTCTCGCGCCTCGGGCTCATGCCGACCTTGCTCTTCGGCGGCATCGCAGCCTCGGCCTCGCATCTGATGCTCGCCTGGCTCGCGGCGAGCGGGGCACGGCTCGACCTGCTCACGCTCGCAATCAGCGTCGAGAACTTCGCCTCCGGTTTCGCCGGCACCGCCTTGATCGCCTATATGTCCTCCCTCACCTCGCCCCTCTTCGCCGCCACCCAATATGCGCTGCTGAGCTCGCTCTACGCGCTGCCGGGCAAGCTCATCGGCGGCCTATCGGGGGTGATGGTCGATCATTTCGGCTACCCCACCTTTTTCGCGATGACCTCGACTATCGGCATTCCGGTCGTGCTCCTGTGTCTCTTCGTCTGGCGGCACCAGTCGGCGCCCGAGGCTCCCGCCAAGCTGGCGCCCGGCGGATGAGCGGAACGGCATCGCCGAGCTATGCCGGCTTCGATCTCGGCACCTCGGCCCTCAAGGCGATCATCGTCGACGAGGCGCAAGTCATCATCGCCGAGAGCGAGGTGCCGCTCATCTCGATGCGGCCGCGCGATCTGTGGTCGGAGCAGGACCCGCTCGCCTGGTGGTCGGCGCTCGAGCTTGCGGTCGTCGAGCTGCGCGCCCGCAACCCCGCCGGCTGGGCAAATATTCGCGCCATCGGGCTCTCGGGACAGATGCATGGCGCTGTCATCCTCGACGCCGCCGATGCGCCTTTGCGCCCCGCCATCCTGTGGAATGACGGGCGCGCCGCGGCCGAATGCCGGGAGCTGCGCGAGGCTGTTCCCGATATCGGCAATCTTGCGGGCGTCGACGCCATGCCGGGTTTCCTGGCGCCGAAACTCCTCTGGCTGCGCCGCCACGAGCCAGAGATCTTTGCACGCATCTCCCGCATCATGCTGCCCAAGGATTATCTGCGCCTGCGCATGACCGGCGAATTCGCGACCGACATGGCGGACGGCGCCGGAACCTTGCTGCTCGACGAAACTCGCCGCGCCTGGGCGCCGGCGCTGGTCGAGGCGACCGGCATCCGCATGGATCAGCTGCCGCATCTGCTCGAAGGCACGATGCCGAGCGGCAGGCTGAAGCCCGCCATCGCCGCTTCCTGGGGCCTGAGTGGGGAGGTCATCGTGGCGGCCGGTGGCGGCGATGCGGCCTGCGGCGCCGTCGGCATCGGCGCGACCCAGGAACGACAAGCCTTCATCTCGCTTGGAACCTCGACCCAATATGTCGTGACGCGAAACTCGCATGCGCCGCTGCCGAGCGCCGGCATCCACGCCTTCTGCCATGCAGTGCCGGAGCGTTGGTTCCAGATGGCGGCGCTGCTCAACGGGGCGAGCTGCGCCGGCTGGATCGCCAGCATCCTCGGCAGCAGCGATATCGGCGCCCTGATGGCGCAGGTCGAGGGCGCCTTTCGCGGGCCGGGCGATCTCCTCTTCCTGCCCTATCTCCAGGGCGAGCGGACGCCGCATAACGATCCCAAGGCCAAGGGCGTGTTCTTCGGGATGCATCTGCAGACGAAGGCCACGGACCTGGTGCAAGCGGTGCTCGAGGGCGTCGCCTTCAGCGTCGCCGATGCTCAAGCTGCCCTCAGCGCCGCCGGCGCCGATCCACAACTCCCCTCCGTGATCGGGGGCGGCGCGCGCAACCTGTTCTGGATGAAGATCCTCGCCTCGGTGCTCGACAAGCCGCTCGCTCTGCATCAGGCCGGCGAGAAGGGCCCGGCCTTTGGCGCGGCCCGCTTGGCGCGGCTTGCTCATACGGGCGAGTCCGTCCCCGAAATCTGCCGGGCGCCGCCGATCGAAAGGATCGTCGAGCCCGATCCCAGACTGGTGGCCGGCTATGCCGGACGCCTGCCCCGCTTCCGCTCGCTCTACACGGCGCTCAAGCGAGAGTTCCAATAGGAGCGAGGGCGTTCGCCGGCGGCGAGCTCGGCAAGCTGATCAGAGCGCTCAGCTTGCTGAGCCATGCGCCGCCCTCGGCCCTGTGCGCAATCTGCGGCTATCGCCTCCACGCGTGGCGACCTACACTTGTGCGAAGCCGCCATCCACAAACAGCTCCGTCCCGGTGACGTAGCTGCTGTCGTCGGACGCCAGAAACACGACGGCCTTCGCGATCTCATCGGGCGTGCCGAACCTGCCGAGCGGAACAATGCCGGTAATCATCTTGCGGCGTTGCTCGCCAGCTTCCGAGGAAGCCAGCAAGTCACTCAATCCGGGTGTGTCGATCGAACCTGGACTGACCGCGTTCACGCGAATGCGGCGATGCTTCAAATCCGTCGTCCATGTCCGCGCGAACGACCGTACGGCGGCTTTTGTCGCGCTATAGACGCTATTCGACGACAACCCTTTGCTGGCGACGATTGATGCGTTCAGGATGACGGAGGCGCCATCGGGCAACAGGGGCAGCGCCTTCTGCACAGTGAAGAGGAGGCCTTTCACGTTGATGTCGAAGATCGAGTCAAAGAGCTCCTCCGTTATCTCGCCGAAGGGGGCATATTTCGCGACGCCCGCATTCGCAAACACGACATCGAGCCTGCCCTTCTCGCGCTTGATTTGCGCGAAGAGGCGATCGAGGTCGTCGAGGTTCGAGACATCTCCTTGCACGCCGGTCACACTTTTCTCGATCTCCCTCAATGCCTCGGCCAATTCCGTGTCGCGGCGCCCGGTGATGTAGACGTACGCGCCTTCGCTAACGAACCGCTTAGCGGTCGCAAGGCCGATGCCGCTAGTGCCACCGGTAACGAGTGCAACCTTTCCATCGAGCTTGCTCATGCACATTCTCCTTTGAGCAGAGTTCGATCACTGCAACAGAGGTGAACCGATCTTGTATCTCGGCGCCGGCGCAGAATTGCCGAACCGTGTCGAGATGGCCCGACGCGCGGCCTCGAAGGAGGTCCATTCGTCTCCATTATGGAGGCCGGGAATGGTGACCACCTCGCCTTTGTCGAGCCCGACCAGCGCCGCATCGACCATGTCTTCCACCTGCATCACGATCTCTGCGGGCAGGTTCTGGACGGGGAGGCCGGCCTTGTCCCATATCTCGGTCGCAGTCGCGCCGGGCAGCACCGCCTGAATGCGGATGCCTTTGGCGGCCAGCTCGTGCTGCAGCGAGTGGCTCAATGCGATGACATAGGCTTTGGTCGCGCCATATACGCCATTGAGCGTCTCAGGCGAGATGCCCACTATCGACGCGATATTGATAATCGTGCCCGATCCGCGCGCGACGAATGCAGGCGCGGCGGCATAGGTCAGGCGCGTGAGGGCGATGATGTTGAGGGCGATCATGTCCTCCATCTCCTCGATGTTGGCGCTGAGCAGGGGCGCGACCGAGGCGACGCCGGCATTGTTGACCAGCATGGTGATGGTCCGGTCATCCCGCAGGATGGTTTCCACCTTCGCGAGGTCCGCCTTGTCGTTGAGGTCCGCTGGAAACGGAGTGACCGAACGTCCCGTCTCCGCGGAGAGGCGCGCGGAGAGCGCCTTGAGCCGCGCCTCGTTGCGGGCCACCAGGACGAGGTCGTAGCCGCGCTTCGCGAGACGATCGGCATAGATGGCGCCGATGCCCGTAGACGCGCCGGTCACGAGGGCCGTGCCTAGGGAAGGATTGCTCATGCGTGGACTCCATGGATTGATAAATGACGATCGCCATCTATATCGAAAAATGATAATCGTCATATATCTTGTCAAGGGTGCGTGCTCCGAAGGGAAGGACAAATGCGGGTGAGCCGGGAGAAGGCGGCGGAGAACCGCGAGCGGATCGTGGAAACTGCCTCGCGGATGTTTCGTGAGCATGGCTTCGACGGCGTCGGCGTTGATGCGATCATGGACGCCGCCGGTCTCACACATGGAGGATTCTACGGTCATTTCGGCTCGAAGGACGATCTCGCTGCCGAGGCGGTTGCGAGCGCATTGGAGCGGAACGTGGAGAAGCAAGGCTGCTACGCGAATCTGAGCGATCTCGTGTCCGAGTATCTCTCCGAACGGCATTGCGCCGATCGCGCGAATGGGTGTGCCGTCGCAGCTTTGGGCGCCGACATTGCGCGCCAGCGGATCGGCGTTCGTCGCGAACTCACCGGTTATGTGCGTGCGCAGCTGGACCGCTTGGCCCTCCTAATCAGGAGGGGCCCCATAGCGCGACGGCGCAAGCGCGCGATCGCAACCTTCGCCGGAATGGTCGGGGCGCTGACCCTTGCCCGGGCTGTCGACGATCCTGCCTTGTCAAAAGAAATCCTCGCAGTGGCGCGGGAGGCCTTCGGAGAGGCGCGGCTGGGGGACCGATGATGACGAGCCCCTTGATCACATATTGCCAGACATCGGAGACGCCCGTCAGGATCAGGCCGTTCCACGGTCGGTTTCGAATACGATCTCGGCAAGCAAGTCACCCAGATCGACAATTTCATCGCCGCGGGCGTCGATCTGATCTTGTTGAACCCCGGCGATCCGAAGGCGATCGGCGCCGCCATCAAGAAGGCGCAGGCCGCGGGCATCACCGTCGTCGCCGTCGACACAGCGGCTGAAGGCGCCGACGCCACGGTCACCACCAACAATGTCCAGGCCGGCGAGATCGCCTGCCAGTACATCGTCGACAAGCTCGGCGGCAAAGGCGACGTGATCATCGAGAACGGCCCGCAAGTCTCGGCCGTGATCGATCGCGTGGTCGGCTGCAAGAACGTGTTGTCGAAGAATGCGGGCATCAAGGTCCTCTCCAACGACCAGGACGCCAAGGGCTCGCGCGAAGGCGGCCTGACGGTCGCGCAAGGCTATCTGACGCGCTTCCAGAAGATCGATGCGATCTTCGCCATCAACGACCCGCAAGCGATCGGCACCGATCTCGCGGCGCGCCAGCAGAACCGCAGCGGCATCATCATCACTGCGGTCGACGGGGCGCCCGACATCGAAGCGGCCCTCAAGGATCCGAACTCGCCGCAGATCCAGGCCTCGGCCTCGCAGGATCCCTTCTTCATGGCGCGCCGCGCCGTGCAGGTCGGCGTCGCCATCCTCAAGGGCAGCAAGCCGGCCTCGAGCGTCGAATTGCTGCCCTCGAAGCTCGTGACCCGCGACAATATCGGCCAATATCAAGGCTGGACCTCGGCGAGGTCGCAATAGGGCAAGGCCGGGGCGACACGGCGCATGCGCCTTTCCTACCCCCGCTTCCGCAACTATTGACCCCCACCTCACCTCCCCCTTTCAGGGGGAGGAAACAGCAACGCTCGCGAGAATAACTGGGACGTGCCGTACTGTCATCGTGATGCGCCCATCCTCCCCCTGAAAGGGGGAGGAATGAGGTGGGGGTCAGCTGAGACGCGCTAGACTGGTCACCTAGCCATTGTCCGGTTCCAGCCGCGTCCGGCATCGCCAAAGCCTTCGCAACCCTGGTCGGTCACCACCACGGTGTCCTCGAGCTTGATGAAGCCGCGCTTGGGGTGATGCATCGTGGTCTCGACGGAGATGACCATGTCGCTCTCGAGCCCGCGCGTCGCGTCGTAGGCCGAATAGGGAACCGGCCCCGTGCTGGTCAGGCGCGGCGCCTCGTGGCTGACGAGCCCCATCCCATGCGCCAGGAAGTCGAGATAGGGCCGGTGCGGCGAATTCTCGACGACGGCCAGAGCGGCGGCGAAGATCTCTCCGCCCTGGGCGCCGCGGCGGATCGGGCGGCGCGCCTGCGCCTGGATCTCGGCGATCACCCCCAGCAGATCCTCGAGCTCGGCATCCGGCTCGCCGAGAATGCCCATGCGGCAGAGATCACCGATATAGCCTTTGTAATTGCCGCCGGAATCGAGCGAGAGGATGTCGCCCGGTTCGAGGCGCTGCTCGGAAGGCGCGCGGTTGAGGCTCGTGCCGGCGGTGATCAGGCAATATTCGAAGGTGAGCCCGCGCGAGACCTCTTCGCGCCGCAGCTGATCGACGAGATCATGCTTGGTCTGGCCAGGCTCGCAGCCCGAGAACACGGCCAGCATCGAAGCCACCACCCGTTCGGAGGCTTCGCGCAGATAGGTGAGCTCGACCTTGGTCTTGCGGGCCCGCAAGCGCTCCAGCGGGAAATAGGCATCGACCATCTCGCAATTGCCGAGGCCGTCCTGCAGCGCCCGGGCGCTGTCCCAAGGGAGGAAGGCCGCCTCGACGCCGACCTTGCCGATCGGGGCGCCGAGCCCCTTGATATGCTCGACGGCGCGCCGTATCGCCTCGGTGCTGCTGCCGGTCGTGGTATCGACGGTCTTCGGCCAGAAGCGGCCAAGCTGCTTCTCGAAGCCTTCGAGGCGATAGCCGATATAGGCGCTGTTGTCGGGTCGGCCCTTTTGGTAGACGAGCACCGGCAGATAGCGGCTGGTGCCGATCGCATCCATGTAGTCGAAGAAAAAGAAGCGATACCCGCCGAGAAGATATTGGATATTGTGCTTGGAGGTCGCGACCAGCACGTCGATCCCCTGATCCTCGAGCAGAGCGTCGAGATGCGCCGTGTCGAAGGGGGCGGGTTTTTCTTCATGCGCCAGTTCCGGCATGTCGTCTCCTCCCAAGATCTGTGGCTCGAATTTTGTGGCTGGCTCGGCAGCCTTGCCGATAAGACAGGTGACGTCGCGATGATGCAAGATCAAGAAGATGCGAAACGACACTCGTGAGCGTCCCTTCTCCCGCCCTTTCGCGGGAGAAGGTGCCCGAACGCAGTGAGGGCGGATGAGGGACGCCGGTGAAGCGCTCGACCGCCCTCACCCGCCTCAAGTGGCGGGAGAGGGAAGAACACCTCACTCCCAGCGCGGCTGATCGCTCCCGATGGGTGAAGCGCTGCGATCCCAGCGCATCGGCGCGCCGTCGACGCTGACCGGCGCACGTACCCGTCGCGCCAGGCCCCAAGCCGTGCTCTCGATGCGTTCGTCGAGATCGGCCTTGGTCTCCGGACGGAGCGGCTCATCGGTGACTGCCGTGGAATGCCGAGTGAGCAGCAGGCCCGTGCGCGCGAGCGACGCCTTCACTTCTTGGCCCTGGCCCGTCTCCACCCGGCGGATCAAGCCGAGAACCGCAGAGGCAGCCATCATATAGCCGGTGGCATGATCGAGCGCCTGCACAGGCAGCGGCGTGGGGCGCTCCCTGCCGAGGCGCCGCATTCCGGCTTCGGCGATGCCGGCGCTCATCTGCACCAGGCTGTCGAAGCCGCGTCGGCTGCGCCAAGGACCGGTCCAGCCATAGGCATCGAGCGACACATCGACGAGGCCGGGGCGAGCACGGTGCCGGATTTCAGAGCCGAGCCCGAGCCGCTCGAGCGCATCCGAGCGGTAGCCGTGGATCAGAATATCGGCTTCGCGGATGAGGCCGATGAACCGCGCAAGATCGTCTGCGTTGCGCAGGTCGAGCCGCGCCGCGCGCTTGCCGAGCAGGACCTCCGCGACAAGCGAGGGTTCGTCCCAATCCGGCGGATCGATGCGCAGGACCTGCGCGCCATATCCGGCGAGGAAGCGCGTCGCGACGGGGCCGGCCAGGATCCGGGTCAGGTCGAGGACCTTCACCCCCGCGAGCGGGCGTGCTGCGTCGCAGGCGAGCCGCAGGGACGGTGCGTCTGCCGTCGAGCTCAGCCGCAAGAGAGGCTCGGCCGCGACGCTCCGACCTTGAGGGTGCGACGCCCATTCATCCAGTGAGCGCATCTTCGCGGCGCAGCCACCCTTGGCCACGACCGCGTCTTCCAGGGCCGCGGCGGACCAGGTCGCGACGGCACGTTCGATGCTGCTCTTCGTCGCCTCGACGCGAAGGACGGCGAGCACTGCCGCTCGGTGATGAGGAGCATTTGTGTGCAGCCGGATCCAACCATCAGCCGCCGGATAATCGCCGGCGATCGGGTCCCAGGGCGGCGGCGGCGACCACCCATCCGGCCTTAGCGAACTCGCAAACCAGAAGGAAGCCAGGCGGCGATCGACCTCGACGACCGCCTTGCCCCCTCCCATGGTGGCGATCAGCTCCGAGACGGCGAGGCCAGCTGCCGCGACCGAAGCCGCCGCAAGATCGCTGACGGCGAAGACGGAGGGAAGGCTGCCGCTTTCTATCGTGGCAACTCGGGCAAGCGCCGACGCATTGCCGCCCGCTTCGCTCCAGATGTCGCGCAGCATCGCCTCGACGGCCGCGGCGACGGTATCCGGCCCCTGGGTGGCTTTGCTCGAGATCTCCGCCACGTCATGCCTCCTCGATCCTGTGGGGCATGAGAGAATCTCTCCCGGGAATCGTCAATCTTGATCGGATCGATCAACCTGTCGGCGCATTCGCACATGGTCCATGTCGGGCCTCGACCGAAACCTCACGAGTGTGCACAGTGAGCCCTCCTTCGATCGTCCCGGTCTATTGGCACCCCTCATGTCCGATCCTCTCGCGGCTCTCCGCGCTCTCCCGCGAACCAGGCTGGCGCATCTGCCGACGCCGCTCGAGCCGATGCGCAGGCTCGGACGGGAACTCGGGCTCGATGCGCTCTTCGTGAAACGCGACGACTGCACCGGGCTCGGCCTCGGCGGGAACAAGGTGCGCAAGCTCGAATTCGACCTCGCGGCAGCTCTTGCGTCGGGGGCCGACTGCGTCGTCTGCGGCGGCGTGGTGCAATCGAACACGGCGCGCCAGGTTGCCGCCGCCTGCGCCAAGCTCGGGATCGAATGCCATCTCGGCATCATGCATGGCCGGCTGAGCGCCACCGAGCCGGGCTATGACGACACCGGCAACATCCTGCTCGACCGGCTTTTCGGTGCGATCATCCATGACATCCCCTGGGATGAAGATCGCAATCGCCGGCTGCGCCGGATCGCCGACGATCTCCGCAAGGGCGGCCGCAATGTCTATTTCGTCCCCTATGGTGCGTCGGACGCGCTGGGCGCGATGGGCTATGCGCTCGCCGCCGAGGAGATCATCGGGGCTTGTCCGCAGGTCGCCTGGATCGTCCATGGCAGCGGCAGCGCCGGAACTCAGGCGGGCCTGCTGGCAGGATTGCTGGCGCTTCGTCATCCGGCTCGGGTGATCGGCATCGACGTCGATGCGCAGGCAGCCCGCGTCGCCGCGGATGTCGACCGGGTCGGGCGGGAGGCCGCAGATCTGTTGGGCGTCGAGGACCGATGGGTGAGCGACGGCGTCGAAGTCGCCGGCGATTGGAGCGGGCCGGGCTATGGCATAGCCGATGCTTCGACCCATGAGGCGATCCGCCTTGCGGCCCGCCTCGAGGGGCTCGCCCTCGATCCGGTCTATTCCGGCAAGGGGCTTGCAGGGCTCATCGGGCTTGCCCGGCAAGGACGGTTCGCGCCAGACGAAGCCGTCGTCTGGATCCACACCGGCGGCAGCCCCGGCATATTCGCCTACCCGACGACCATGGCGGCCGTCAGCGCCTGAACGGCAGGCTGAATCGAAGCCGGGACCAGCTTCCCTGCCCTACTCCGCCGCCAGGCGCGCGCCCGCGAGCTGCCTGTCGACGAGGCGCGCATAGACGCCGCCTCGCGCGAGCAGCTCGGCATGCGAGCCCGACTCGATGACCCGTCCGCGCTCCAGCACCAGGATCAGGTCGGCACTGCGAATGGTCGAGAGGCGATGAGCGATGACGAGTGTGGTGCGATCGACCATCAGGGCTTCGAGGGCGGCCCGCACCTGCGCCTCGCTGATCGCGTCGAGATGCGAGGTCGCTTCGTCGAGAACCAGAACCGGCGCGTCCTTGAGGAAGGCGCGCGCGATGGCGATCCTCTGCCTTTGCCCACCCGAGAGCTGCACGCCGCGCTCGCCCACGCGCGTGGCGAGCCCTTCGGGCAGGCCCGCGACGAAGCCTGAAAGTGCCGCCCGCTCGATGGCGCGGTCGAGCTCACCGGCATCGGCATGAGGGCGCGCGAGCCGGATATTGGCCTCGAGCGTGTCGTTGAACAGAAATGTGTCCTGCGCCACCAGGGCCATCTGGCTGCGCAGCCCTTCGAGCGTCAGCTGGCGCAGATCGGTTCCATCGAGCCTGACCGCACCCGCATCAGGATCGAAGAAGCGCAGCAGCAGATTGGCGATCGTCGTCTTGCCGGCCCCGGACGGCCCGACCAGCGCCACCGTCGCACCTCGCGGCAAGGTGAAGCTCATTGCGTCGAGCGCGGCGTTGCGCCTTCCCGGATAGGTGAAGCGCACATCCTCGAAGCTCACTTCCGATCCGCCCGGCCGCGGAGCAGCCGTCAGCGTGCCGTCGCCGATGGTCTGCTTCTCCTTCTCGACCACGCGCAGGCGGCGCGTCGAGGCGATGGTGTCGGCGAGCTGGCGGCCGACCTGGGCGATCTCCGAAACGGGCAGGAAGGCAGCGATAGCGAGCAGGATCAGGAGCGGCAGCAAGGTCGGCGCCAGCGCGCCCTCGGCGGCGAGCCAGGCACCGATAGTGGCGACGGCGAGACCGCCGAGCCCCGTCGCCGCCTCGAGCCCGGCGCCGGCGCGCGAGAGATCGTCTTGCAGCATCAGGCGCTGGCGCTGATAGGCGCGAAGCAGCCCAAGGAACTCCGCGCCGCGGGACGGACCTGCTCCGAAGGCGACCAGGTCGGAGAGCCCCTGGATGGTCTCCGTCGCATGGGCGCCGATCTGACCGAGCGCGGCGCGGGCCTGCGAGCCCATCAGGTCGATGCGGCGGCGGCCGATGAGCGGCGACAGCGCCGCATAGGCAAGGAAGGGTAAAAGCGCGAGCGCCAGCGGCCAGGCAATGAGCGCCAGCGCGATCAGCACGCTCGCCGGCACCAGCACCGCGACGAAGGCAGGCGCCACGGTGTGGGCGTAGAAATACTCGACCGTCTCGACATCCTGAGCCGCGAGCGCCACGAGATCTCCCGAGCGGCGGCGCAACAGATAGGCCGGGCCGAGCTCGACGAGCTTGTCGAAGAGATCGATGCGCATCTGCGCCAGCAGCTCATAGGCCATGGCATGGGCGAGCCAGGATTCCAGCCAATGCAGCAGGCCCGCGAGCGGCGCCGCGACCAGGAGGCCGATCGCGAGGGTCGTGATCGGCGAGCCGGTCTTGACGGCGGCGATCAACAGGGCACCGAGCGCGCCGACCCCGATGAAGGCGGCAACGCGACCGATGCCGAACAGCACGGTCAAGCTCAGCTTGCCGCGCCAGGGGACGATGAAGCGCAACAGCGTCGCCAAGGTCTCGCCCCAGGGGATGTCCGCGGCCTCGGCGCTGATATCGCGCGGCTCGATGGCGGTGTGGTCGACGCCGGCCTGAACTGTCGCCGTGCCGGCGCTCGCGGGCGCCATCAGGCCCTGCGGTCCGGAGGACGCGTCCTCGGCCTGCGGGCCCATCAGGCGATGATAGATGCCGCCCTGCCGCATCAGCGCCTCATGCGTGCCGCTCTCGACGAGCTCGCCATGGTCGAGCACCAGGATGCGGTCCGCGCCGATCACGCTCGACAGGCGATGCGCCAGGATGAGCGTGGTGCGCCCCTGCATCAGACGGTCGAGCGCTTCCTGGATCACCGCTTCATTCTCGCCGTCCACGGCCGAGAGCGCTTCGTCCAGGATCAGGATCGGTGCGTCGCGCAACAGGGCGCGCGCGATGGCGAGACGCTGGCGCTGGCCGCCCGACAAGAGCGAGCCGCGCTCGCCGATCATCGCCTGGTAGCCGCCGGGAAGCGCCTCGATGAAGCCATGCGCATTGGCGGCGCGGCAGGCGGCTTCGATCTCGGCCTGGGTCGCCTGCGGTCTGGCGAGGCGCAAATTGGCCTCGACAGTGCCGTGGAACAAGGTCGCGTCCTGCGCCACGATGGCGACGCGTTGATAGAGCGCGGCCGGATCGAGATCGCGGACATCCTGGCCGAACAGGCGCACCACGCCCTCCTGCGGATCGTGCTGGCGCAACAGCAGGCGCACGATCGAGGATTTGCCGGCCCCGCTCGGCCCGACGACGCCGACGCGCTCGCCGGGCTTGACCTCGAAACTCAAGCCGCGATGCGCCGGCAGGCGGCCGCCCGGATAAGCGAAGCCGACATTGTGGAAGGCGATGCCGGCCGGCGCGTCCGCTGGGATCTGCGCCCCGCCCGGCCGCACCGCGGGCTCTGCGTCGAGCAGCGCATGGATGCCGGCTGCGGCCGATTGGCCGATCATCCCTTGATGCAGCACGGAGCGCAGATCGCGCAGCGGCCGAAAGATCTCGGTGCCGGCCATCAGCACCACCAGCAGCGCCTCGAGGCTCATCTCGCCCGCCAGCACCCGCTGCGCACCCAGGATCAGCGCCAGCGCAGCGCCCAGCGCCATGCCGAGATCGGTGATGCCGCGCGTCAAGAGGCCGAGCGCCAGCACCCAGAATGTGTCGCCCGAAAGGGCCCGGGCCCGTTTGGCGATCAGGGCCGCATAGGCGCGGCTCTGGCCGTAAGCCGCGAGCGTCGGCAACCCCTGCACCGCGTCGAGGAATTCGCCGCCGAAAGCCTTGAAGGCACGCGAGCGGGCCAGGGCTGCGTCCCGGTCATAGCGATGGATCGCCGCCGGCAGCACCAGCGTGACGAGCGCCGATGCGAGCAGCACCAGCGCCACCGGCACATCCCACCAGGCGATGAAGCCGAAAATGGCGATCGGCGCGATGGCGGCGACGGCGAGTTGCGGCAGATATTGGCCGAAGAAGGTTTGCAGCTGCTCGACCCCATCCACCATGGTGAGCATGACACCGCCGGTGCGCTCGCTGCCGAACCAGGCAGGTCCTAGCGCCAGGATCTTGTCGAAGAGCAGGCTCCGCAGGCGTTCCTGAACCAAAGCTGCGGTGCGATGGGCGAGGACCGTGCGCGCATGCTCCAGCCCGGCGCGCAACAGCACGCAGGCGGCGGCGCCGGCGAGAGGCGGCAGCGCCTGTGCGAGCCCGGCGCCGGCGAAGACGCGGGCCAGCGCCAAGCCGAGAAAGGCGAAGCGCCCGATGCCGACCGCGAGCGCCAGCACGCCGAGCCCGACGCCCGCCGCCATGTCGCCCCGCAGGCCGCGCGTCATCCGCCATAAACGCCAGTCGAAATACATCGTTGAAGCCCCTGATTCCGGCCTCCATCCTCGGGCCGGCAGGGCGGTTGCGCAAATGCGAGATTTTCAATCGCTGTTGAGCTAGATTGCACGGCGATGAGCAACCACATCCCTCCACTTGCCGCGCTACGCGCCTTCGCCGCCGTTGCCCGTCATGGCAGCTTCGCGCGCGCTGCTGCAGCGCTTCATGTCAGCACCAGCGCCGTGAGCCACCAGATCCGCGGGCTCGAGCTTGGGCTCGGTGCTCGGCTCCTGACGCGCGCCCGCAACGGGGCGCTCACCAGCGAGGCAGGCGTGACCGAGGAAGGCAAGATGCTGCTCGGTGCGGTCGAGACGGCGTTCGACCAATTGGGCGCTGCCTGCGAGGCTGTGCGCGACCGGGCGAAGCGCGCCCGTCCGACACTGGCGATCTCCGCCAATGGCTCGGTGGCCTCGCTCTGGCTCGCGCCTCGCCTTGCCGCTTTCGCGGCGCTGCACCCGAGCGTGCAATGGCAGATGCAAGCGATCGAGACCGACCCGAATCTGGTGCGCGAAGGTCTCGATCTCGCCATCCTGCGCTGCAAGAGCGGGACATTGAGCGCCGGCGACCGCCTGCTCTTTCCCGAGACGTTGTTTCCGGTATGCAGCCCGGCGTTACGGCTGAAGGGCATGCCGCAGGAGCTTTTACGCCACAACTTGCTGCAGGAGGACCATCACGGCGGCGCCGAGAGGGATTGGAGCACCTGGCTCGATCTCATCGGGCCCGGTGCCGGAGCGCGCGTCAACCTCGTGCGCTTCAGCACCTTCAATGCGGTCATTGCAGCGGCCATTGCCGGCGCCGGCATCGCGCTTGGCCGCTCGCCGCTGATCGACGACGAATTGAGGAGCGGCCGCCTGGTCCGCCCGTTTCCCGGCCATACACTGGCGGGTTCCTTCGATTTCGTGATCCGCAGTCGCCCCGGCGCGCAGCGCAACGTGCACGTGACGCAATTGCGCGACCATTTGCTCGGCTCGGTCGAGATGAGCGACGCCCCCTCGCCCGACACTATCGAAGATCGTGAGCGGCGACCGACTTTCCGCCATCGACCGAGATCACCTGGCCGTTGACCCAGCTGCTGGCCTTGGAAGCGAGGAAGGCGATGACGCACGCGACTTCCTCAGCCGTTCCCATGCGCCCGAGCGGCGTGCGCCTTATGGCGCCTTCGCCCCAGTTGGCGGGCTTCCCTGCCTCCGCGAGAGCGCTCTCGGTGGGGATCGGGCCCGGCGCGACCGAGTTCGTCCTTATGCCCTTGGGGCCGAGCTCGACCGCGAGTTGGCGCGTCATGCCGGTCAGTCCCGCTTTGAGCGAGGCATAGGCTGAAAATCCGACCGACCCCTGGAAGGCGGCACCAGACGAAACATTCACGATCGCCGCGTCGCCATGCTCTCGCACAGATTTTTCAAGCGACGGCAATGCGGCCTGAATGCACCATATCGCTCCCTTCAACCCGACGGCCAGCGTCTTGTCGATATTGTCCTCGGTCAGCTCCTGAAAGGGCTGGAAGCGGATGAATACGGCATTGTTGACCAGGGCATAGAGCGGCCAATCACGGAGGAAGGATGAAAACTGGCCTTCGACCGATTCCTTGCTCGAGACGTCCGCGTTGATCGCTTCGACATCCAATCCCTCTTGCCGCAGCAGGGACGCGGCCTCTTCCGCGGCTGGACGGTGAATGTCGAGACAGCCTACGCGCATTCCGGATCGGGCAAGCATTCTCACGGTCGCCAACCCGATGCCACGCGCACCGCCGGTGACGATAGCGTTCTTCGCATTCGCAGCGCTCATCACAAATTTCCGCCTGATGTGTTCGGGTCGTGCCCAACCGCAACCGGCCCGACGCGCACATCAAGGTCGAACAGGATCCCCATCAAGCGGAAACCCAGGCATGGGCGCTCTGGCGAAAGCGAAGAGGTCGCCGTTCGAAAGAAGACCGGGACGGCTGTGAGCTGACCGCTGCCTCGGAGGTGTCCTCAGATCTTGACGTCGTGGGGAAGGTCGTCGCGCAGCAACAGCGCCACCATCGACAGGAACTTCGCGTGATCCTGTTTCGGCAATGGAGCAAGGATCCGCTTCTGCGCCTCGCTCACGATATCTTTCACCTCGGCGATGAGGTCGATGCCCGTCTGCTCCAGATGGAGCGTGCGAGCGCGGCGATCTTGCGGATGGATACGCCTCGAGAGCAGTGCCTTCTTCTCGAGCCTGTCGATGACGCCGCCGATCGTCGCTCGATCATAGCCGATCACGGTCGCAAGCGAAGCCTGGTCGATTCCAGGCTTGGCCTGGATGGCGATCAAGGCGGCGTATTGGACGGGAGTGATGTCGGCTCCTGCCTTTTCAAGCTCTTCCGTGACGATCGACATCGAGGTCTTGTGCAGGCACCAGAAGAGATAATTCGGACTGGAGTGCAAGGCAAAACCTCGTTTCTTGGTCACGGGCGGCTTCGCTTCAGCACGACCGCCGGGTTTCTGTCGCAGCATCCGGAACCTCGAAGATATCCGCTCGACTCAATCGGCGATTCTTCACCCGCCGATTCGCCAGATGCCGAGATACATGCCACCGCCATGGTGCCGCGGACAATCCGCAGCGTGACACCATTGGTTACTGGGCAGCGTCCCGGCTGGTGACCACCTTGTAGCTGCCGTCGTGGTACACCAGCGGCGAGATGGCCGATACCCCGCCTCCGGTCACCCTTCCGATGAAGACCGTGTGCGTACCGACATTCATCTCGCCCACAGTCACGCATTCCAGGTTCGCCGCGCTGCCTTCGATCACCGGAACCCCGAAGTCATTTTCGGCGCAGCTCACTCCATCGAACTGATTATCGTGCTTGCCGGCGAAACGCTGTCCGAGCTCGATCTGGTCTTCAGCGAGCAAGTTCACCACGAAATGCCTGCTTGCGGACAGCAACGGGTGTGTCCGCGTCGAACGGTTGAGCACGATGAGGATTGTCGGCGGCTCGGCACTGACACTGGAAAATGCCGTCGCCGTCATGCCGTGGGCGCGCCCCTCATGCGAAGTCGTTATGACCGTCACGCCCGCGACCATCGAGCGCATGATCGAGCGGAATCGCTGCGCGTCGAAGGCGATGCGGTCGCCGATCCGGGTGGTGTCCACGTGACAGTTCATGGCGTCTTCCTTCGTCTGCCGGGAAGGTGGTGTTCCATCCATTCGTGATGCAAAGGATGAAGACCGGCGCTTCTCTCTTCAATGACGAAGGTGCTGCTTTGCGCGCCAGCGCAACAACTCATACAGCGGTTGAATAAACGCTCCCCCGAGCAACCGAACCTGCATGCCGGCTTTACTCCCAGCGCACTAAAGTTTTCGTGGCGTGTATTCGCTGGTGACTCGGTCCGTCGCCGAACCTAGCTTGGCGCCCGATGAGCTTGCCCAAGCACGCTTGCGCTATCGATCCACCATCGGAAAGGCGACGCGTTGACCGCCATTGTCCAACTCGAGGACGTCTGTGTCGCGTTCGGTGGCGAGCGCATCTACGATCATCTGTCCTTCAGCATCCGCGACGGCGAGTTCCTGTGTATCGTCGGCCAGAGCGGCTGCGGCAAGTCCACTTTGCTCAGGGTGATCGGCGACTTGCTCAAGGTGGATTCGGGCGAGGTCAGCGTCGGGAACAGGCCTGCATCGGCGGCGTGGGAGGACATCGCCTATGTGTTCCAGACGCCCCGCCTCCTGCCGTGGCGGAATGCCGAGGACAATGTGGTTCTCGGACAGCAACTGCGCTTCGGCAGCCGTATCCCGCGCGACAAGATGCACGAGAAGGCGCGTTCCCTTCTCGACCTGGTCGGCCTCGCCAAGGACCGGCTGAAGATGCCGGGCATGCTCTCCGGCGGCGAGCGCCAGCGTGTTTCCATCGCCCGTGCCTTGGCTGTCGATCCGCGCATCATCCTCATGGATGAACCGTTTTCGGCGCTCGATGTCATGACGCGTCACAGAATGCGCGCCGAGATCGTCGACATCTGGAGGAAGACCGGCAAGACCATCGTCTTCGTCACGCATGAGGTCGAGGAGGCGCTCGAGCTCGCCGACCGGATCGTCGTGCTGTCCAGGAAGCTGACCACGGTTCGATCCATCATGGAGGTCGTCGAGGAGCGTCCGCGCGATCCGGAGAGTCCTTCGCTCAAGGCCATGCATCGAGAGCTTCGTCAGTTGATAGGCGCTGCGCCGCAGGATTGAGCGGCGCAGTTTCGGGAACATCGCAAAAATACGAATGGAGAACGGGAATGCTTTGGTTGACCAGGGCTGCATTGGGGGCTGCGATCTCGATCGCGAGCCTCGTCGGCGCGCAGGCGGCGGAGAAGATCAGCGTCGCCGCGATCTCGGATCCAGGCTTTCACGCGGCTCTCTGGGCGATCCTCAACAAGAAGGTCAGCGACCCCTCGATCGAGATCAGCGTCGACCTGATGCCGATTCCGGCGATGATCCAGGCGTCGATGACCCAGCAATACGATATCATCCCGAATGGCGTTCTGGCCATTCCGCAAATGGCCGAGGCCGGGATCAAGCCGCGCATCATCGGCACGATGATCCGCCACATTCCGGGTGACGCCAACCACACCACCGACCTGTGGGTGAAGGCCGGCAGCGACATCAAGACGGTCCAGGATCTCAAGGGCAAAAGGATCGCGGTGACGTCGCTCGAAGCACAGGATGTGGTCTCGCGTCGCGCGGTTCTCAGCGAGAAATACGGCTTCAACGCCTCAGCCATCGGCGGCGACTTCACCTGGGTGGAAATTCCCGCGGCGCAATTCGAGGCCGCACTCGAAGCCAACCGCATCGACGCGGTCGCCTTCTCCAACGTGCTTGCCTACAAGATCGAGAAATCGGGGAAATACCGCTCCGTCCTGCAGGGCTCCAAGGACCTGATCGGAATGTATGGCGGACCGATGCCGACCGTCCTGGAGATGGGCTATGCCGAAAAGATGGACGCCCGTCCGGCCGCCTACATCGCGGCCGCCAAGCTTCTGAAGGCATCGGCTGATTACGCTCTCGCGCATCAAGATGAGGTCTTCGCCGACGTCGCGCCGAAATACAACATGACGCCGCAAGACCTGAAGGGCTGGTTCACCAGCTATGCCAGCATGCCCTTCGCGCTCGGGCCGACCGACAAGGCCGTCTATCTGAAGGCCTGGCAATCGGGTGAAAAGCTCGGCGTGCTGCAGAAGGCGCCGGCTGCTGTCGAACCCTTCATGTGGCAGAACGCGATCAGCGAATAGGCGATCACTTTGTCACGCCAATCGCCGGCCCGGCCAGTGGAGCCGGCAGGTGGCGGCGCACGACGCTTGGGACACGCGCGCCCTGGGACGGCGGTCCATAGAGGATAGAATGGTGATCGCGGAAGACAGCACCTCGAACGAGCCGTTGCGCGCCGCCGCCAAGAGGCCGTTGCCGATAAGGGCTGCGGGCTTGGACTTCATCACCGGGCGAGGCGTGGCGGTCGGCGCCTTTCTCCTGGTGGTGTTCGCCGCCTGGCAGATCTATTCGAGCTTCATGCCGCCCGTGCTGATCCCGAGCCCGGCGCGGGTGGCGGCCCGCTTCGTCAGCATGTGGTCGAACCAAGGCTTCCTCTCTTATGCGGGAGCGACGGTCGTGCATGTGCTCCTGTCCGTCTCGATCGCCTTTGCGCTCGGCATGATCATCGCGCTCATCGCCTATTTCTTCCCGATCTTGAACGTGGCCGTCTACCAGCGCATGGCGCCCTTCCTCAACTCCTTCCCCGGTGTCGGCTGGGCTTTCCTGGCGCTGATATGGTTCGGCATCAACAGCAAGGCGGTCATCTTCTCCTCGGCCGCGGCGATGCTGCCGCTGGCCGTGATCAATATCGGGGCCGGATTGCGCGAGCTCAATCGCGAAACCATCGAGATGTCGGTGAGCTTCAGCCGACAGGCAGGCAGGCGCATCGGCCTTGTCATGCTGCCCATGATGTTTCCCTACATGTTCGCCACGATCCGCCTGTGCTTCGGCGTTTCATGGCAGATCGTGCTGATCGTCGAGCTTCTTTGCGGTGCACCCGGACTCGGCGCCGTCATCAGCGTCGCACGCCAGCGCTACTGGACCGACATGATCTTCGCCGTCGTGTTCCTGATCCTGATCATCGTCTTCATCACCGATCGGCTCATTTTCGCGAAGCTGCAGCACAGGATCGGGAAAACCTACAATGCCTGACCGCAGCGTTCCCTTCGTCGGCGGTTACACGCAAGCTCGCTTCATCGCCGATCTTCTGGTGGTGGCGGTTATCGCCGCCTGGTGGCTGACATCTCTCACCTTGCCTGCCGGCGTCTTTCCGGGTCTCGGATCGATCGGCCGGGCCGTCATCGGTCTCGCGGTCAGCGCCGAGTTCTGGAGCAATGCGGGCATCACGGCCTCGCGCATCCTGGCGGCCGTGCTTCTCGCAACCGTCATCGGCAGCGTCATCGGCATGCTGCCCCGCTATCTTCCCTGGACGGGTGGCATCGTCGACGACGTCCTGGTCCCCTTCTTCAGCTCCTTTCCGGGAATCGCCTGGGCGATCCTCGGCACCGTCTGGTTCGGCGTCACGTCGAAGGCCGTGCTGATTGTCCAGATCCTGATCATCCTGCCTTTCGCGCTCGTCAATGTCGCCGAAGGCGCCAAGGCGATCGGATCCGAGGAAGTGGAAATGGGCCGCTCGTTCAGCCGGCGGCGCTGGGCAATCTTCTGGCGTGTCGAGCTGCCGCTGCTCAGCCCCTTCATCATGGCATCGGTGCGGATTTCCTATGGCGTCTGCTGGAAGATCAGCCTGATCGCCGAGCTGTTCGGCGCGCATTCCGGCATCGGCTATCTCATGCAACTGTCGCAGGATCTCGGCGAGATCGACCGGATCATCGCCATCTGCCTCTTCGTCGTCGCCTTCGTCATCATCGGCGAACGCCTGATCCTCGAACCGATCGCGCGCATCGCTCACAAAAGCGATAGCTCGGGGCACGCGAAACGCCTCAAGATCTCGTTCCTGTCGCGCGGCTAGGCCATTCAATAAACAACCGAAATTCGATCGGAGACGACCAATGAGCTTCAGGGACAACACCAGGCGCAACTGGCATCTGCCGGACAACGCGAAGATCGCCGTTTCGGTGAATCTCGCGCTCGAGGCCTTCCGCCACAAGAGCCAGCTGACGTTGGAATCGCGTCCGGGCAAGACCGACCATTTCTCGCTCTCCTACGCGGAATATGGTGCCCGCGCCGGCATCTGGCGCATCCTCGACCTGCTCGAGGAGCTCGGCCTCAAGGCCTCCATGTCCATCAATGGCAAGGCCGCTCAACTCTACCCCGAGGCGGTGCGCGCCACCGCCGATGCCGGCCATGAGGTCGTGTCGCATGGGTGGGAGAACGATGTCCTCAATGAAGACGGCGACCCGGCAAAGGAGCTGGACGAGATTCGCCGCGTGACCGCCGCCATCACGGATGCGGCCGGTGTGCGGCCGGTCGGCTGGACGAGCCCCGGCTCCGCCGGATCCGACAACACTCTCGATCTGCTGGCGGGCGAAGGATATCTCTGGAACGGCGACGAGGCCAATGACGATCTGCCTTACAGCCGCAAGACGAAGAACGGTCCGATGATCATCCTGCCACGCGTGAACATGCCGCAGAACGACCTGATCATGTGGGCGAAGTCCAACAATCCTCCTGGCGTCATCTGGGAAAGTTTTAAGGACACCTTCGACGAGCTCTATGCCGAGGGACGCAAAGGCAACCCGAAATGGGTGGAGATCGTGCTGCACGCTCATATGGGCGGCAGGCCGACGCTGATCCCGACCGTGAGGAAGTGCATCGCCTATGCGCGTCAGCACGAGGGTGTGTGGTTCCCGCGCAAGGGCGATATCGCCCGCTGGGCGGCGAAGCTCGAGGGAATAGCGGTCTAATACTTCCTGGATCAACAATAGATTCACGCACGGACAAGTCGCCGGCGGCTTTGATGCTGAAATGGAATTCACGATAAAATACAGTGATCCGACCGGGAGCCGGTGATGCTTCCGGTATGGAGTTTCCTATGCAAAAGAGCATCTTCATGCAGGGCGGGGCCGCCTTCAAGCTCGGCCTGTTCGGCTATCTGCACGATGGCGGCGTGACCATCACCAAAGCGCCCGAGCGCTGGGCGGCGCGCTGGGACGACATCGTCGCAATGGCGCGCTTCGCGGATGATGCTGGCCTCGATTTCCTGCTTCCCTACGCCCGCTGGAAGGGCATGCCCGGCGAGATTGCGCAGCGTACGCATTCCTTCGAGACGCTGACCCATGCGGCAGCCCTTGCCGGTCATACGCGACGCATCGGCCTTTTCGCCACCGTGCATACGCCGATCATCCATCCGGGCGTTGCAGCAAAAATGATGACGACGATCGATCATGCATCGCATGGCAGGGCCGGGCTCAACATCGTCTGCGGCTGGAACCAGGATGATTTCGACATGTTCGGCATCGAGCAGTTGCCGCATGACGAGCGCTATGCCCATGGCCGCGAATGGTTCGACATCTGGTCGCGGCTCGCTTCGGGCGCGCCGGAGCCGTTCGACTATCGCGGCAAGCATTACCGGAGCATCGAGCGGGCTTCCGCCATGCCCGAGAGCCTTCAGCGCCCATGGCCGCTGGTCATCTCCGCCGCCTATTCGCCGGCCGGCCGAAAATTCGCGATCGACACCTCGGATTATCTCCTGACCGTGATGGAGGATGTCGATTCCGGCCGCAAGGAGCTTGTGGCCCTTGCCGAGCAAGCGGCGACCGCGGGCCGATCCGAGCCCATCAAGGCGATCGCTGTGTCTTATGCGGTTTGTCGCGACACGCGCGCCGAGGCGGAAGCTTTCCACCGCTACTATGCGGAGGAGAACGCCGACAATACCGGTGTGGACTATTGGCTTGCCGGCCGGCAGACCAAGGCCATGCTCCCCGAGGCGCTCTACAAGCTCCGATCCCGGATCGCCGGCGGAAACACGAATTTCCCGCTGATCGGCAGCCCGAAGGACGTCGCCGATCAAGTGATCGAATTGCATCGCGCCGGATTTGCCGGGGCCGGCATCGGCTTCCTCAATTACCTACCGACCTGCCCGTCTTCGTCGAGAAGGTGGTGCCGATCCTGGCGAAGGCGGGGCTTCGGGACAGGGCGTGAGCGGCGTCACCTCTGCCCGGCTTACCTTGCACAACGCCAACGCCGGTCATCCCCGACGCGGCGCAGCATGAAATGATGCGCCGCAGATCCGGGACCCATCCTTGACCTGCTGACTATGGATCCCGTGTCTGCACCGCACACTATCGTGCTGCAGTGCGCACGGGACCACCCGAACTCCGCAAAGGTCTCGCAATTCGATCTACGCCGCTTCGGACACCATGGCTGCGCAAACCGGGTCCGCCGCAAGCTTGTCGCTCGCCGTTCTGCGCCACGTGGTCGCGGAAATGCCGTAGCGGCTCTTGAACGCCGCCGCGAAATGCGCCTGGCTGCGGAAGCCGACGCGATGGGCGATTTCGCGGATCTGGATCGACGCCTTCTGCGGATCGGCGAGCACCAGTCTCGAGGTTTCGAGCCGCGCCGAGCGCAGATATTCGCAGACGGACTCGCCCGATTCCTGAAACACCTTGTGCAGATAGCGGACCGAAATGCCCATTGCGTCGGCGATCATGTTGGGATCGAGCGAGCAGTCAGCGAGATGGCTCTTCACATAGGCCGCGCATCGCCTGAAGATCGCATTGCGCCCGGTGAAATCGAAGGAGCTCTGCGTATCTGCTTCGACCGCAACGCTGACGAGCTCCACGACCTGGTTCGCGTAGCAATAGGCCGTTGGAGCAGGGATGTGCCTGATTTCGTTGGTCAGCATGCGGACGAGATTGGCGGCAATTCGCCAGGGCGACCCCGTGCAGGCAAGTGGCTGGGCGACGATTGCCGGCATGTTGCGCAGCCTTGCTTGCAACAGGAAACCGGGAATGAAGATGCCGAGCAGCTTGTAGTCGCCAATGGCGGCAAAACGGGTCGCGTTGCTGCAATCGAAAAAGGCATACTGGCCTGCCTCCAGCCTGCATTGACGCCCGCGCTGCGTAGCGGAAATGCTGCCGTTCTCGACAAGCACCAGCACGAATTTGTTGGCTCTCGCATAGGCGAGTTCCGTCAGTTGTTCGATGGAAGTGGAGGTTTCCTGGGACAGTGTGACGAGTTCCACGCTGCCCAGATTGGCGACCGATATGAGCGGCGCCTTCGGCACATTCTGCATCGGCTGGCGATAGATCATGTTCATGGTGATCAGGCTCCACAATCGGACGCGGATCGCAGAAGGAGATCCTGACCTCGGCACCCTCCCCTGCCTCAGCTGTCGGAGGCTGGTGACGGCGGACGTGGTTCCTTCCGGACGGCATGAATCTCTAATTGATATGTATGCATATCATATTCATGCGGTCAATAGGATCGAGCTGTCGCTTTTGCGGGCCACGCAGGCGTCCCGAGCTCGATACGGTGCAGCTATTCCGCCAGCTGCAAGAAAGCGTGCGCGGACGCGAATATGCTGAAGCCCGAGATCATTGCCGGTCGAATCCAGGCTCTCTAAATTGTCCCGGCCGCATCAGGGCCGGGAGGCGCCGTGCCTGTCGGCGTCGAACCAAGTTTGTTTCCAGAACGTCTATTTCCGGAACGTCTGTCTCCAGAAAGAAGGATGAAGATCATGCGCAAGAGACGGCGTTTTCCGCGCGAATGGTCTTGGCCTGGCGGGCAGAAGATCGCATTCACGATCGGGGTCCCGTTCGAGGCCTTTCAGCATCAGAGCCAGTTCAACTACATCGCCACCCCGGGCAAGAAGGACCTGTTCTCCCTCTCCTATGGCGACTATGGCTGGAGGGCGGGCATATGGCGATTGCTCGATCTGCTCGACCGCCATGGCGTGAAAGCCTCGATGGCGACGAACGGCCTCGCCGCCGAACGTCATCCCGAGATCGTCAGGATCTTCGTCGAAGAGGGGCATGAGGTGATGGGCCATGGCTGGGCGAACGACGTCTACATCAAGGACGCCGGCGCCGGTGAGGAGCGCGCCGAAATCCGCCGCTGCACGGACGTGCTCACCGAAGCGTCCGGCGGGGTGCGTCCTGTAGGTTGGACAAGCCCCGGCAGCACGGGATCAGAGAGCACGATCCGCATCCTCAAGGAGGAGGGATATCTCTGGAATGGTGATGATGTGAGCGATGATCTCCCCTTCGTGATCGAGAGCGGCGCCGGTTCGTTCGTCATGATGCCGCGCCAGAGCCTCGCCACCAACGACATCACCCAATGGGTGCTCTCGCGCAACCCGCCGAGTGTCATGTGGGAGGGCTTCAAGGACTCGTTTGACACGCTCTATGCCGAAGCCTGCGATGGCTGGCCGCGCTCGATCGACATCACGCTGCACGCCCATATGGCGGGACGCCCGACCTTGATCCCGACCATCGAGAGGATGCTCAACTATGCGAAGCAGCATGAGGGCGTGTATTTCACGCGCAAATGCGACATGGCCGAATGGGCATTGAAGCTGGCCACGTCATGACCGGGTCAGTTTCTTCAGCAAGGAACGTGGTCCGGTTACAGGCAAGGGCCGCCGAATTCGAAAATCGCCGCCCTTTTGATCATGGAAATAACTCCACACCGAACTCAACTCCTAGCGAGATAAAAAACGCCATTTCCTCTAGCTTAATGACATCGCCAAAATTCTGGCATCCATTCAGATGAACATAGAGGGCAACAAGGCCCTTTTCCTTCCGGACAGTTTTAAGAAAATCAGCATGCCTTTCAAAGGGCTTCAAAAATTCAATGGCCGCTGTAATAAAATCACGTCACCCATTAATATTTATCGTGTAACCCCAAAACGTCTCAGGCCAAACGCCACTCAATAAATCTCCGTTTCGAGTTTTGCGCCGCTCTCCCACGCTGTGTCCATGTCGATATTCTAGACGCAATTCCTTACTAATTGCGTCCAGTATCATAGTCGGATGCTTTATGACCAATCTTATATCGATATTCCCTTCAAACATATCAGTCCTTCCACCGCGCCCTATCTTTCCCTCTTCTCCCACTGGGATTATCTGATCCCGTGAAATTTTCTGCTGGTCCGTAATTCGCCCACGTGCCATCGGGATTTTGACCCCTCATCCACGCCTTGCCAAGCCTTTGCGGTAGGCCGTCGGATCCGCAGCACGAGAGCCGATCTCTATAAGACGCTGGAGAAAGGCGTGGATGGCCGGGCCGAAACCCGGCCATGACGAGCTGGAGCTTCCGCGATCAGTCCGTCCTGAAACGCCGTAAGGATGCGCAGGAATTCGTCGGGTTGCTCGCGAAAGGGGAAGCTGCCGCTACGGTTGATCATGTGGAAATGCGCTGCACGCTGCTTCGCCGCAATGATGCGATAGAGCCAGACCCCGTGGTCGGCGGTCACCAGCGGATCATTCTTGGCCCAGATGATCTGGGTCGGCACTCGCACGCCAGTTTCACGCGCAACCTGGAAGAAGCGCGATTTCGACCGCATGATCGACACGAATAGATCGCTGGCGGACGGTGCGCTGCCGGGCCTCGCGACAGCCTTGTGCCCGTCGTGTCCGGCTGCCGTCGCCGACCCGTCGAGAAGCGCATCGTCGATATGATGATGGCTGTAGGACAACCGATCATAGGCCCAGGCTTGCGATTCCCGTGACCAGAGCGGTTGCGGCGGGCTGATGAGCGCGAGGTTCTCGACACCGTCGCCGGTCGGCGAGGCTGCGGCGCTCGAGACGATGGTCAGGGACGCGAGCAGCTGGGGGGCGGTGATCGCCGTCCAAAGGGCGACCAGCCCGCCCAGATCGTGCCCGACGAGGTGCACGGGTTCAGCGGCGGTCGCCTTGATGAGCGCCGTCGCATGCTCGACCATCCGGTCGACCGTGAGTGGAACATCGCCGGCTCCTGTGCCGCCGCTACCGAGCAGGTCGGGCACGACCAGGTGCCGGCTCTCGGCGAGCCGATCGAGCATCGCGCCCCACAGATGCGCACCTCCGCAGAAAGGTGAAATGCCGGGCGACCCGCCATGCAGCAATAAGGCTGTCGGCGCGCTCTTGACACCGCCGCTCAGCACGCGCGTTGCGACGCCCGCCACCTGCAGCAGATTTTCCGTCAGTCTCTTCATCGCCGCCGATCCTTATGCACGATAGAGGTTCACGAAACCGTCGAGCAGCGCGTTGAAGCGCTCGGGGTGCTCGCGATAGACGAAATGCCCGGCCTCGTTGACGATGTTCAGGCTGGTGCGGCGCTCATGCGCCGACACCATGTTGAACATCTCGACGCCGCGCTCGGCGATGACGGTGCGGTCGTTGAATCCCCAGACGATCTGGGTCGGGCGCTGCAACCGGCCCTCATTGACCCAGGCGAGAGTCTCGCGCTTGTAGCGGGCGAGATCGGGGAGGAACAGGCGGACACCGAGCTTCTCGTCGACCATCTTCTTGACGCCTTGGCGGTAGCCGGGCTGGCTCAGCACATCCATGACGATGTCGATCCATTCCTCGGTGACCGTCTCGGGCTTGAAGCAGTAATTCTCGTAGACCCAGCGAGCGGATTCGCGCGAGAAAGGCGGGTAAGGCGGGTTCGCCAGCGTGACCTCGTTGGTGCCCACCCCCGGGCTCAGCGTGCCGCTCGAAACGATCGTGAGCGAGCGGACGAGCTCCGGGCTTTCGATCGTCAGCCGCGCCGAAGCAAAGCCTCCGCGCGAATGGCCGACGATGTGAACCGGCGGCACCTTCATTGCCTTGATGAACTCGCGGGCATGCGCGACCACGGCCGCCATGGTGTAGTCTGTGTCGCGCAACGGCACATCCGTGTAGCCCTGGCCGATCTTGTCGAAGACGACGACCCGATGCGTCTTCGACAAGGGCGCGAGGTTCAGGTTCCACACCGCGGCGCTCGAGGCGGCTTCCGAGCCGCCGAAATTTCCGCCATAGACGAAGACGATCGTTTCGGGCCCGGTGCCGGCTTCATGATAGGCGGTGCGGATGCCGCCGACATCGATGTATTTTCTTTCCGGAAAGATGCTGTCGAGCGAAGCCGAATGGCGCGGCGAGGCCTTGATATCCACGATCATCTCCTTACGCCGCAAATTGGACGTTGGGGTTGAACGGCGCGCGCAGCTGCAGCGCCTCCAGCATCGGCATGACGTCGCGATTGAATCGCGTCAGCCCATCGATGAAATCGACCCAGGTGAAGAGGATGCCGTCGAGCCCGGCGTCCGAAAGCTCGTGCAGCCTGGCGGCGATATGCTCCGCGGTCCCGACCAGCTGGGTGCCGCCGCCACCGGCCGCGAAATGCGTGCGCAGCTTCTGCAGCATCTCCGGCGACATGCCCTTCGCGGTCGCGGCATTGCCGGCGATCCAGCCATCGACGCTCTCGCGATCCTGATGGTCGACGGCGTAGTGACGAAGGTAATTCTGCGCCTCCTTCATGGAATCGCGCTGGACCATCGGCGCATAGGTCCAGACCTGGACATCCCGGCCGAACTCGTCTCGGGCGAATTTCTTGTAGGCGCTGATCTGCTCCGCCCAGTCCTTCGGATCCTCCGAATGGAGGAGGAGGAAGCAAATATCGGCATGTTCGCAGGCGAAGCGGCGGCCGGTGTCCGATCCACCCGCGCTCATGATCGGAGGGCCTGGCCGCTGCAGCGGCTTGGGCATCGACATGCCGCGAACGATCTTGAAGAACTTGCCCTGAAAATCGAATTCCTCGTCTTCGCTCCAGAGGCGCTCAATGACGTTCAACCACTCTGCGAGATGCTCATAGCGCTCGGTATGTTCCTTGAGCGGAGCTCCGAACATTTCGAGCTCCGGCCTGTTCCAGCCGGCGACCACATTGAGCACCAGCCGACCATTCGAGATGATGTCGATGGTGGCGCACTGTTTCGCCGCCGCGATCGGGTGGATGGTGGGCGCGTGGCTGGTCGCGAAGATCGCAGCGCGTGAGGTGGCCTGCGCCACGCCGGCCGCATAGGTGAACGGGTCGAGGATGATGCCGGCCGGATGGGAAACGCGGCCCGGTATATATCCCTTCCAGCGCGCATAGGCGACGATCGCCTCATAGCCTGCGCTGTCCGCCATCTGCGCCGTCCTGACGACATTGTCCCAGCTCGGCTTGAACGCCTCGGGCACCAGCGTGTGAGCCGAGCCCTTGCCGTTGGTGCCGAACAGGCCGAGCTTCAAACGGTTGCCGCCATAGAGTGGATTGTTGGGCCTGCTGACGATATCGGGCAATACACGGTCTCCAGGAAGATGCTCCGGTGTCGGGTTGCCGGGGCTCGGCGGACGCGGCGGCCGGCAGAGGTCTTGATCCCACGAGCAGGCTTAAATTCGAGACGCGCGGATGGCCATGCGCCGGTTTTCGCCCGAGCGCCCTCATTCTATCTTCCTCGCGGTATTCGCATTTATTCGCCGGCAGAGGGTGCGTTAGTCAGCAGTTGAGAGGCACTTAGATACGAGGAAGCTTGGTGATGGTGGCGTTTGCCGGAAAACTGGCCGTGGTGACCGGAGCGGCGGAGGGCATCGGGGCGGCGATCTGCCAAGCCTTGTGGTCCGGAGGCGCCGATCTCGCCGCGATCGATCTGAAGCCTGTCGACATGGCCAAGATCACGCAAGGCAAGAGCCGCGCTGGTCAGCGCTTCTTCAGCTACGAATGCGACGCCACGTCCTCGAAACAGGTCGCCGAGACTTGCGCGATGCTTCAGGCCGATCTCGGCCCGGCGAGCGTCCTGGTCAACAATGTCGGGGGCGGCGGAACGGAGCCTGGCGACGACGTCGAGTTCGTCACGGACGAGCAGTGGGAATTCGTTCTCTCTCTCAGCCTTTCCAGCGCCATGCGGTTCTGCCGCGGGCTTGTCGGCGGCATGAAGGTGCAAAAATTCGGGCGTATCATCAACATCTCATCCTCGCTGAAGGATGGCGTTTTCGGCCCTGTCGGAACGGTGCGCGGACGGCTACCCTACATAACGTCCAAGATGGCCATCATCGGGCTGACGCAGCAGCTCTCCAATGATCTCGGCAGCTTCGGCATTTCAGTCAATGCGGTCAGCCCCGGGCTCACGCTGCCGGGCGAAGATGCGCGCATCACACAGCGCTTCCGCTCCCTGCCAGCGGACGAACAGGCGAGACTATACGCGCATATTCCGGCGGGGCGGCTGGCAAACGGCGAGGACATCGCCAACGCAGTCTGCTTTCTTGCGGCGGAAGCCAGCGGCTATATCAGCGGTCAGACCATCACTGTTGCCGGTGGTGGATATCGCTAGCGACTAAAGACAGACGCTTGGCCCCCGTGATGTTGGTCCCCTGAGGGTGGTCGGAGACGTTGCGCGAGTTCCCAGAGCCGAAACGGAACGGCGTACTCAGGCGCTAGGCACCATCCGGCTCGAACGAGAAAACCGCACTTGACTTCATCACGGCGTCCTTGACCTCACCCATGTCCGATACAGGATATTCTGCAAGCAAGCGAAGCCGCGAACGGGGCAGAAAGGCTCGTCCTGGATCGCCGATCAGCACGTCGACACCTGAGGCGAGGCAACGATCGAGGTAGGCTGTGACCCGCTCGGCGAGGTCGGGTTCGTAGAAGAGGTCGCCGACGGCGATCAGATCCACGGGGAGCGACGGGCCAGCAGTCAGATCGCCCGAGGCCACCGCGACGGTAACCCCGTTCGCCGCGGCGTTCAGGCCGAGCGCAGCCACAGCATAGCGATCGATATCGGCGGCGATAACCTCGCTCGCTCCTGCGATCGCCGCAGCGATGCCGACGATGCCGGAACCCGCGCCAAGATCGAGCACGCGGCGACCAGCCACTGTCTCCGGTCGGTCGAGGATGTGCCGCGCGAGCGCCAGGCCACCGGCCCAGTGGTAAGCCCAATAGGGGGAGCCGAACCCATGCTCGTCCAGCTTGGCAAGACGCCATAGACCGCTTGCCGGCTGCGCACTGTGGAGACGGATTTCGGGAACGGAGGAGACCGGAACGATCGGCAAGCTCGCCTGGATGAACTGGCGCGGGTCGAGATGCGCACGGCGTCGCGGGTCAGCTCTTCTGATCATCACGTCTCGGAAAGCGCCTCGGCCCTCCCGACTGCCTAGCGAAAACGGCTGTTCTTCACAATATCCGCTTCGGGTCGAGGGCGGGCGTTCGAAAGGCTAGCGAGCGTCTGACATTATCCACTTGGCCGGCGACACTCTCGACGCTGCCATAGCTGCTTGGCGGTCGGAGCAACCCTGGGGTCCCCAATATTGATCGATGAGGGAACGCGTTGCTTCCGCGATTCTGGTCAGCGAGGCGGGGTCCGCGGCGGCGCCGATATAGCGGTCGGGCCGAACGAGCAGGACCATGGTGCGATCGCGTGGCATGAACGAGGAGAGCGTGCCGGCAACATCGCGGACCGTATCGATAGTCGCTGATGCGTCCGGATCCGGATTGGTGATTTGCGGCATGACGGCGATGCGCACCGGCAACTCGACGCCAAAGTCGAGGCGGGCCGCAGCCGCAAGGGCGCGCTGGGCATCGGCCCCATAGGCGATGAGGCTGAAGCGCGGCCCGATAAGCTCGTCGAGCATGACGCGCGTGCGGTCGGCGCGCTCGACGAGCGGTTGCGGCAACATGCGCCCGACGATGGCGGAGTGCTGGTCGGGGATGACGAAGCCCTGTTTGTAGAAGGGTTTCGGCTTGTATTTCATCTGTGCGAAATAGGACTGCACGCCAGGCAAAAGGCCGGCGAGGCGGAAGGCCCCCCGCGTCAGGCGGGCCTGCAGTCGTGAGCGTGGCATCATGATCCGCCCCATATTGACGGCAAGCTGGATCAGCGCCGCCGCATGCGGAGCGCGCTCGCGCTGATAGCTGTCGAGAAGGCTCGTGCCGATCCGGCCGCTGACCACCGCGGCGAGCTTCCAACCGAGATTATGGGCGTCGCGGATGCCGCTATTCATGCCCTGCCCGGCAAAGGGCGGAGAGAGATGCGCGGCATCCCCGGCAAGGAAGACGCGCTGCGTCGCCCATCGGTCGGCGATCCGCGCATGGAAGGCGTAGACCCGGCGCCGGATGACGGAGGCATCGGCATCCGGCCCATTGGCGGCAAGGAGTGCGCGCACGAAATCCGGATCGGTCGCCCGTTCCTCGTCCTCGCCGTCATGCAGCATGAACTCGTAGCGGCGAATGCCGTTCGGGCCGGGAAGCGTGATCATCGGGCGGGCGGGATCGCAGACGACGCGCGTCTGGCGCAGCCTCTCCTTGGTCGAGCCGAGATCGACGATCAGCCAACGCTGCCGATAGGTCGAACCCGTCAAGGTCGCGCCGATATGCTCGCGAATGGCGCTGCGCGCGCCGTCGCAAGCCGCGACATAAAGGGCCCGCAACGCGACGCCCTCCCCGTCCGCGTTTTGGAGATCGAGCGCGACGCCTGCGTCATCTTCGGCAACCGCTCGGCATTGGCAACCGAACAGCGCCGTGACATTGGCGAAACGCCGCAAGCCCTCCCGCAAGGTCGCTTCGAGTTTCGGCTGGGTGAAGGCGTTGCGGCGCGGAAAGCCATATTCGAGCGTGCTCGGCTCGACCTTGGCGAAACAGCGACCGTCACGGCCGACATAATGCGAGCCGTAATCGAGCGCCACATCCTTGATCACGGCGTCCGCCAGGCCGATGGCCTGCATGGTCCGCAAGGATTCATCGTCGATCGATACCGCGCGCGGCTCCGTCACCGTCCCCTCATTGCGCTCCACGAGAACCACGTTGAGCCCCACCTGACCGAGGAGATTGGCGAGGGTCAGCCCGGTCGGACCGGCGCCGATGATCGCGACATCGCAAGAAAGCGACGTGCAAGTCAGCGAGGTCATGGCGCTTCCGGTGCCGTCGACGGCCGCGAGCCGTCCTTGTTCAATTGCTCCGTGAGCAGGCTCGCCGAGGAGACGATGAGGGGCACGAGGCGGCGCTCCTCGGCATCGTCGAGGCTCGCGGCAGCGACGACGAGGCTGAGGCTCGCCGCCAGGGCGCGCTCGGGGATCGAGACCGGAGCCGCGATGCCCACCACGCCGCGGTCGACCTCGCCATGCGTCACGCAATAACCACGACGGCGGATGGCGGCGAGCTCGGCGCGCAGAGCGGCCGGGTCCTGCGCTTGAGAAGCCGGCGCACCGGCTTGCGGAGCCGCGAGCAGCCGCGTCAGGCGCCGCGTCGGCACTTGCGCCAGGATCACCTTCGAGGTGGCGCCGCGCGTCAGAGGCTGCGGCCGGCCGCGCTCATAGCTGGTGCGCACCAGGCCTTCGGGGCTCGTCGCATCGGCGACGCACATCACCTCGTCGCCATAAAGCCGCGCCAGCACCGCAACGCAAGGCAGCCGCGCCTGCAGCGCCACCTCGCGCAACAGTGCCGTCCCGATCCGATAGAGCGGGTCGGTCGCGCGCACCAGCCGATCGAACTCGACAAAGGCTGCGCCGAGCCGGTATTGCGCTTCGGCCGCCTGCTCCAGCAGGCCTTCGGCGAGGAGCTCGCGTACGCTGCGATAGACCGTGCTCGCCGGCACATCGAGGGCGGCGGCGATCTCCTGCACGGTCCACTCGCTCTTCGCCTCGTCGAAGAGGCGAAGCACTCGCGCATAGCGGCCGAGCCCGGTCATGGCTCGGCCTAAGCGCCCGAGGCCGGCTCGGCCGCAACCTCGTTGCGCAAATGCCCGATGCCGGCGATCGTCACCTCGACCACATCGCCAGCCTTCATGAAGAGCTGCGGCTCGCGCTTGAAGCCGACGCCTCCGGGCGTGCCGGTCGCGATGACATCTCCCGGAGCGAGCCTGGTGAAGCCGGACACATAGGCGATGATCGCGTCGATCGGGAAGATCATGTCGCCGAGCGTCGCCTTCTGCACCACCGTCGCGTTGAGCCGGGTCTCGATGGCGCGCTCCTCGAGCCTGCCGACCTCGTCCGGCGTCACCAGCTCGGGGCCGAACCCGCCGGTCGCAGGGAAATTCTTGCCCGGGGTGAATTGGTGCGTATGGCGCTGCCAGTCCCGCAAGGTCGCGTCGTTGAAGCAGCTGAAGCCAGCGACGAGCCCGAGCGCCTTGTCGCGCGGCACCCGGAAGCCTGGCCGGCCGATGACGACCGCCAGCTCACCCTCATAGTCGAGGGCGCTCGACACCGGCGGCAGGTGGATCGGCGCCTCATGGCCGATCAAGCTGTCGGCGAAACGGGTGAAGATCGACGGATAGGCGGCTTCCGGCCGTCCCGTCTCCTTGCGATGCTCCTCGTAATTGAGGCCGACGCACAGGATCTTCGCAGGGTTCGCGATCACCGGCGCATAGGCGAACTCACCATGGGCGTAATCGGTGCTCGATGCCTCGCGGCCGAGGCTGAATCCTTGCGAAGTCAGGTCGAGATAGGCTTTGAGATCCGGCACATGCGGCGAGAGCCTCACGCCGAGATCGAACACGCCGTCCGGGCGCGAGATGCCGAAGCTCGAACGGCCCTCGGCCATGAAGGAGATGTATCGCATCGGGTTTTGCTTCCTCTGGAGCCTGTTCTCAGGCGCGCATGATGGCCTTGCCCCACAGATTGAGGGTGCGCGGCGCGTGGGGCCATTCTCTGACGGGGCGATCATGGATCACCTCGAGCTCGGCGGAGACCTCGATCCAATTGCCGTCGGGATCCTCGATGAAGATGAACAGGTTGTTGCCGGGCCCATGCCGGCCAGGCCCCCACATCAGCTCGATGCCGCGCTCGGCGAAGCGGTCGCACCAATCGCGGATCGTGTCCCATTCGCCGGCTTCGTAGGAATGGTGATCGATGCCCTGGCGGTCCTGCAGGAAGCAGGCGAGGTTATGGTGCTCGTGATTGCCGCGCATGAACGAGGTCATCACATCGCCCTTGTCGTTCACCACCCGGTCGGAGATGCCGAAGCCGAGCTTGTCTGAATAAAACGCCTCGATGGCGCGGACATTGCGGGTCGCCAAGGTCAAATGCTGGATCGGCCCGCGCAACCCGCGAGGGACGGCCCCGTCCGGCATTGCAAGCCCGAAGATCACGCGATTGCCGTCAGGGTCGACGACCGCGAAAGCGCCCTCTTCGAAGACCGATATCGGCACGACCTGCGGCTCGAGGCCTTGCGCGGCTGCCCTTGCGCGCAGCCCGTCGAGGCTCTCGCGATCACGCAAGCCGAAGCCCGCATGGGCGAGCTTCTTCGCAGGCCCTCGACTCACAAGCAGCCGCCGCCCGGCGCCGATCACCCGCCAGCTCTCAGGGCCAGAGGTCTCGGCCTTCATATCCATCGTGTCGGCATAGAAGGAAGCGAGCCGCTCGGCGTCCGGGCTATGAAGATTCAGATGATGCAGATAGGCGCCCGCCTGCAATGCGCTCAAGCCCATATCGTCCTCCATTTTCCCGTTCTTATGCCCAGGAGCACGGTGGTGTCAATCCAAATTATCAAAATATGATAATATTGATCGACGCTGGAGGGCACGGTCTCTCGGCCTGCGGCAACGGCCGGACCCCAATCGGCGCTGGTCTAGCTGAACCGGACAACCGGTTTCACCACCGTCCCTGCTTCCGAGTCGCGCATCGCGTCATTGATGCGCTCGAACGGATAGAAGGTGATGAGCTTGTCGAACGGGAAGCGCCCTTGAACGAAGAGATCGATCAATGCCGGAATGAACACATCGACCTGCGATTCCCCTTCGACAATGCCGCGCAGCGTTCGCCCTCCCGTCATGACGTGCAGGGCATCGAAGGTGATTTCCGTCCCCACATCCGACGCCCCGACGATGCCACAAGTTCCGCGCGGCGCCAGGCAATCCACGGCCAGCCGGATCACCTTGGCATTGCCGGTCGTGTCGAAGCTGAAATCAACACCAAAGCCCGTGATGTCCTTGATCGCCTGGCCAACGTCGGTTTTGGCATAGACCGTGTGGGTCGCGCCGAGATCGCGTGCCAGCGTGAGACGGCTTTCATTGTGGTCGATGCCGATGATGGTCGAGACCCCGATCAGGCGAGCCGCCATGATGGCGCTGAGCCCGACCGATCCGGTGCCGAACACGGCCAAGCTGTCGCCGGGGCCTGGCCGCAGGACATTGATGATGGCCCCGGCCCCGGTCTGCACTCCGCAAGCCAGCGGCGCGAGGCCCTCGAGCGGCACGTCCTTGCGGACCCTGACGACGTTGGCCTCGTGGCACAGCGCATGAGTCGCAAAGGACGATTGTCCGAAGAAATTGCCGTGGATGGGTTCATTGTCCTTGGAGAGCGGGCTCGTGCCGTCGGGCCGGCTGCCGCCGAAATTGTAGCCGAAGAACTCGTGGCAATAGGTTGGCGCGTCATGATCGCAACTCGGACAATGGCCGCAGGAATTGAAGGTCATGAGAATGTGATCGCCCGGCACGACTTTCCGCACGGCCTTGCCTACCCGTTCGACGATGCCCGCGCCTTCATGGCCGAGAACGATCGGCTGCGGCACGGGAAAGGCCTGATCGCGCATCGCGATGTCCGTGTGGCAGATGCCGGTCGCCACCAGCTTCACGAGAATCTCGTCATCGCGCGGCTCTTCCAAAGTGAGCGTCTCGAGCGACATCGGTGCGTGTCTGGCGCGGGTGACGGCAGCTTGGATTCTCATGGAATGGCCCTCGTGTCACATCGCGTTCGGCGACGCCGCGTTGGAGTTTGATCGCACTGATTTGGACTCTTCGCTCACCTCGGGGCCATCGGGGAATCGCAGCCGATAGCCGACGGGCATTAGGCGGAAACCGACATGATCCTGCAGCGTTCCCCATAAACCGCGAGGCAGAAACAGCGAGAACACCAGCGCCGAAGCGCCGAGACCGACCAGATACCAGACGCCGCTGCCGCCGAAGACGGTCTCGATCACGAACAATATGAGGGCGCCCAACAGAGGTCCTTCGAAGGTGCCGAGGCCGCCCACCAACACCATGAAGATCATGTAGGCGGTCCATTGAACGCTGAAATAGGTCTTGGGCTGAAAGCTGATGAGCGTCGCCAGCCAGATCGCCCCGGCAGCGGCGCATCCCAAGGCAGCGAGCACGAAGATCAGGCGCTTGCCGGCGAGCACATTCACCCCGACCGAGGCCGCAGCTTCCTCATTGTCGCGGATCGCCTGAATCGAGGCGCCGACGCGGCTGCGCAGGAGCACGAACACCAGCCCCACCAGCGCGGTCATGGCCGCAAGCGCCATCCAGTAATTATAGGCTCGGCGAAGCTCGGGCTGGAACGCGTTCAGTGCGATCAACGAAATGCCGGTCTCGCCATTCACCCGCGGATCGAGATTGACCAGGAGGTGGAGCAATTCGGCGATGACCCACATGCCGATGGCGAATTGTCCGCCACGCAGCCGCAGCGCGAAGAGCGAGAGCGGCAACGACACGGCGCCGACGAGGAGCGTCGCCAGGATGATGGCCGGGTAGACATCGACGCCCCAGTAGGACAGGCGAATAAGCGCATAGGCACCCAGGCCGAAAAATGCTTGTTGCCCCACCGAGACGAGGCCGCCATAGCCGGCCAGTGCATTCCACATCGCGGCCATGATCACATAGATGAACAGCGTGGTGAATCGGTCTGTGAAATAGGCGCCGAGGTAGTAAGGGCCGAAGGCGAGTATCGCCACAAGCGCAACCAGGCTGCAGGTCGCCGCGATCGACACCGGGGTCCAACGCTGGACGAAGATCCTGCCGCCGGTCATGCCGATGGCCTCAGCAACATACGGGCCAGCATCCGCAGGTCATGGCCGGTGACGAACAAACGCGCGCCCAAGATGATCAGAAACACGGCATGACCGGCGATCAGAAATCCTTGCGGGCTGATCTGCGAACCAAGGTTCTGGGCGACGCCGAGCACGATTCCGCCCACCAATGTTCCCCACAACGATCCGGCACCACCGATCACCACGGCCTCGAAGGCGAAGATCAGCTGGGCAGGCCCGGCATAGGGATCGAAGGCTGCACGCATCCCGAGGAATGTTCCCGCGAGACCGACGGTCGCGAGCGCAATGGCTGCCGCGACGGCGTAGACCTTGCGCGAGTCGATGCCGACGAGCTCGGCGGTATCGGGATCTTCTGCCGTCGCCCGGATGGCGCGACCGAGCGGCGCGCGTTCGAGGAAGACATGGAGGCCGCCGAGCAGTGCGACGGCGACAATGAAGGTGAGCAGCGCCAGCTGGCCGACGGCGATCTGGTCGGTCAGATTCCAGCTGTCGAAGGCGAAGTCGCCGATATTCGGCGCGAGTGATTGGATATCGGCGCCGAAGGTCTCGAAGAGCATGTTGTCGAGCACGATCGCGATGCCGAAGGTGCTGAGCAGCGGCACCAGCGGGCCCGACCGCAAGCCTCGTTCCAGGACCCATCGCTGCAGCAGCCAGCCGATCACCGCCATGACGGGCAGGACGGCGACGAGCCCGATGAAAGGCGAGACGTCAAAGCGCTCGGCCACCATCCAGACCAAATATGCCGCCAGCACCGCGAGACTGCCATGCGCGAGATTGATGACGCGCATCACCCCGAACATGAAGGACAGGCCGCACGCGATCAGGGCGTAGTAGCCGCCGAGGAGAATGCCTTGCAGGATCTGGCCGGCCCACATCATGACGGGGCGCCTGCGCGGCTCGCCCGGTGCAGCCCGAAATAGGCTTCGGTGACCTGGTCCCGAGTGAGGTCCATCGCCTTGCCCTCGAGGACGATGCGCCCTTCGAGCATGCAGGCAAGGCGTGTCGCGACCTTGAGGGCGCGGTCGAGCTCTTGTTCGACCAGGATGATCGTCGCGCCCCCAGCGATGACCGTGTGAAGCGATTCATAGACCTGGTCCACGGCGATCGGCGCCAGTCCCAGGGAGACCTCGTCGAGCAGCAGGAGGCGCGGATTGGTCATCAGCGCACGCCCGATGGCGGTCGCCTGTTGCTGCCCCCCGGACAGGTCTCCGCCACGCCGCTTGAGGCAGGCGCGGAGCATGGGGAATGCCTCGAGCACCGAGTCGATATTCCATACGCCCTGATTTGAGCGCCGGGCGGCGCCAGCGACTTTCAGGTTCTCTTCCACGGTCAGGCCGGGAAACAGCCGCCGTCCCTCGGGTACCAGCGCCATGCCCAGGCTCACTCGCTGATGAGCCCGCAGCTTGCTGACATCGGCGCCGTCGAACAGGATATGGCCGGCGGATGGTCGGTGAGCCCCGGCAATGGCCCGCAACAGGGTGGTTTTGCCGGCGCCATTGGCTCCGACAAGCGCGAGTATCTCGCCTTCCGCCATCGCGAACGACACACCCCGCACCGCTTGAAGCAGCCCGTGGCGTGCCTCGAGCTTCTCGACCGCCAGGATGCTCACGCCCCGCCTCGCCCGAAATAAGCGTCGATCACAGCCGCGTTCGCCATAACGTCCTTGGGCTCGCCATCGGCAATGACGCGGCCGGCGTCCATGCACACCAGACGCCCGACGACTTGCACCAGCACGTGAACGATATGCTCGATCCAGACGATGGCGATGCGGCGCCGACACAATTCCTGGATGATCTCGACCAGCTCGCTCGCTTCGGCGTCGGTCAGGCCGCCACCGATCTCGTCAAGCAGCAGAACCTTGGGATTGGTCGCTAAGGCGCGGGCCAATTCGAGCCGCTTGCGGTCGAGCAGGCCGATCGTCTCCGCTTGACGATTGGCGAGATGGAGCATGCCGCAGAGATCCAGCGATTCAATGCAGCTTTGGTAGGCGCCTTCGCCTTTGAGCCGGCCGCCGGTGGACGCCGCGACAAAGACATTCTCGAACACGGTCATGCCGCCGAAGGGCCGCGGCACCTGGTGCGAGCGTGCGATGCCGAGCCGGCAGCGATGGGCGGCCCCCAGATCGGTGACATCGACACCAGCAAAAATCACGCTGCCGGCGGATGGCCGGTAGGCGCCGGCCAGCAAGTTCAGGAGGGTCGTCTTGCCGGCACCGTTCGGTCCGACGATGCCGACCGCCTCATTATCGTCGAGCACGAAGTCGACATCGTCGACCGCCAGGAACGCATCGAAGCGTTTGGCTACTCCGGCGGCAACCAGGGTGACGCTCTTCTCCTCCATCGCCGCCCTAGTCCCCGCGCTCTTCGTCCCGTGCTCTGGCAATCAATTATAGGACAAAAGCTTTGCGCCAATCGGCACCTTTGAGTCGTTGGCGTTCTCAGTGATCAAGAGGTCGAACTTGAACTTGCTGCCGGCCTTCGTCTTCACCCATTGCGTGCCGATGATGCTGCTCGGCGAAACGTTCGGGAACGGGCCGCTGGTGAAATCGACAAGACCAACCGTGGTGATCGTCTTCAATGTGCTCAAGGCCTTGGCGACGGCCGCCTTGTCATTCGGCGCGCCACTGTTCTTCAGCGCCGCAAATCCTGCATCGAACAAGGACATCGATGCGCCGATTTGCTGGTTCCACTGCTTGCCGGCCACCTTCTCATAGCCGTCGGCGAGGTCCTTCGAGGTGACGCCGGTCAGCGACGAGCTATAGGGGAAGTCGCGATGCCAATAGCAGGCGCTGGCGAGCTTGTCCCCCAGCGACCCAAGCGCTTCTACATTCGAAGGGAAGAGGCCGGTCTTGGCGATCTGCACGATCTTCGTCGTCTTTGTGTAGCCTTGCTGAGCGGCCTGGCGCCAGAAGGTCGCAAAGTCAGGCGGGATCGGGAATGTGTTGAAGATCTCACATTTTTCCGCTTTGAATTTGGCGATTTGAGCCGAGTAATCGGAAGTGCCGTCCTCGTATCCGCCAGGATCGATGACGGTGTAGCCGGCCTGTGCCAGGGCCGGCGCCAGATGCTCGCGGATCGCATTGCCATCGGCGTCGTTGGGATAGAGAACGCCAAGCTTCTTGTTCGTCTGCAAGGTGCTCCACTGCGACACATAGCAATCGAGGAAATTCTTGACGCCGAAACTGAAGTGGTAGGTCCATTTGAACGGGGACGGGGCGCCAGGCTTGGCGCCACGACCGAAATACCAGGCTTCCCACGGCATGACCGTCGACAGGCAAGGAACGCCCGCGGCCTCGCAGGCATCCGAGACCGGGTTCACGGTCTCCGGGGTCGAGGTGGTGAGCATGAAATCAATGGCATTGCTGGTGATCAGTTCCTTCGCCAGCTGCCCGGCGCGCGCGGGATCCGACTGGGCGTCCTTGTCGATGAGCTCGACCGCATAGGTCTTGCCGCCGACCGCAAAGCCTTTTGCCAATGTCTTGCGGACGAGGTCGATGACATAGGGATCGCCTTCACCAAATCCGGCGAGCGGGCCGCTGCGCGGGCTGAGGAAGCCGACCTTGATGATTTCGGCCGCGTTCGCGGTGCGCCATAGGGCGGGGACGGTTTCGGCCAGGGCCGCACCACTCACCGTGACAGCCGCACGTTTGGTGAATTGCCGCCGGGTGAGGCCGCGCCCGACTGCAGCGGTCCCGTTTTGATCGGATGGCGGGATTTTGGTCGTCATTTCGATCTCCCTACCGGCAATTGCTTGAGCGACCTGTGGTGCGGCGGCTGCCGTTGCCAGCGCGTCGGCCTGAGTGAAGGTAAAGAGCAATGGTCATGCGATGCAAGGCGGAACGTCATTTCGTTGCACCGCAGCGACGAACGAGACCACGGTTGGGGCACTTTCCTTCTCCCGCCCTTCCGCGGGAGAAGGTGCAAGTCTTGAACAGGAAGACTCTGCGCAGTGAGGGCGGATGAGGATGAAGCGCTCGACCGCCCTCATCCGCCTCGGCTTCGCCTCGGCACCTTCTCCCGCCCAAGAGCGGGAGAAGGGAGGCGCGTGTGCTCGCCAGGTTCGACAGCATACACATCATTTATTTGACAGCATACTGTATGATAGTAAGGTGGGGGACAGGGACGGGCCGCAGGAAGCGAGGGCGTGAAGATGTCGATGGACGATGTCTTGGCCAAGCCGGGGCATTTGTTCCGGCGCATGCAGCAGATCGCCGTCGCGATCTTCATCGACGAATGCGCGAGCTTCGACCTGACGCCCGTGCAGTTCTCGGCGCTGGTCGCCATTCGCGAGCATCGAGACGTCGATGCGACCAGGTTGTCGGCGCTGATCGCCTTCGACCGCTCGACCTTGGGCGATGTCATCGAGCGGCTCGAGGCGAAGGGCCTGGTGCTGCGTCGCCAGAGCCGCGAAGACCGCCGCACCAAGGTGCTGCGCCTGTCGGCCAAGGCCCGCAAGCTGTTGCGCGAGGTCATGCCGCACGTCGACCGTGCCCAGGACCGCATGCTCAGCCCCCTCGAACCCGATGAACGGTACAGGCTGATGCATCTCCTGGAGCGGCTGGTCGAGGCCAATAACGAGTTCTCGCGCGCACCGCTCGGCGAGAACGCAGCTTCCGAGAATAGACGCGCTGGATAAGGCTGGACGTCAGATGACAGGCACGAAGAACAAGCCCATCCTGATCGCGGGCGGCGGCATTGGCGGCCTCGCCGCGGCTCTGGGCCTCGCCCAGAAAGGATATGCGGTCACGGTTCTCGAGCGTGCCTCGGCGCTCGGCGAGATCGGCGCCGGCATCCAGCTCGGACCGAACGCCTTCCACGCCTTCGACTATCTCGGCGTCGGCGAGGCGGCGCGCGGCATGGCGGTCTATGTCGACCAGCTGCGCCTGATGGATGCGCTCAGCGGCGTGGAAGTCACCCATATCGATCTCGGCGAGCCCTTCCGTAAGCGCTTCCGCAATCCCTATGCGGTGGTCCACCGGGGCGATCTGCACGGCGTCTTCCTCAGGGCCTGCCAAGCCCATGACAAGGTCACGCTCAAGGTGAAGAGCGAGGTCGTCTCCTTCGAGCAGGACGGCTCCTTGGTGACCGCGAGGCTGGCTTCGGGGGAAGAGATCTCTGGCGCCGCCTTGATCGGAGCGGACGGGCTCTGGTCGAATGTGCGCAAGCAGGTGGTGGGCGACGGCCCTCCCCGCGTCTCCGGCCACACCACCTATCGCTCGGTCATCCCGCTCGAGCAAATGCCCGAGGATCTGCGCTGGAACGCCGCGACCTTATGGGCCGGCCCCAAATGCCATGTGGTGCATTACCCGCTCTCCGGCTGGAAATTCTTCAATCTCGTCGTGACCTACCACAATGACGCCCCCGAGCCCGTGGCCGGCAAGCCGGTCGGTGTCGAGGAGGTGCGCAAGGGCTTCGAGCATGTGCATGACCGGGTCCAGGCCATCATCCGCCAGGGCAAGGATTGGAAGCTCTGGGTGCTCTGCGACCGCGACCCGGTGGAGAATTGGGTGCTGGGCCGCGCCGTGCTGCTCGGCGACGCGGCCCATCCCATGATGCAGTATTTCGCCCAAGGTGCCTGCATGGCGCTGGAGGACGCGGTGTGCCTCTCCCACATGCTGGGCAGCCATCCGAACGATCTCGACGCGGCGCTCGCCGCCTATCAATGGCAGCGCGTCACGCGCACCGCACGTGTGCAGCTCCAGTCGCGCGCCATCGGCGAGCATATCTACCATCCGGCCGGCGCCCATGCACGGCTGCGCAACGAGATCATGAGCGCCAAATCCTCGGAGCAATATTACGATCATCTCGCCTGGCTCTATGGCGGCAGCGGCCTGCCCGACGGCGCGAGCCCGTGAGGTCAAATTGACAGCATACATACCATATGCTTGCATATTAATTGGCAGCGATCGAATGGTTTTTCGGCTTCTCGACTCGGGCTTGCGTCATGCGGGCCCATCCTCGGCCAGCAACAAGGGAACAGCTTATGAGCGGATATGACAGCGAGAAGGAAGCCGTCGCGGATCTGGTTGCGGCGAACCGCATTCTCTTCGACCAGGGCATCGTCGATGCCTTCGGCCATGCCAGCCTGCGCTCGCCGCAAAATCCCGAGCGGTTCCTGCTCGCCCGCAACATGGCGCCCGGCCTCGTCACCACAGGCGACATCCTCGAATTCGATCTCGACGGCGAGCCGGTGAACTCCGCCGAAGGGAGCGTCTATCTCGAACGCTTCATCCATAGCGAGATCTACCGGGCACGCGCCGACGTCATGGCGGTGGTGCACAGCCATTCGCCGACCGTGGTGCCGTTCAGCGTCACCAAATCGGTGCGCCTGCGCCCCATCTGTCATATGTGCGGTTTTCTCGGCGCAGGCGCCCCGATTTTCGAGATCCGGGAATGCGCCGGCGATGCGACGGACCTGCTGATCCGCAACCGGGCGCTGGGCGCGGCGCTGGCGAAGGATCTCGGCACCGGCTCCGTCGTGCTGATGCGCGGACATGGCTCGACCGTGGTCGGCGAGACGCTGCAGCATGCCGTCTATCGGGCGATCTACACGGAGCAGAATGCCAAATTGCAGGCCGAAGCGATGCGTCTCGGCGAGGTCACCTACCTGACCGAGCAGGAAGCAGCGACCGCGCAGAAGAACGTCGAAACCCAGATTCGCCGGCCTTGGGAATTGTGGAAATCCCGCGTCACCATTGCCTGAGGCGGCCCGATCGGCGCAGCGGGTCACTCCCGGCGACTGGTCGCATTCGAGGGTCGCGCATTCGCCCGTCTTGCCCGCGCCAGTATCGGTCGTTAGACCTCTGGAAGTCGGAGGATGGTCATGGCAAAAAAGCGCATCGGCATTCTTACCGGCGGCGGCGACGTCCCCGGCCTCAACTCCGTCATCAAGACCGTCACTTACCGCAGCAGCGAGGACGGCATCGAGATCTTGGGTCTCCGTCGCGGGTGGGAGGCGCTGACGCACCTGAACCTCGAGGACCCGGCCAGCAGGTCCCGATACGTCTTGCCGCTGAACCGCGAGAACACCCGCACCATCGACCGGCGCGGCGGCACCGTGTTGCACTCGAGCCGCACGAACCCGTCCAAGATGCGAAAGCTGCCCGATCACCTCGCCGGCAAGGACTTTCCGGCGTCTGCGAGCAGCAAAGGCGGCATCGACAGCACGACGTCGGTCACCAAGACTTGGGACGTCTCCGGGCAGGTGCTGGCGAACCTCTCGGCCCTCGGCATCGAACACCTTATTGCCATCGGCGGCGACGACACGCTCAGCTACGCGGCCAAGCTCGACCAGCTCGGCGTCAAGATCATCGCCATCCCGAAGACGATGGACAACGACGTCCGCAATACCGAGTACTGCATCGGCTTCTCGACGGCGATCACCCGCGCCAGCGACGCCATCCAACGCCAGCGCACCACGGTCGGCTCGCATGAGCGGATCGGCATTTTTCGCGTCTTCGGTCGCGATGCCGGCTTCACGGCGCTCTACACCGCCTACGCCATCTCGATCCGTTGCGTCATCCCCGAACACAAGATCGATCTCGACAAGCTCATCGAGCTGCTCCTCGAGGACAAGCGCCGCAACCCGAGCAATTACGCGCTGCTCGTCATCAGCGAAGGCGCCGCTTGGGAAGGCCGCGAGCCGCCGGAATACGGCGAGCCCGACGCCTACGGCCACCGCAAGAAGGCCAGCGTGGCCGAGCTGCTCGCCGACGAGATCAAGCGACGCACCGGCGAGGACACGATCGCCTCCGACCTCACCTACGACCTGCGCTCGGGCGACCCGGACTTCATCGACAAGCTCGTGGCCGTGACCTTCGGCAACATGGCCTACGACGCGGTGCTCGATGGCAAGAGCGGCCTCATGTCGGCGTTGGTGGGGGGCTGCTACGACCTCGTGCCCATCCCCGACCCCAAGCTCGGGCCGCGCAAATTGGACGTCGCCTCAACCTACAGCACCGAGCGCTACCGTCCGATCTACGCCAACAAGCGCGGGCTGCCGATCTTTCTGAACCGCGCGTCATAGGATGCCGGCATGTGCCGGAGCAGCCTTCGGCGTCAGCCGCTTTCGGTCATGAGTGCTAGGCGCAGTCATCTGACGAAGATCCGGTGTGGTAGGAACCGGACACCCATTTCCCCGCGGCCGCGATGCAGCCAATTTAACGGAGGGCGCGCCGGAAGCTTTCCGCGCTCCTGCGGCCGTTGGTCAGGGCACGATACCGCGGCAGGCCCATGCGACGCTCGCAAAAGACCTCGGGCCGTCGGACCGGCCGGCCTCGTAGGCGTCGCGCACGGCGGCGTCGATGCGCGCCCGGGCTGCCGCGTCGAGCGTGGTCACATATTTGCCGAGCGGCCCTTCGCCCGCGGCAATGGGCGCCCAGTAATCGTCGAAGCTTTGGTAGTCCATGCGAATCATCAGTTGGGTTTCGGTAACCTCCACAAGTCCCTGCTCGACAAAGGTCCGTTTCATTTCACCCGGTTGCATCATCGGCTGGAAGCAATATCGGTCGCGCAGCTGGCGCCCGCCTTCGCTGAGTGCCACCACCGTGTCGACCATCATGCGCATGCTGGGCATGCCGCCGAGATGATCCCACACGGCTGCTGCAATCACGCCGCCCTGTCGCACGACGCGGCTCATCTCAGCGACCGCTTTGCCGGCCTCGGGCACGAAATGGAGCACGAGCAGCGCCAAGGCGCGGTCGAACGCGCCGTCCTCGAAGGGCAAATTGCAAGCATCTGCCTGCCGGATCTTTATGCGGGGGTCGCTATTGCGCCGGATCGCCTCCTCCACGAAGACGGGCGAGTAGTCGATCGCGGCAATCTCCCCGAGATCGGCTGTCCTGGCGAGCGCGAAGGTCAGGCTGCCGTTGCCGCAGCCGACGTCAAGAATCTTTTCATCGTCGGCAAGCCCCGCGAAATCGATGAGCAAGGGCGCAAGTTCTTTGCTCCAGCGGCCCATGAGTTGCTCATATCCGGCCGCATCGTGGACGTTGAAGCTTGAGGTCATCGAAGCCTCCACAGGCCAGGTTTGGGTCGAAAACGGCCGCAGAAAATCTCACATACTGGCTGGGTTTGCCCCTATTGGCGCGCCGCCACCAGCGCCTTTTCGAGCTTGCCGATGCCTTCATCGAGCATCTCGTCGGAGACGGTCAACGGCACCAGGATCCTGATCACATTTGCGTAGACGCCGCAGGAGAGGAGGACCAGCCCCTCCGCGGCCGCGGCCCGCGTGACGCGCGCGGTGGCTTCGGGATCAGGCTCGCCGCTGCCGCGCGATTTCACGATATCGAAGGCGATCATCGCGCCGGGGCCGCGAATCCCGGAGATCGCCACGATGTCGTTGCGGTTGGCGATGCTCTCCAAGCGCTCCTTCAAGCGCTTGCCGACGGTGTCGGCGCGTGACAGCAGTTTCTCCTCTTCGATGACGTCGAGGACAGCGAGGGAGGCGGCGCAGGAGACCGGGCTGCCGCCATAGGTGCTGCCGAGGCCGCCGGGGCCGACGCTGTCGAGCAGCTCCGCCCGGCCGATCACGCCAGCGATCGGGAAGCCGCCGCCGAGCGATTTGGCGACAGCGACGAGATCGGGCTCGACGCCGCTGCGCTCGATGCCGAACATGCGCCCGGTGCGGGCGAAACCGGTCTGCACCTCGTCGACGATGAACACGATCTTATGGGTGTCGCAGAAGCGGCGCAGCTCGACGAGCAGCTCCTTCGGCGCCTCGTAGAAACCGCCCTCCCCTTGCACGGGCTCGATGATCACGGCCGCGATGCGCTCGGGGTCGACATCGACGCGCGTCAGGAAGGACAGGGCCTTGAGCGAGTCGGCGACAGTCACATCGAGCTGCGGCGCCGGGAACGGCACGTGATAGATCTCCGCCTGCATCGGCCCATAGGACTTCTTGTAGGGGGCGACCTTGCCGGTGAGCGCCGTCGTCGTCAGCGTGCGGCCGTGGAAGGCGCCGCCGAAGGCGACGATCGCCGAACGACCGGTCGCGGCCCTGGCGATCTTGATGGCATTCTCGACCGCCTCGGCGCCGGAATTCACGAGCAGCGTCTTCGCCTTGCCCTTGAAGGGCGCGAGCGCGTTGAGGCGTTCGCAGAGCTCGACATAATTCTCGTAGGGAGCGACCTGGAACGACGTATGGGTGAAGCGCTCGAGCTGCGCCGCGGCCGCCGCGATCACCTTGGGATGCCGGTGCCCGACATTGAGCACCGCGATGCCGCCGGCGAAATCGATGAAGCGCTTGCCTTCCACATCCCACAGCTCGGCATTCTCGGCGCGCGCCGCATAGATCGGGGTCGCATGGCTGACGCCGCGCGGTACTGCATCCTCCCGGCGCTTCTGGAGCGCCGCATTGGTGACTGACATGTGCCTACTCTCCGATCGGTCGATCCGGGTTTTTCGGTCTTCGCCATTCCGACATAGCGCAAAATCCGCCGCGGCTCGACTCCAACCGCGACCCCGGATCAGCGGCGCATCATTTCATGCTGCACCGCGTCCGGTTGACCGGGCGCGAGCGCTTCCCAAGGGTCTCAGCTACGGGAGGAGGAGGTGCGCTCAGCGCAAAGGTAGGGCAGCGCCCGATCGTCTAATGCCCGATCATCCAGCGGCGCGAGGACGAGGCCGGCGTCTTGCGGCATAGCGAGCAGCCGCAACTGTCGAGATGCTTGCGCTTGACGAGGCGCGGCTCATCGGCGCTGCGCTCCGACTGGCCAAGCGCCCGGCGCAATTTGCCGTTCATGGTGCTGATATACGGGACCGAGAGCTCGCGCGCGCCATTGCCGTTGCAGCAAGGGCAGAGGGAGCCCTTCTCGGCCTCGCTCATCGGCGCCCAGGCCTGGAACGGGCCGCAATCCTCGCAGGTGAAATCATAGCGTGGCATGATCGTCTCCGGTGTCTCAAAGTCAGCGGGGCCGGCGTCTTGGGTGGCGCCGGTCCCGGGCACGCAGTTGCTCGTCGGATGTTCGGAACCGGCCGCTTACATGCGCCCGTCGAGCAGCAGAAAGCCCGGCAACCAGCCGGTCAAAATGCCGGCCGCGACCGAAGCGAGGCCGGTGACGTTCAGGATCGGCTTCTTCAAGGCGAGCAGCAGGAAGAACATGAACCAGAGCACGCCCCAGCCGATCCAGCACATGCCGAGCCAGGTGTCGGCGACACTATGGGCCGTGCCGAGCCCCCGCACCGCCACCGGCACGCAGGTGATGGCGACGAACAGGCTGAACCAGCCGAGCCCGCGCCCGTCGACCTTTGCGTAGCGGTTATAGGCGACCCAGAAATAGGTCGTCGTGAACAGCAAGGTCAGGGCCGCGCCCCGAACGGAGGCGAGGTCGGCACCGCCATTGAAGGCGAGATAAGCGGATACGCTCATGGTGACGATGCCGGACGCCACATTGATGACGACGATTTCCTTGTCGTCCATCTTGCCGAGGAGCCAGAGACCGTTGAGGAACAACACCGCTCCGACATAGAGTAATGCAAGGCCAAGCAGCATGGCTGCGTCTCCCGAAAAGAGGATGGGCGACGCCCGGAGAGGACACAGCCTCGCCGGGCCGGTGATAGGCGTACGTCGGCGCGTCTCGTCAGGTCGTCTTGGCGACCTCGACGCCCGACACCTGGCGGGTCGGCCCATGCGCGTTCGGGCGGATATCGAAATCGAAGATCGCCGTCGGGATGGCGAGCGTGGCGCAGACATTGGGGATGTCGACGATGCCGCTGATGCGTCCCTCGACCGGCGCCGTGCCGAGGATCATATAGGCCTGCTCGCCGGTATAGCCGAACTTCTTCAGGTATTCGATGGCGTTGAGACAGGCCCGGCGATAGGCGACATGCGCGTCGAGATAATATTGCTCGCCTGTATGCTCGTCGACCGAGATGCCCTCGAAGATCAGGTAATCGTCGAAATGGGGATCGACCGGGCTCGGCTTGAAGATCGGGTTGATGACGCCGTATTTGGCCATGCCGCCCTTGATCACATTGAAGCCGATATCGATCCATCCGGCCATTTCGATGGCGCCGCAGAAGGTGATCTCGCCGTCGCCTTGCGACCAGTGGATGTCGCCCATCGAGAGGCCCGCCCCTTTGACGTAGACCGGGAAATAGACGCGCGAGCCGCGCGACAGGTTCTTGATGTCGCAATTGCCGCCATGCTCGCGCGGCGGAACGGTGCGCCAGGCTTCCTTGGCGGCGTTGGCTGCAGCGCTGCCCGACATCTGGCCCATCAGCGCCGTCGCCGCATGGGGCGGCGCGGCCAGAGGCGGCACCCTGTTTGGATCGGTCGCGATCAGCGCCGCCTCGCGCCGATTGGCTTCGGCGAGCAGCTTGTTGTCGGGCAGGCAGCCGATCAGGCCCGGATGCACGAGACCGGGATAGCGCACTCCTGGAATATGCCTCGAAGTGGTGTAGATGCCCTGGAAATCCCAGCAGGATTTGCGCGCTTCGGGAAAATGCTCGGTGAGGAAGCCGCCGCCATTCTTCTTGTCGAAGATGCCGTTGAAGCCCCATTCCGAATCCGGCAAGGCGCCGATATCCAGGATGTCGACGACGAGCAGATCGCCAGGTTCCGCGCCTTGGACGCCGAAGGGGCCCGAGAGATAGTGGACCCGGGTCAAATCGACATCGCGCACGTCATTGGCGCTGTTGTTGTTGCCGATCTGGCCCCCGGTCCAGTCATAGCATTCGACGCGGAAGACATCGCCCGGCTTGAACATCTCGATCATCGGAATGTCGGGATGCCAGCGATTATGGGTCTTGATCGCTTGTTGCTCGGGTGCCTTTTTCAAATCCACCTTGAAGACGGTCTTCGGCACGGTTTCTCTCCCTCGGTTGTGGATGCGCCGGCGGCTTTGCTGCTCCGCCTTGCGTGTGACCGAGCCCCCCAATGCGCCCGGCCCCTATCGCGCATTCCACGAGGTTAGAGGCGCCATGTAACCGGCTTGAATCCGGGCGCAGCGTGAATTGTAATTTCTTGTAACCCGGCGATGCCTTGGCGCCCGCTCTCGGTCATTCTCCGTGTCGGCATCGACGCTCGCGCAAGCGACCGGCGATCGCCTCATCTTTTTGTCGACCAACGCCTGCATTCGCGATTATCCTTCGCTCATGGCTCTTGCCGGAACGACCTCCCGCATCCTCGTGGTCGACGATGATCGTCGGCTATGCGGCTTCCTCGCGAAATTTCTCACCAATGAAGGTTATGCGATTGCCGCGGCTCATGATGGGCAGAAGATGCGCCGGGCGCTCGCGGATGATGCCTATGATCTCGTCATCCTCGACCTGAGCTTCCCGCAAGGCGATGACGGCATGACCTTGGCGCGCGGCCTGCGCGCCCAATATGAGATGCCGCTGATCATGCTGTCGGGGAAAAACACGACGATCGACAAGGTCGTGTGTCTCGAGATCGGCGCCGACGACTACATCACCAAGCCCTTCGAGCCGCGCGAGCTCCTGGCCCGCATCCGCACGGTGCTGCGCCGCGCCGCGCATCGCGTCGATGTGCCAGGCACGCCGCCACAAGGGGCGTCGACGATCAGCTTCTGCGGCTGGCGCCTCGATCTCGCGCGCCATGAGCTCTTCTCAGCGAGGGGCGAGGCCGTGAAGCTGACGACCCAGGAGTTCCAGATCCTCGCAGCCCTGGCGCGTCGGCCGGGGCGGGTCCTGTCGCGTGATCAGATCCTCGACATCGTCGCCAATCGCCATTGGACGCCTTACGACCGCAGCATCGACGTTCTCATCGGCAAGATCCGCCGCAAAATGCAAGACGACGCTGCGCAGAACCGCTTCATCAAGACGGTGCGCGGCATCGGCTATATGTTCGTGCCGCCGCTCGCGGAGGTTTGAAGCGCGGAGCGCAGGGCACGCCCCAGCGTATCGCGATCGACCGGCTTGCGCAGGACGATCGCCTCAGCGATCGGACCGCTGCGCGCCAGCAGCCTCTCGGAGGCATGACCTGTCATCAGCACGATCCCAAGTTCGGGTCTCAGCGAGAGCGCCGCGGCGCCGAGCGCCACGCCGTTCATGGGGCCCGGCAGCAGCACATCGGTCAGCAGCAGGTCCACATGCCCGCCTTCGCGGAGGCGCGTGAGTGCCGCCTCCGCGCCCTCGGCTTCGATGACCTCATAGCCGAGCCGCACCAATTGGCGCTTGAGCACGAGCCTGACCTTCGGCTGGTCCTCGACCAGGAGAACGAGCTTGCCGCCGGCAGCCGGCGCCGTTGATCCCTCCTCGCTTCCCTCCCCATCCGCCTGCGACGCGTCGGCGACCGGCAGATGCAAGGTGACGCGCGTGCCGTGGCCCGGCGTGCTCGCCATCGTCAGCGCACCGCCCGATTGGCTAGCGAAGCTGTGCACCATGCTCAGGCCAAGGCCGCTGCCTTGGTCCGGCGGTTTCGTGGTGAAGAACGGCTCGATTGCCCGTTCGAGGACCGCCGGCGTCATGCCGCGGCCTGTATCCATCACGGACAAGGCGACGTATTCGCCTGGCACCAACGACAGGTCATTGTCAGGGCTGCCGGGCAGGACGATGACATTGCGCGCCTCGATGCTGAGCTTTCCGCCATCCGGCATGGCGTCACGGGCATTGATGGCGAGGTTGATGAGGCTCGCCTCGAACTGCACGCGGTCAACCCTCACACGCCGCAGATCGGTCGCGAGCGCGAGGCTGATGGCGATCTCCTGGCCGAGCGTGCGGTCGAGCAGCCGCGACACCGATCACACGAGATCGCCGAGATCGGAGCTCTCGGGGTTCAGCGGCGGGGCGCGACCGAAGGCGAGCAGGCGGCTGGTCAGCTCGACGCCGCTGCGTGTCGCATTGATCGCGTCCTCGACGAGCTCGCGCAGGGCCGGCCGGGGTCCAACCTCGTCTTCGATGAGCCGCAGATTGCCGAGGATGACGGCGAGAAGGTTGTTGAAATCATGCGCCACGCCGCCGGCGAGCTGGCCGATCGCCTCGATGCGCTGGGCCTGGCGCAGGCGTTCCTCGGCCTTCATCCGCTCTGCCTGGAGCTCGAGGCGCTCGAAGCAGCGCGCCAGGGTGGCGGTCAGATCCTGCGTGTAGAACGGCTTGCACAGATAGTCATAGGCCCCGGCCTGAAGCGCCTCGATCGCGGTATCGACCGAGGCGTACGCTGTCATCATCACGGCGATCAGGGCGGGGTCGAGCCGATGCAGCTCGCGCACCAGCTCGACGCCATTGCTGCGACCGAGGCGGATATCGACGAGCGCGACCTGCGTCGCCTCCTTCGCCTGCGTCGCCAGCGCCTCCGCCACGGTGTAGGCGACGGCGACGCGATAGTTCTCGAGCCGCAGCAGATTGGCGAGCGCATCGGCGAAGTCCGGATCGTCGTCGACGACCAGGATATGGCGCTCGCCGCCTGGCGAGAGCCGAGGCTCAGCCACGTCGCCGCGCATCGTCCCGCTCCGCCATGGCGCGCGGCAAATGCAGCGCCACGGTCGTGCCGCTTCCCTCGTCGCTGTCGACGACGATGCTGCCGCCATGCTGCTCCACGATGCGCTTGACGAGCGGCATTCCGAGCCCGACGCCGAAGGCCTTGGTGCTGAACAAGGGCTCGAAGATCCGGGCGCTGACCTCCCGCGCCATGCCGCAGCCATTATCGGCGACCGACAGCACCACATGCTGGCCCTCGACCTGCGTCCGCACTGTCAGCAAACCACCGCCGTCGCGGGGTTGCGCCTCGATCGCGTGGGTAGCGTTCTGCAGGACATTGACGAAGGCCTGTCTCAGTCGCTCGCCATCGGCCTGGATGGTCTCGCCGGATCGCAGATCGAGGACCAGCTTGATGTCGTCGAGCCCGTGTTGCTCGCCGAGCTGGCGCTTGACCCAGAAATCGATGGCGACCGGCGAGAGCGACAGGTCCTGCCGACGCGAAAACTCCAGAAGATCCTCGATGATGCGGACGCAGCGCCGCACATTGCGTTGGATGCGTTCGAGCTCGCTGCGCGCCCGCGCCTGCGGCGCCTTGAGCGAGCGGCGCAGCACCTCGACCGAACTGACGAGCGTGCCGAGCGGGTTGCGCAGCTCGTGGCTGACGGTCGCCGTGATCTGTCCGATGGCGGCGAGCCGCTCATTCTGGGCGAGCTCGTGCTGCGCGGCGCGCAGCTTCTCGAGTGAGGTGACGAGATCGCGTTCAGCCAGCTCCCGGCTCTCATGCGACAGCACGATCCACCAGGCACCCACGCAGAGGAGAGGTAGCATGGCGATGAAGACGCGCAGCAGCAGCGCCCCATTGTCGAGCTGGGGCGGATCGGCGTCGAGATCCATCATGCGGTAGGTGAGGAGGAACAGCGCCGCCGTGACCACGGCGAGGGCGAGCAGGACGCCGCCGACCTTGGCCAGGCGCTGGCCCATGCGCGGCGCGATCTTGCGGGTCAGGGAGCGCCCGAGATAGCGCGAGCGCGACGTCTCCAGATCGTCGAAGGACGTCTTGCAGGCATCGTGGCAATGGGCGTCGAGGCTGCAGCACAATGAGCAGATGGGCCGCTCATAGAAGGAGCAATAGGCCATGTCGCTGCGCTCATAGCCGTGCTCGCAGATCTCGCAGCGGACGATCTCGGCCGATCGTCCCCTGAAGCGCTTGTCCGGCTGGCGCGCCAGATAGTAACGGCCCTTGGTCACGACCCCGATGGCGATGGCCGCCACGAAGGCGATGAGGAAGGATAAGGGGGCCGAATAGGCCTGCGCCATCGGGCCGAGGGCGCCTGTGAAGCAGATGATCGAGATGAGGGAAGCGAGGCCCATGGCGCCGCAGCCGACCGGGTTGACGTTGTAGAGATGGGCCCGTTTGAACTCGACGAAGGAGGGGCTCACCTTCAGCGGCTTGAGGATGGCGAGATCGGCGACGATGGCGCCGATCCAGGCAGTCGCGATATTGGAATAGACCGCGAGCACGAGATCCAACGTCTGGAAGATCCCGAGCAGCATCAAGAGCAGCGAGATGAGGATGTTCAAGACCAGCCAGACCACTCGTCCGGGGTGGTAATGCGTGACGCGCGAGAAGAAGTTCGACCAGGCGAGCGAGCCCGCATAGGCGTTGGTGACGTTGATCTTTACCTGCGAGACGAGGACGAAGAGCGTCGCGGCCGCGAGCACGAATTCCGGGTTCGTGCTGACATATTCATAGGCCTTGATGTACATGTGGATCGGCTCGATGGCGGTCGAGCGCGGCAGCCCGGCGCCGACCGCGAGCACCGCCAGCAGGCTGCCGCATAAGATCTTCAGCCCGCCGATGATGATCCAACCGGGGCCGGCGGCGATCACCGCGGCCCACCAGGAGACGCGGTTGTGCTTTGTCTTCTCTGGCAGGAAGCGCAGATAATCGACCTGCTCGCCGATCTGGATACTGAGCGAGCACAAGACTCCGATCGCCGCCCCGAAGGCCAAGAGATTGAACTGCCCGCCGCCCGGGCCGGCGCCGTGGAAGGCGATCCATTCCTGCAGCACCTGCGGCTGCTTCACCGCGATGAAGAGGAAGGGCGTGACCAGCATGGCGATCCACAGAGGCTGGGTGATCAGCTGCAGGCGGCTGATCATGGTCACGCCCATCGCCGTGATGGGGATGATCACCAGCGACGAGATGATGTAGCCGATGACGAGCGGCACATCGGCATAGAGCTTCAGCGCCTGGGCCATGATTGCGCCTTCGAGCGCGAAGAAGATGAAGGTGAAGGTCGCGTAGATCAGCGAGGTGATCGTCGAGCCGATATAGCCGAACCCAGCGCCACGGGTGAGAAGGTCCATATCGATATTGTATTTGCTGGAATAATAGGCGATCGGCAGATTGGTGATGAAGACGAACAGCGAGACCGCCAGGATCGCCGGGAAGACATTGCTGAAGCCGTAATTGAGCGTGATGGCGCCGCCGATCGCCTCGAGCGCCAGAAAGGCGATGCCGCCGAGCGCCGTGTTGGCGATGACGGAAGGCGACCATTTGCGGAAGGACTGCGCCGCATAACGCAGCGAATAGTCCTCGAGCGTTTCATTGGCGATCCAGGACTGATAGGAGCGCAGGGCCGGAAGCTTGGGGATGTCCACGGGCCTCACTCATCCATCGATGTGAGAGGGATGTTAGACGGCCAAGCCCCAGCCGCCAATACGGCAAGCGTTGCCGGCACAAGTCGGACGAAGATGTCCGCTAGGCGGACTGCCGGCGGCGCGCCGCGCGGTACCCGGCCTTCATTCCGCGGCCAGGCTGGGCTCCGCGTCCAAGCGTGACAGGCATATCTCCAAGGCGGAATTCGCCGTGTCGAGGGCGAAGCCGATGCGGTTGCAGGCCCGCATCGCCGATACAGACAGGAACTTCGCCGCGTCCTCCTCAGCCTGCAGCTTGCACAGCTCGCGCAGCGGCTGCAGCGGCGGAAAGGCAGGCTGCATGAGCGCCGGGTCCTGCTCGAAGCGGTCGCCGCGCGAGTATTCAATCGGCACGAGTGCGCGTGACACCGCGAGCAAGGCGCCCCTCGCCTCTTCGGCCGCGGCTAGCGAGAGGGGGTCCGCGAGGCGCCGGCGCAACGTCTCGGTATTCGAAAGCAAGGCTCTGGCGCGTCGCAGCAGGCCCGAGAGATCGAGCCGCTCGGCGAGCACGCCGGACAGCTCTTCGAGTTCGGCGATCAAGCGCCGCGCATTCTCCGCGAAGTCGAGCGGCGGCACCGCGGCGCTCAGCAACTGCCAGATGGTGTGCACATAGATGCGCGTATCGCGCACCAGGATCTCCGGATCGATCTTGTCGAGCGTGTCCCCCGGCGTATGCCACCACCAGCCGAGCGGATGGGGAAACTTGCCGTGCATCGGTGTGCCCGGCGGCTGCTCGCCGACCCCGCCATACATGGCCGGAACGCCGATGCCGAAGAAGGACTGGTCGCCGCCACGGCCGAGGCGCCGCCCCTGCAGCTCGGCGCCACCCTGCTCCCGGATTGCCAGGCGCGCTACCCCGATGAGCTCGCTCGAGGTCATCGCATGGGTGAGGTCGGTGTTGCCCACCCCACCCGTCGAATCCACATTGACATGGGCGAGGCAACGCCGATTGAGATCGTCCCAATAGGCATCCGCGTACCAGCTCGAGCCCGAATATCGGCCGTGCGAATGGCCGGACCAGAAGGCGACGCGCAGCCCATGCGCCCAGAGCTTGCGCTCCCTGGCGCAGATGCGCGCCACTTCGAGCATGGTGGCGTTGGCGGCGCCATTGTCCATGAGGCCGTAATGCCAGGTGTCGTGATGGCCCGAGAGCAGCACGAAGGGCTGCTCATCGTCATCCTCGCCCGCCCCGCTTCCAGGCAGTTCGGCCACGAGCAGCGGCGTCTTGCGCCAGCCCGTATCGACCTTCGCCGACAAATTGGCTTCAATCGTCTCGCCCGCGGCCAGCCGGTCGCGCAGCCGCGCCCCGTCGGCGCCGGAAATGGTGCAGACCACGGTGCCTGGGAGGTTCGCCACCGTCTCATGTGTCGGGCTGCCCCAGACGGGCGAGACGATCATCTCATGCAGATGCTCGTCGGGGCTTGCATGCAGCTGCCCCAGGGCCCCGGCGCGCGAGGCGAGCACGCTGACCGCAGGGGTGGCGAGCCCTTCGGCAAGCACGATCTTCCCCGCGACATCGAGCCCGGCGAAATCCTCCACCCGCCCCTTGCCAACATGTACGAGCTTGCCCCTGAGCCCGTTTGGCGGCGAGGAGCGCGAGAAGGAATGGGTGATGCAGGTGAGGTTTTCGCCCTGCACCTCGACATGTGCGTCGCCTGGAAGGCTGATATAGGCGTCGTGCGACAAGAGCGTGGTGCGGTAACCGTAACGCCGCATCTCGTCTTGGAGGTAGAGGAAGCTTTCGAGCTCCTCCGGCGTCCCCGAATATTTCATGCGGCGTGCGAAGACCTCGAGATGGCGCATCATCTCGGTGACGCTCACCTGATCGCAGAGCCCGTCCATGAGGGCATTGGTCATAGCGTCTTCCTTTCGGGATCGAGCGTGCTACCGACGTCGCGCGCTATCGGCCCCCTAAGCCGCCTTGGCGGAGCGCGTCTGCTCCAGCGCCCGCACAAAGCCGCCGAGGATCTCGTTGAAGGCGGGGGCCTGCTCGCGGAACGGCAGATATCCGGCCCGGCCGATGAGATGAAGCTGGGTAATCCGCTGCTTCGCCGCCATGAGCCCGAAGAGCGAGCGCGCATTCTGCACCGGGCAGATCGGGTCGTTCCCGCCCCAAACGAGCAGGGTGGGCACGGGCACGCCGTCTTCGCGGAAGCGCTTCCAATTGTCGAGGCGCGCCCGCCCAAGCGAAGGGCGCATGTAGCGGCGCAGCAGGTCGCCGGCCTCGATGCGCGCACGCAAGCCGCGGAACGCATCGTCCGCGGCGATCGCCACGGCCTCCTCCAGGAAGTTGCCCGCGTGGATGTGATGCTGCGAATGGGACTGGCGTTCCAGCACCCAGGCCTGCGCTGCCCGCCCGTAGCGCGGCTGGAGCGGTGCCGCGAGGGTAAGATTGGAGAGCGGATCGCCCGCAGGCACTACGGCGCGCCCGGCGATGATGACGCAGGAGCGCAGGAGCTGCGGCGACTTGAACGCGAGGCGCAGCCCGACGAGCCCGCCCTCGTCATGTCCGGCAAGATGCACCGAGCCGAGGCGTAGCGCGCCGATCACGGCTTCGGCATGGGCGACGAGGCCCGGCACGCTGCAATCCGCGTCAGATGTCGGCGCGGCGCTGCGCCCATGACCGAGCGCGTCGAAGGCGACAACCCGAAGGCCAGCGGCCGCAAACCCCGGCAGGCTCTGCTCGAAGACCAGGGCGTTGTGGCAGACCCCTTCATCGCTGAACAGGCCTCCATGTAGGAAGACGATCACGGTATCGCCTGAACCGATATCGAAATAGCGGGTTCTGGTACCTGCCGCCTCGACCCATTTCTCGTGCATCATCGCTTTGCTCCATCCCTTTAGCGTTGCAGCCTGCGCAGGAAGCCCAGAGCCAGCTCGTTGAACTGCTCTGGATGCTCGTGGAAAGGATGGTGGCCGGCCTCGTTGATCAGATGGAAGCTCGCATGCGGCTCGCGCGACGAGATGAGCTGGAAGAGCTCGATCGCCGCCTCCATCGTCGTCGTATGGTCGTTGTAGCCCCAGATGATCTGCGTCGGCCGGCCGAGCCCGGCGTCGGCGATCCGTTGCAGCGTCTCGCGCTTGAGCTTAGCGAGCTGCGGCAGGAACAGCTCGGCGCCAAGCCCTTCCACCGTCATCTTGCGCACGGCTTCCTGATATTTGGGGAGCCTCAGAACTTCATAGCCCGCCTCGACCAGCTCGTCGCTGATGCTGCGCGGGTCAAAGGCGCAGTGCTCGAAGATCCAGCGCTGCGATTCACGCGTGCCGACCGGACAGGGACCGCCGGAGAGATGCACTTCGTTCAAGCCGACGCCCGGAGAGAGCGTGCCGGTGTTGACCAGCGTGCAGCTGCGGATGCGTTCGGGACAATCGAGCGTCAGCCGCGCGGCGAGCATCGCGCCGCGCGATTGGCCCATGATGTGGATCCCCGTCAGATCGAGTGTCCGCAGGAAGCCTGCGGCATGTGCGGCCACGGCCTGCATCCGGTAATCGTCGTTGCGCGGATTGTCGGTGTGGCCCTGGCCGAGCTTGTCGAAGGCAATCACGCGGTATTCGCGTGCGAGCACATGGAAGTTGTCGCACCAGATCTCGACCGTGGAGGCCGAGTCGGGCGAGCCGAAATTACCTCCCGTCACGAGCAGGATCGGCTCCCCCCGCCCCTTGTCGAAATAGCGGGTCCGGACGCCATCGATGTCCACCCATTTCGGCTCACCCAGCAGCATATTTCGTCTCCGCTTGCAGGCGCCCGTCTCGCGGCGGCGCGACCCGATCAGACGCCCGGCTAGGAGCGTCCCAAATGATGCCCTGCCGCCGCATCAGGCTTGCCTCGGCTCGAGCGCAGGCGTCGCCGGAACGGCAACGAGCGCATCCTGCGTCAGTTCGAGCGGCTGTCCGGTACGATCAGGCAGTGGCCGCAGGGCGAGGAGGCCAAGAACGGCGCAACCGGCGACGTAATAGCCGGGCGCCAGCGAGTTCCCGGTCACGTAGATCAACCACGTGACGGTGAAGGGCGCGAAGGTGCCGAACAGGACGATCGAGCTCGTATAGGCGATCGAGACGGCCGTGGAGCGAATGCGCGTCGGGAAGAGCTCTGAACCGAGTGCCGTCGAGGGGCTGGCATAGAGCGAGCCGATGACCGCCACCAGCATCTGCACGATCACCAGCGCCGCGAAGCTCTTTTGCGATTGCAGGAACTGGAAGGCGGGGATGATGCCGGCGGCCATCGCCAGGCCCGCGACATACATGAGCGGCTTTCGCCCCACCTTATCGGCCAGGAGGCCGAAGAGCGGCATCGCAACCAGCACCACGGCCGAGCCGATCAGTGCCGATCCGAAGGCCTGGTCGAGAGGCAGGCCCAGCTCGCGATTGGCGTAGGTCGGCATGTAGTTCAGCATCACATAGGTGAAGGCGGTGGTGGGCACGATGGCGAGAGCGACCAGGATCACCAGGCGAAGATTGGCGGCAAAGCCGTCGCCGCGCGCAGCCTGTCGCGGCGGACCGTCCTCGCGGCTCTTCTCGAAGGCGGGGGTCTCCGGCAATTGCGAGCGGATATAGAACCCGACCGGGCCGAGCAGCGCCCCGATCAGGAAGGGCAGCCGCCAGCCCCAGGCGTGCATGGCGGCCGGATCGAGAAGACGGCTCAAGGTGAGGCCGATCAGGGCAGAGAGTAGGCCGGCCGAGATGCTGCCGGCATTTACCCAGCTGATGTAGTAGGCACGGCTCCGAGCCGGCGCATGCTCGGCGAGAAAGGTCACGGCTCCACCGAGCTCCCCGCCCGCCGCAAAGCCTTGCACGAGGCGAAGCAGGATCACCAGGACGGGCGCCGCGATGCCGATGCTGTCATAGCTCGGCACCAGGCCGACGAGCCCCGTGGCCGCCGCCATCAGGAGGATGGTGAAGCTCAGCGCCGCCCGTCTGCCAGCGCGGTCGGCGTATCGGCCGATCAGGATGGCGCCGAGCGGCCGCGCGACGCCGCCGATGCCAAACACCGCGACCGTCAGGAGCAGCGACACGGCGGGATCCTTGCTCGGGAAGAACACCGGCGAGATCAGCACAGCGAAGACCGCAAACAAGGTGAAGTCGTAAAGCTCGAGCATATTGCCGATGAAGCTCGCCGCGATCAGCTTCACCTTCACGGCAAGGCTGTGCTCTTGCGATTCCTCTTTCGATCCCTCTTTCGATCTTTGGCCTTGAACTGCGGGCATGTCGCTCTCCCTGGCAACTTCGCTTCGCGCTAGTCTTGCTCTCCCGGCAGCTCGTCAGCCGACCGGGCTCATCTCCCCCGTCATCAATTCGTTGAGATTGAGATCATCCTGGCGGCGCTTTCCCGCTTCGATCTCCCCCAACATCCACAAGAGGCGCGACAGCGTCGGGCAATCGAGGCGATGGGCGCGCCCGATATCGACCACGGGGCCGAGCTGAGCCGACACCTCCGTACGACGCCGGTGCACTGCGAGGTCGCGCCAGATGCCCGAATGCGTCTTGGCACCGTGTCGCGAGAATTCGACGAGCCGCTTCACGCCTTCCCGCGTCGCGTCCTCGGACGCAGCCAGCGTGAATGCGGCCGGGTCATAGGCGTCGAAGGCGTGGGGATGTGCACCTTGGCGCGAAGCGATCGCGGCGATCTCGTCGCCCAACCGACGCCAGAGAGGGATAAGCTCGGGGCGGTTGAAGCAATCGATGATCGAGGCCTGCCCCACCGCATGAGCGGTCAGCATGGCGCCGAAGCCGAGCTTTCCCCAGATCCAGGATTGGATATCGCTGCTAGCGGTAGCGGCCGGCTCGAAGTCGCGCAGCAGTGCGACGATCCTCGCCACCCTGTCGGTCTCGCGTCCGTCGAGCTCGCCGAGCGCCAGCGCGCCGCGTGCCCCGAACAGCACGTGCCCCGGCTTGATCCAATCCCCGGCGAAGTTGAAGGAGGCCGCGACCACTCGCCCCTTGCCAAGGACGTCCTCGGCGAGCCTCGCGCACAGCCCGTTCTGCATGGACACGACCGCGCCGTCCTCGGCGAGATGCGGCATCAGGGCCCGAGAGGCGGAGGCGGTGTCCTGGCCTTTGACGCAGAGCAGGATCAGCTCCCACCGCCCGGCCAGCTCCTGTGGCAGGAAGGCCGGCGCCGTCACGGTGAACTGGGCGACGGGACCGTCGACCGCAAGGCCGAGAGCCGGATCGCTTATGGCCGCGACATGCAAGGGCAGCACGTCGACGAAGGTCACCTCATGGCCGGCGCGCGCCAGAAAGGCTCCGACCGTGCCGCCGATGGCACCCGCCCCCCAGACCAGGATCTTCGTCGTCATGCTTGTGCTCCCATGGCAGCGCAGCTTGCAGGCGAGGCAGGCGGCTCCCGATTCCCTCATATGGCCGAGGTGCGGCGCAGTGTGCGCGGTTCGCTCGACTGGAAGGGGAGCCTCGCATGGGCCAGCATCCGGTTGTCCCATACGAGGAGATCGCCGGTGCGCCAGCGATGCGTATAGGAGAGCTCGTCGCTGTCCTCGGCGATCTGCCACAGATGCTGCAGCAACTGCTCGCCCTCGGATTTGGAGATGCCCTCATAGTCGACCGTAGTGATGCGCGCCGCCCAGACGGCCTTGCGTCCCGTTTCCGGATCCGTCCAGATGAGTGGCTGCCAAGCGCGCTGCGACTTCGCCGTCTCCTTGTTCGGATCCTGCTTGGCCGAGTAGTCGCCTTCGCCATAGCTGAAGAAATGCAGGCAGCGGATGTTCTCGGCCTTGCCGCGCAGCTCTTCGGGGATCTTGTCGAGAAGGGCGCTGACGTTGCGAAAGCGCGTGGCGCTTCCGGAGGCCGGCACCTCGATGGCATAGAGGATGCCGGCCTTGAGTGGCTTTTCGTAGAAGATCTGGTCGTGGTGGAACTCGATCTCGCCGATCGGCAGGACACCGTCCGGGCGGCTATTGGAAATGTAGTGGGCCTCCAGCCCCCTCGAGCCGTCATAGCTATTGCGGACCAGGAGATCGCCGAAGAGCTTGGAGAAGCGGACCTGCTCTTCCTCGGTCACGCCGTCTTGGCGCACGAGCAGCAGATGATGATCGCGATAGGCCTGGCGTAGCTGCGCGGCCGTGTCCTCGTCGAAGGACTCGTGCAGATCGAGACCGATGATCTCGGCGCCCAGATGCGGTGAGAGGGGACGTATCTCGAGAGCCATGCCTTCCTCCTTGTCTTGCGCGACGCTCGGCGCCGGCGTTGCGAGGAGATTAGGGGCGGAAGACCAGGAAGAAAATTCTACATATTGTGTTGTCGACTTAACCGTACGGTTATAGCCTGGCACTCAGCGCGCGAGACTCCAGAGGATGGTGATGACGGCTTCGGTAGCGGAGTTCCTGCAGCGACGCCTGAAGGTGCGGCATCTGCGCCTGATCCTCACTCTGCACGATGCCCGCAGCATCAGCGGGGCCGCCGAGCGCCTTTGCATCAGCCAGGCGGCGGTCTCGAAGGCCCGGGCGGAGATCGAGGATCTTCTGGGGATGCCGCTCTTCAACCGCAATGTCGGGCGTTGGGAACCGACCGCCATGGGCCAGCAGCTCATCGGCGCGGCGCGGCGGATCATGGCCGAGCTCGACTGCCTCAACAGCGAATTCCGGCTGATCAAGGACGGCCTGCTCGGCACCGTCACCGTCGGCACGCGGACAACGGCCCTGCTGCCTTTCATCGCCCAGTCCACTGCCGCCTTCAAGCAGCTCTATCCGCATGTGACGATCAGCCTGGTCGACGGGCCGCTCTCGCGCCTTCTCGAGCAGATGAAGAAAGGCGAGGTCGACCTCGTGGTCGCCCCCTTGGGAGAGGCGCGCGACTCCGCTGGCTTCGCCAATATCGTGTTGCGGCGCGAGCGGCATGTCGTGATCGCCAGCCCCAATCATGAATTCGTCGGACGCGACGGCGTGACCTGGGCCCAGGCGGTACAGCAGCCCTGGTGCATGCCCCCTGTCGGCACGCGCACGCGCAGCCATCTGCACAGCTTCCTGGCGAGGAAAGCCCTGCCCTTCCCGTCGAACCTCGTCGAGGCGAACTCGCTGCTGATGATGATCGCCCTGATGCAGGAAACGCCGCTCTTGACACTGGTTCCGATGGGGATCGTCCCGCAGCTCAAGCGCCAGGAGCTCGCGCGTCTCCTGCCCTTGCCGGTGGACGGGGCGCGCGACCCAGTGCATCTCGTCTGGCAGGACGGCCTGCCGCTGCCACCCGCGACCCGGTTGTTCCGCGACTTCCTGCTGGCGCAGATCCGTCGTTCCGCGAAGAATGGCGATGCGCCGGCGAATGGCGCAGCCGATGCGATGACGCGTTCGGGCGCCAGCGACAGGCGACGCGCCTCGACCGGCAAGCGTCTGGCGGTGCTGGAATAGCAAGCGCCCGCAAGTTTGCCGATCTGGACTTGCGCACCTCCCCGCCTTGACGCGTGGGCGCGCCAGTCGGCGTGCAACCTCAGCCCGTGCCGAGGCCGTTCCTCTCGACGGAGGCACCGCGCAGGCGCGGCTCGAAGGCCTGCGAGCGTTCGAGCTTGCGCAACAGGATGAAGCCCGCAAAGCGCACATGCTCGCGCATCAGGTAGTCGGCACGCTCGGCATCGCGCATCTCGAGCGCCCCGAGGATGCGGCGATGGTCGTCATGCGAGCGGGCAATGACGCCGTAATCCTCCCAGACGAAGACCCGGTCGGAGGCGAGCGGCACGTTGTGGCATTGGCGGATGAAGTCGCCGACGAAGGGATTGCCCGAGGATCGGATGATGCTCTCGTGGAAGTCGACATTCATGCGGCGATAGGGCGACAGATCAGCCGGGTCGAGCACGCCCTTGGCGAGAATGCGATCACCCTCCTCGATGCAGGCCCGCAATTGGTCGAGCACCTCGCCCGGCAGGCCGCGCTGGGCACACAGGCTGCAGGCCAGTGCCTCGAGACGCGCCCGCACCTCGAAGGCGGCGCCGATCTCGGCCACCGAGAAGGCGCGCACCGCATAGCCGCGATTGGGCTCGTAGACGAGCAGGCCCTGATTGGCCAGCTGCGCCAGGGCCTCGCGCAAGGGCGTGCGCGACACGCCGAGCGATTCCGATAGTGGGACCTGCTGCAGCCGCGCGCCCGAGGAGATCTCGCCGGACAAGATGCGCTCGCGCAGGAGGGCGGTCACTTCCGAGGTGCTGGTCACTTGTGCCTCATGCCTCAGCCTGTAGATTGGATAAATTATTGCCAAAAATCTCGCAAGCATGTTGACATAAGGCCGATCTGCTTTCTAGTTTGTATCCAATCTTGAGAATCCACGGGAGGATGAGCGTGAGTCAGGAGGAGCGGCGCGTCGCCTTGGTCACGGGCGGCAGCGGCGGCATTGGCGGCGCGATCTGCAAGGCGCTCGCCGAAGACGGGCTGCGCATCGCAGTTCTGGATCGCGACGGCGATGCGGCGCAGAGCCTGGCCGCCAAGCTTCCTGGAGCGGGGCATGCCGGCTTCGCGGCCGACGTTGCGGACGAGGCCGAGGTCGGGCGCGTCTTCGCCGAGGTCGAGGACAGGCTCGGCCCGATCTCGGTCCTGGTGACCGGCGCCGGCGTCCTGATGCTGCGCCCCGACGGCTCACGCAATCTCGTCGCCGAGACCGGACTCGAGGAATGGCGCAGGACTCAGGACGTCAACGCCACCGGCACCTTCCTGTGCTGCCGCGAATATGTGCGCCGGCGGGGTGAAGAGACGCGCGGCGGCAGCATCGTCACCTTATCCTCGGTCGCGGCCCAGCTCGGCGGCTACCGCTCGAGCGCAGCCTATATCGCCAGCAAATCCGCCGTGCTCGGCCTGACCAAGGCGCTGGCGCGCGAACTTGCGCCACGCGGCATCACCGTCAATTCGGTGGCGCCGGGGCTGATCGATGCGCCGATGCTGCGCCTGTCGCTCCATCCTGGCGACGATGCCAAGGCGTCGGCGCAGATTCCGCTCGGACGGCTAGGCACACCTGAGGATGTCGCGGGCGCCGTCCGCTTCCTCGTCTCGCCGAACGCCTCTTATGTCACCGGCGTCACGATCGACGTGAATGGCGGCTACCGGATGCAATGACCATGACACAAAAAGGGAGAGGACAGCTCATGCAGACGACAAGGCGCAAGCTTGCGGGAGGGATTGCGGCGGCCTGCCTCGCCGCCACATTCGCGGCGGGGGCGGCACGGGCGCAGGAGCCGGGCCTCACCGACACCACGATCAAGATCGGCATGTTCGCCCCGTTGTCCGGCCCCAACATGGCCTATGGCTTCGACGTCGCGAACGCCGCCAAGATGTACTACGACAAGATCAACAAGGAAGGCGGCATCAACGGCCGCAAGATCGAGGTCGTGCTCGAGGATGACCGTTGCGGCGCCAATGACCTCGTGGCCGCGGTCAAGAAGCTCGTCGAGCAGGACCAGGTCTTCCTTCTCAATGGCGGCTCCTGCTCGGCCGCGGTCGTGGCAGCCAAGGATTATGTGGTGCGCGCCAAGGTGCCCTTGGTGATGCTCAACGCCTCGGGCGACGGCGCCCTCTATCCGCCGACCGACTACATCTTCGGCGCCTTCTCGATCTCGCAATATGCGGTCGGCGGCGCCATCGTCGATTTCGCCAGCAAGACCTTCGGCGCCAAGAAGATCGCCTATATCAACCATGACGACGCCTATGGGCTGTGGAATCTCGAGGGCTCCAAGGCTGATGCCGAGGCCAACAAGGTCGACCTCACGGTGGAATCGGTGAGCCCGACCATCAACGACGTCACGGCGCCCTTCCTCAAGCTGCGCGCCGCCAATCCCGACGTCATCGCCATCGTCACCTATGCGCGCCCGGCGGCGTTGCTGATCAAGAAGGCCTATGAGCTCGGCTACACCAAGCCGATCATCCTTTCGGTGACCGGCACCGCCAACCTGTCGCAGCTCGCCGAGAATGTCGGCGGCAAGGAGGCTTTGAAGAATTTCTACGTCCAGGACGTGCTCGCGGACTTGCCAGGCGGCCCCAAGATCAAATGGGTCTACGACATGTACAAGGCCGCTTACCCTGATCTCGCGGCCCAGCCCGACCACCCGCAGGCCTATATGCCTTATGGTATCCCGCCCGCCATGGCGATCGTCAATGCGCTGAAGCAGGCCGGCCCCAATCCGACCCGCGAGAAGGTGCTGGCGGCGCTGAAGACGGAGAACTTCGATTCCGGCGTCATGGCCGGCCCGGTCGTGTTCGGGCCGAATGAACGCGCCGCCAACAAATCGACGATCTTCATCAAGTTCGACGGTGCGAGCCAGACACTGCTTCCGGGCATCTTCACCAGCCGCTGGCAGTACAAGGGCTGAGGTCGGACTTCAGGCGTCGGACGGACACCCTCCGACGCATCCGCCCCCCTAAGGAGCTGGAACAGACGCTCGCATGGATCTTCAGCTCGTCTCTCTGTTCCTGCAGCAGGGAATAGCCTCCGGCCTCGTCGTCGGCAGCGTCTATGCGCTGCTGGCGCTCGCCATCGTCATCATCTTCAAGACCTCCGAAGTGCCGAACTTCGCGCAGGGCGAGATGCTGATGGCCTCGGGCTATGTGGCGCTCTATCTCCTGGTCTTTCAGGCCCTGCCGATCTGGGCGACACTGCCGGCAACGCTGATTGCGGCCTTCGCGGGCGCAGCCCTGTTCCGCCGTCTGGTGCTGACGCAGGTGGCACGCGCCAGCGGCAGCCCCGTCAACCTCGTCATCGCGACGCTCGGCCTCTCCTATGTGCTGAAGGGCCTGGTGCGCCATACGGGTTTCGGTGACACGCCGCGCTCTTTCCCGTCGCTGGTCTCGATGGATTCGGTGATGATCGGACAAGCGAGCGTGACCCGCCTCGACCTCGTCATCCTGGGGACGGCGCTCGCGGTGATGGCCGCCCTGTTCGTGCTGTTCGCTTATACGAAGACCGGCAAGGCCATGCGCGCCGTCGGCATGAACCCGCGCGCCGCGCAGCTCGTCGGCGTCGACCTCAACCGCATCCATATGCTGGTCTGGGGCCTCTCCGGCCTCATCTCGGCGATTGCGGCGCTTCTGATCTCGCCAAAAATCCTGATGACCGCCGATATGGGGTCGATCGTCACGCTCGGCTTCGCCTCGGCGATCGTCGGAGGTTTTGCCAGCCTGCCCGGCGCCGTCATCGGCGGCTTCATCATCGGCATCGCCGAAAACCTCGTCGGCCTGTTCGTCTCCACGCGCGCCATCGTGGTCGCGCCCTTCCTCGCCATCATGCTGGTGCTGATCCTGCGACCGCAGGGCCTGCTCGGCGGGCGTGCCGCGATCAAGAAGGTCTGAACGGCATGCGCCTCTTCAGCCACTTCAGCCTATTGGGCCTCATCGCTGCGATCGCGCTCGTCGCCCTGCCCTTCGCGGCGAGCGGCTATGTGATCTATCTCGCCAACCTCCTCCTCACCTTCACGGTCATCTGCCTCGGCATGCATGTCATCCTGGGCGAGGCGGGACAATTCTCGCTGGCGCAGGCGGCCTTCTACGGCATCGGCATCTATGCGAGCGGGCTTGCCGGCAATCTCATCGGCTGGCCCTTTCCCTTGTCGATGCTGCTGGCGGGCCTCGTTGCGGCCGGCGTCGGACTGTGCATCGGCATCGTCGCCTTGCGCATGCGCGACATCTATCTCGCGCTCGCGACCTTCGCCTTCGGCGAGGCGATGCAATGGCTGCTGCAAAGCTGGACACCGGTGACCGGGGGGCCGAACGGCCTGCATATCGCGCCGGCTCAGCTGCTCGGCATCGAGCTCGTCAGCGACAAGCAAGCCTATCCGGTCGTGCTGGCCACCACACTGCTGATGCTCGGGCTGACCATCGTCATCTCGCGCTCGCGCCTCGGCCGTTCCTTCCGGGCGGTGCGCGAATCGGAAGTCGCGGCGCTCGCCATGGGCGTGCCCGTGCGCTCGGCGAAGCTCGCGGCCTTCGCCATCTCGGCCTTCTTCGCTGGCGTCGCCGGCAGCATGTTCGCGCTGTTCTCGACCTATATCCACCCCGACAGCCTCGGCTTCCAAACCATGATCCTGGTGCTGACCATGGTGGTCGTGGGCGGGCTTGGTTCGATCGGCGGGGCGGTCGGCGGTGCCGTGGTGTTCGGGCTGCTCTCGGAGCTTCTGCGCCAGTTCCCGTCCTATCAGGAGATCATCTACGGGCTGATCCTCATCGCCTTCATGATGTATGCCCCGAAGGGCCTGTTCGTCGCCATCGGGCGGGGCGCGGAAAGGTTCACCCGTGCCTGAGACGATCTCATCGGTGCCCGAGACGATTCTTGCTGTCGACAATCTCACCGTCGCCTTTGGCGGGCTGATCGCCGTCAAGGATTTCAGCCTCGAAGTGGCGCGCGGCACGATCCATGCGCTGATCGGCCCGAACGGGGCGGGCAAGTCGACGACCTTCAACTGCATCTCGCGCTTCTACCAGCCGAGCGCCGGCCGCATCCGTTTCGCCGGGCAGGACATCACGCGCCTGCCGGCCTCGCGCATGGCCGGGCTCGGCATCGCCCGCAGCTTCCAGAATCTCGAGCTCTTCAACGAGCTCAGCGTCGTGGAGAATGTGCTGATCGGCGCCCATGCCCATTGCGGCGGCTCGCTGCGGCGCATGCTCGCGGCGCGCCCGCCCGAGATCATGCGCGACGTCGATGCGCTGATCGAACGCACCGGCCTTGCCGATTATCGCGACGCCAAAGCCCGCAATCTCGATTTCGGCCACCAGAAGCTGCTCGAGCTGGCACGCGCGCTCGCCATCAAGCCGAGGCTGCTGCTGCTCGACGAGCCGGCCGCCGGCCTGCGCAATCGCGAGATCGCCCTGCTCGACGGGCTGCTCACCGAGCTCGCGCGCCAGGACGGCATCACCGTCCTCATCGTCGAGCATGTGATGCAGCTCGTCATGTCGATCTCGGACCGCGTCACCGTCTTGAACTTCGGCACGAAGATCGCCGAGGGACCACCGCAGAGCGTGCGCAACGACCCGGCCGTGATCGAGGCCTATCTCGGAAACGAGGCGCCTCATGAGTGATCTGCTCGAGCTCGACGGCATCTCGGCCGCCTATGGGCGCATCAAGGCGCTGTCCCATGTCAGCCTGAAACTCGCCGAAGGCGCGATCGTGGCGCTGCTCGGCGGCAATGGCGCCGGCAAGACGACGACGCTCAACGCCATCTCGCGCATTGTGCCGGTCAGTACCGGCGCCATCCGTTTCGAAGGCCGCGCCATCGAGCGCCTGCCCTCCCACCAGGTGGTCAAGGCCGGCATCTCGCAAGTACCCGAAGGCCGCGAAGTCTTCCGCGAGATGAGCGTGCGCGAGAATCTCGACATGGGCGCCTATGGGCGAAGCGACGCGGCCGGTACCTCGGCCGATCTCGAGCGCGTCTTCGATTATTTCCCGGTGCTGCGCGAGCGGTTGCGCCAGAAGGCCGGCACCTTGTCGGGCGGCGAACAGCAGATGCTGTTGATCGCGCGCGCCCTGATGGCGCGCCCTCGCCTGCTGCTGCTCGACGAGCCGTCGCTCGGCCTCTCGCCGGTGCTCGTGCAGAAAATCTTCGCCATCATCGCGCGCCTCAACGCGGACGGCCTGAGCATCCTCCTGGTCGAGCAGAACGCCGCCATCGCGCTCGCCGCCTCGAGCTACGCCTACATCCTCGAGAATGGCGAGATCGCGCTCGAAGGCGCTTCCGACCGGCTGCGTCGCGACGATGCCGTGCGGCGCAGTTATCTGGGGAGCTGAGCGATGACCGACGAAAGCCGTGTGGCAAGTCTACGCTTTGCGGGCAAGACTTTCCTCGTCACCGGTGCGGCGCGCGGCATCGGTGAAGCGGTGACCCGCCGCCTCGCCGGCGAGGGCGCGAGGATCGCCGCTTCACCGGTGCGGCGCGCGGCATCGGTGAAGCGGTGACCCGCCGCCTCGCCGGCGAGGGCGCGAGGATCGCCGCGACCGATCTCGACGCGGCAGGTCTCGACAGGCTGGCGGAGACCTTGCGCACCAGCGGCACCGAGATCCTCACACGCGCTTTCGACACCCGTGAAGCAAAGCCGACCGATGCCTTCGTCGCCGAAGCGGTGGCGCGTTTCGGGCGCCTCGACGGGGCCGTGCCTTGCGCCGGCATCGCCCATGCGGCGCCGGCCGAGCTGATGGACGACGAGACCTTCACGCGCGTGCTCGACGTCAACCTCACCGGCGTCTTCTACACTTGCCGCGCCGTCGGCCGCGTGCTGCTGGCGCAAGGCCGTGGCGCCATCGTCACCATCGCCTCGATCACCTCGAAGGGTGGCCAGCCCGGCCGCGCCAATTATGCGGCGTCGAAATGGGGGCTCGTCGGTCTCACCAAGACGCTCGCGATCGAATGGGGGCATCGCGGCGTGCGCGTCAACGCCGTTGCGCCGAACGGCGTCGACACGCCGATGATCCGCGACGGCATCCCCGAGGAGTTCCTGGCCGAGGTGATGCTCGATCGCACGCCGCTCGGCCGCCTCGCCCGGCCCGAAGAGGTCGCAGCCGCGATCGCCTTCCTGCTCAGCGACGAGGCAGCCTATGTGAATGGCAGCGTGCTCGAGGTCGATGGCGGGCTGACCGCCGGCTACCTCACACATCGCCAAGGTGCGGACTTCGCGCGCAAGCGCGGAGGACCGAACGATCAGGACAAGCGCCAATGACCGCAGACGATGACCCTCCGCTCGCCCTGGTCACTGGCGCCGCTCGCGGCATCGGCAAGGCCATCGCCGAGCGCCTGGCGCAGGACGGCTTCGAGGTCGTCGTGCTCGATCGCGACGGCGCTGCCGCGGAGGCCGCCGCGGCCTCGATCGGCGCCGGGGCTGCGCAGGCGCGGGCCGCGACCATCGATCTCCTCGACGGGGAGGCGGTCAAGTCCCTGGCGGCGCGCGAGCGCCCGGTCGCTGCGCTCGTCAACAATGCCGGCATCTTCGACGAGCGCTCGTTCTTCGAGCTCACCAGCGCCGATTTCAAGCGCATGTACGACATCAACCTCATCGCCCTGTTCGCGCTGTCGCAGGCCGTGGCGGCGCGCATGCAATCCGGCGCCAAGATCGTCAACATCGCCTCGCGGGCTTTTCTGGGTGCGCGCAACCACGCCCATTACGTCGCCTCGAAGGCTGCCGTGGTCGGCCTCACCCGCGCCATGGCGATGGAGCTCGCGCCGCGCGGCATCCTGGTCAACGCCGTGGCGCCGGGTCTCGTCGACACTCCGTTGCTGCAGGCGCTGACGCCCGAACGCCTCGCCGCGCAGCTCGCCTTGCAACCGACCGGCAAGGCCGGACGCCCGCAGGATATAGCCAACGCCGTGGCCTTCCTTGCCGCGCCGCAAATGGACTTCATCACCGGACAGACACTGCTCGTCGATGGCGGCAAGTCGCTCGGCGGCGGGCTTGGGATCTGAGACCAAGCATTGGGATCTGAGGCCTTGGGATCTGAGAGTAGACACTAACGATGACGAGCGACGTAAGCGATTTCGACGAGACGCATGATGTGGTGGTGGTGGGTTCGGGCGCCGGCGGAATGGCGGCGGCGCTCACTGCCGCCCATGCCGGCCTCGATGTCGTGGTGGTGGAGAAGACGGAGGCGATCGGCGGCAGCACGGCGGTCTCGGGCGGAGCGCTCTGGGTGCCGCTCAACCCGCATCTCGGCGAGGTCGGCGCCAGCGACAGCCGCGAAGCCGTCCTCGCCTATCTGCAGGCGATCCTCGGCAATCGGATGCGCCGCGATATGATCGAGGCTTTCCTGGAGGCAGGACCGCGCATGGTCGCCTTCATGGAAGAGAACACCTCGGTCAGCTTCGTGCCGCGCAAAGTCTCGCCCGATTACCAGCCGGGCCTGCCTGGGGCTTCGCTCGGCGGCCGCACCCTCGATCCGCTCCCCTTCGACGGCCGCGAGCTCGGAGAGGATTTCGCGCTGCTGCGTCCGCCCTTCCGCGAATTCCTCGCTTTCGGCGGCATGATGGTCAACCGCAAGGACATCGACACGCTGTTGGGCGTCGGCAAATCCTTCGCCAATTTCCGCGAAGGCAGCAAGCTCCTGTGGCGTTACGCGCTCGACCGGTTGCGCCATCCGCGCGGCACGCGGCTGCTGATGGGCAATGCGCTGGCCGGCCGGCTGCTCAAATCGGCGCTCGACAAGGGCATCGCGTTGCGGCTGCGCAGTGCCGCCGTCGAGCTCTTGCGCCAAGGTGAGCGCGTCGCGGGCGTCACGGTCGAGAGCGGCGGCCGCCGCCTGCGCCTCGGTGCAAGGCGCGGCGTGGTGTTGGCGACCGGCGGTTTTCCCGGGAGTGCCGAGATGCGCTCAGCGATGCTGCCGCACGCCGACCGTCACCTCTCGATGGCGCCGCCGGGCAATAGCGGCGACGGGCTGCGCCTCGCGCTCGCGGCAGGCGCAGCGATCGAGGCCGACAATATCGGCAATGCCTTCTGGGCTCCGGTCTCGGTCATGCGGGCGCAGGACGGAAGGGAGATCCGCTTTCCGCATCTCATCCTCGACCGCCAGAAGCCCGGCCTCGTCGCGGTGAACCAGGCGGGGCGGCGCTTCGTCAACGAGGCGAATTCCTATCACGACTTCGTCGAGGCCATGCATCGCTCGCATGAGAGCGTGCCGACCATCCCGGCCTATCTCATCTGCGATTCACGCTTTCTGCGCACCTACGGGCTCGGTTTGGTGCGGCCGGGGCCGCGTCCGTTGCGGGCCTTCCTCGCGAGCGGCTATCTGGTCAAGGGCAAGAGCATCGCCGAGCTCGCCGGCAAGCTCGGCATCGAGGCCGCGGCGCTCGCCGACACGGTGGCACGCATGAACGCCTATGCGCAAAGCGGCGAGGATCCCGAATTCGGCAGGGGTGGCAACGCCTATAACCGCTATCTCGGAGACGAGCAGCACAAGCCCAATCCCTGCCTCGGCCCGATCGACAAGCCGCCCTTCTATGCGGTGCGCGTCTTTCCGGGCGATATCGGCACGGCAGCGGGCCTCAAGACCGATCCGCAGGCGCGCGTGCTCGACGCACATGGCGCGCCGATCGAAGGGCTGTTCGCTTGCGGCAACGACATGAACTCGATCATGGCTGGAGCTTACCCGGGAGCCGGCATCACGCTCGGGCCGGCCCTCACCTTCGGCTATATCGCCGGACAGCAATTGGCGCTCACGGAAGGAACTTGCCGATGAAACTCTTCTACTCGCCGACCTCGCCCTATGTGCGCAAGGTGCTGGCCGTGGCCCATGAGCTCGGTCTCGCCGAGCGCATCGAGAACCTGCCGAGCGCCGCCCATCCGGTCAATCGCGATCGCACCATCATACCCCATAACCCTCTCGGCCAGGTCCCGACCCTCATTCTCGATGACGGCACCGCGCTCGCCGACAGCCGGGTGATCTGCGAATACCTCGATGATCTCGCCGGCGGCTCCTTGTTCCCGCGTTCGGGTGCCGCACGCTGGCGCGCCCTTGTCGATCAATCGATCGGCGACGGCATCCTGGTCGCGGCCCTGCTCGGCCGCTACGAAAGCGCGGTGCGGCCCGCCGAGAGGCTGTGGAGCGATTGGCTCAACGGCCAGCTCGACAAGGTCACGACCTCGCTCGCACGCCTGGAGGCGGTCGCCGGCTCATTCGCCGGCCGGGTCGATATCGGCACGATCACCTCTGCCTGTGCGCTCGGCTATCTCGATCTGCGCTTTCCCGATCTCGGCTGGCGGAGCAAGCATAAGGCGACCGCTTCCTGGTTCGAGGCCTTCGACCAGCGCCCCGCAATGGCAGCGACGCGGCTGAGGGCCTGAGGGAGAGCTGAATTGAAGGGCGCTTAGGCGATCAGGTCGCCGATCCAGCAGCGTCTTTCGGCCTCGATATGCCAGGCCATGGCTTCCGGCGCCGCAGGCGCCGGATCGGGCACATCCTTGAGGATCTGGCGGCCATTCTCCCAGCCGCGGCTGTGTGAATAGCGGGCTCGCGCGCTCAAGCGCAGCTTGCCGGCCGGGCCTTCGAGGTGGACATAGCCTTCGGCGGGAAAGAAGGTTCCGGCGAGCTGCATGCTAGGCGGCGGCTGGCGCAGCAGCAGGAAGGTGCTCTGGGGCTGGTCGCTGGCATCGGCTACGAGGAGCCCGAGCAGCGTGTTGTTGGGCCGCAGCCCGCCCGGCGCCAGATCCTCATCGGCTCCACATTGGCCCGCGGTCGAGATGCTCAGATATTCGCCCTCGCCTCCCCAGCGGGAAACGACGATCCATTCATGGATCCGCGTGTGAATGGCGGCCGGCTTGGCATAGTCCGACATCGCGATATGCGCGGACATCGCCAGCACGAAGCCCCTTTCGAGCATGGTCCTCGCCTCGTCTCTCGGCGGCTATATCCCAGTCTTCCATTGAGCGCAGGCGCGTTACTTCAGCGTGAAACGCGAGCCTCGACGCTCACTCGAGCGTGATAATTGCGTTTTCCGGATGAGCCAGCGACTGTTGGTCGCAATCCTGTCGGTAGCAATCCTGGAAACGGGTGGCGGAGCGAGCTATACGAAGGGCGAGCGCTTGCTTGAGTGCGCGATTCGGCCGATGCGAGCATCTCGATCGCCGCCGAGGGGCCGGGGGCGCGACAGGGCAATGCGGATGTTGGAAAGCCGTAACGGCAAGCCCAAAGCGCAAAGCGGTGGAGTGCACCCGGATTCCGGGAGCCTCCGCCAAGTGCTGTCCATCTCGATCATCGGCCCCTTCGCGGCGCGTTGCGGCGACGCCGAGATCAAGTTGAAGACACGCAAGGCCTGCGCGGTGCTTGCCTATCTCGCTTTGTCGGAGACGCGCCAGGAGAGCCGCGAACGGCTCGTCGGCTTCCTGTGGAGCCGCTCGGATGAGATGAAGGCGCGCACCTCGCTGCGCCAAATCCTGCATGATATCCGCCAGGCATTCGCCAAGGCGGGCTTCGAAGGCTTGCACAGCGGCAAGCTCGCTTTGGCGCTCGAGGCCGACGAAATGGAAGTCGATCTCTGGCAGATCCTGCAGGAGGCCGACCGTTTCAGAGCCCACCCTCTGCTCCTGCATACGCCTCAGTTGACGGACAGGCTGTGCGAAGGGCTCGACGATCTCGACCCGTCCTTCCGCGTCTGGATCATCGCCAAGCGCCAGACCATCCTCGATCGCCTGCTGCGCAGCCTCAATGCAGGCCTCGCGAGCCCCAATGTCGCAGCCTCGGTCAAGCAGGAGCTCGCTGCCGCCATCCTCAATCTCGATCCGACGCATGAGGAGGCTTGCCGCTATGCGATGGAGGCGCGCGCCGTGGCAGGCGACGTTGCCGGAGCGCTGCGCCTCTACAAGGCCCTCTGGGACCTTCTCGATCAGGAATACGCCATGGAGCCTGGCCCGGAGACCCAGGACCTCGTCGCCCGCGTCAAGCTCGGAGAGTTTGACCGCCCGTCGGAGCGGACGAACCTGCCGGCCACGAACGGCGCCGCGGCCGCATCGCGCAACCTGCCCGATGATGCAGCGACCGCGCCGCCCGCATTGTCGGCGGCGCGCCCCTTTCCGAGGATCGCCTTGCTGCTCGCCCCCTTCGAGATGAACGGCGTCGGCCCCGACAAGCTGCATCTCGTGAGCGGCTTTCGCCATCATCTGGCCGCTTGCCTGGTGCGCTTCCGCGAGTGGAGCGTCATCGATAACGGCTCGGCCTCCTTCAGCTTGCCTCCCGGGCTGGTGATGTCGGCGCAGTACAGCCTCGACGCGACCGCCTATCAGGCGGGGCCCAAGGTCAACATGGTGCTCACCCTGCGCGAGAACACGCAAGGCCTCTATGTCTGGAGCGAGAGCTTCGAGCTCACCTTGAAGGGCTGGTTCGAGGCGCAGCAGCGCGTCATTCGCCGCCTTGCCTCCTCGCTCAATGTGCAGCTATCGACCGAGCGCCTGATGCGCCTCTCGGCCGAGCCCGATGTCTCGCTCGAGACCTATGATCGATGGCTTCGCGGCCAGGCGCTGCTGGTGCGCTTCGATCCTGCGAGCTGGAAGCGGGCCTCCAAGCTGTTCGCCGACGCGACGCGCGACAGCCCCGATTTCTCGCCGATCCATAGCAGCATCGTGCAGATGGATAATATCGAGCATTTCGTCCATCCGGGCGTGAAGCAGGACATCCTCAAGATCCGCGAGACCCTGGCGCGCGCCAAGACGGCGGTTCAACTCGATCCTGTCGATTCGCGCGCCCATATGTGCCTTGGCTGGTCGCATATGCTGGCGCAGAACTATGACGAGGCGGCTCCGCATATGGAGCTGGCGCGCGAGCTGAACGACAATGATCCCGGCACGCTCGTCTCGACGGCGGCTTATTGGGCCTTTTGCGGCGAGGCGGAGAAATCGGTGGCGCAAGCCCGGGAGGCCATGGCGATGTCGATCGCCCCTGCCCCATTCCAATGGGGCTATTATGCCATCATCCTGTTTCTCAGCGGCGATTACGCGGGGGCGCTCGAGGCCGCCGAGCATGCGCAGGATGTGATCAAGACGCTGCCGGCCTGGCGAGCCGCAGCCCTGTTCCATCTCGGCCGGCGCGAGGCGGCGGCAAAGGAGGCGCGCCGCTTCCTCTACACGATCCGCACGAGCTGGTACGGACGCGGCCAGCCTTCCGATCCCGCCATCGTGCGCTGGCTCCTGCACGCCCATCCGATCAGATGGCGCGCGCAATGGGAGAGCTTGCGCGATGGTGTGGCCGGGGCCTCGATCCCGACGGACGGAATCGAGCCCCTCATCTGGTGACGGCCCCTCCGGCCGGCACCCTGACCGCTGCGCTCATCGGTCCGCGGCTTCACCAGCAGATGCTGACCGTGTAATCCCCGATGCGTTCGGCATGTACGCGCATCACATCCGCCGCCGGCACGACCGGATCCATGCCGTTGAAGATGCGCTTGTAGAAATCGGGAATGGGATAGCTCCGGCCGGGCTGCTGCAGCAGGGTCTCCGAATCCTCGATCATGTATTTGGGCGGCAGACGCACCACGATCTCATCGGTGTCGGAGCTCACGAACCTGATTGTCTTGGCCCATTCGGGCACACTGGCGAAGACCTGCGCCGTCGCCAATTGCTCCTTGAATTGCTCGATCGTCGTCGGCACCGGATACTCATTGCCGTCGTCGAGATAGTTCTTACCCGTAGCCCAGGTCTTGACCAATTTTCCCCAGACTTCGTGATTGGTCACGCGCAAACGTTCGATAGCCATTATTCACTCTCCCTGTTTTGAGTTTTCAGGCTCTCTCACACGAACGCCGGTTCGGCGTTCCGCAAGCTGGCAATCTCGGCGGTGAAAGCGATGAGCTCGCTCATGGTCTTGATGTCGGGAACAGCCTCGAAGAGGTTCGTGCCATAGAGCGACAGCGACAGGTTGCGAAGCGCATCGGCGAGGCTCTCGGCTCCGGCTTCGGCGCGCATCGGATCGCGCAAGAGCGCGCTGAAGACCACTTCGGCGACCAGGATCGAGCCGAGGACACCGAGCCTCAGCCCTTCGGCCTCGGGCTCGAATGCCGCCTCGAACAGGAAGAAGAAGGGCAAGGGCGGATCTTGCGACAGGGTGGCGATGTCCTCCTTGGACAACCTGCCATAGGCGGGCTCCTCGGCAAGCCAGGCGGCAAGACGCCTTACGCGCAGATCGCGATTGGCCAGCAGCGGCGACAGGCCGATCAGCTCGGGACGGCGCAGCCGCAGCTTTTCGATGAGCGCATCGAGCGACCACAGGCCGACGAGGGATGAGCTGATCAGGTCGCGATAGGCAAGGCCGACGCGGTTGGTCTCGTCGATCGCCGGAAAGATCTGGTCGCTGCCCAGCGCATCGCTGAATTTGGGACCGATGCGGCGGCTCAGATTGGGGCGGCTGCCGTCGATCTCGAAGAACTGCGACCATTGCACGATCCAGCTCTCGTTGAGCGGCATGTTGATCGGATCGTTGAGGGAGGTCTTCTGCAGGTTCTCGGCGAGCTCGTTGGTGGCGATATCGTTGATCCGGTACTGGTTGCGGACCAGCGCATGGCCGAAGCGGAATATGCCATGCGAGAATTCGAGCGGGACGCTCCAATTGCCCTCCTCTCCCTTTCGGTTGCGGGCCCAATGCGGTGTCTCGTCCGCGGCCTCATCCAGGAATTCAGGCGCCTCGACGCTGTAGGCCTCGTAGATGGCGGGATGCAGGAAGCGCTTCATCAGATCGTGGCGCACCACGCTGCGATAGATCAGGGTGGTCGCGCCTCGGGCGCAGAGATACCGCCGATGCGCCGCTTCGAGCGAGAGTCTGGCATTCATCTGCGGCTCGCTGCGCGTCAGCAGATCGACGAGACCATTGTGCAAAAGCGCGAAGAGCGCCGTCATCTGCGACAAAATAGCATGGTCGTCATTGCGCGGATCGACGAGGAGCGCGTCGGTCAGCGCCGGCCGACCGGGCCCACCGCGGTCAATTCCGGTCTGGTTTTCGGCCGTCGCCCGGGCGATGTCGCGAAAAGGGCAGCGATCATCGATGGTCCGGTCGTCCCGCTGGATGCGGCCGAGGCGCAATTTGGTGCGGCTGCGGTCCCCCCGATCATCGAGCGCATAGGCAAAAGGGCAGCCGACCGGGCCGCTGCCATAGATGGTGTCGAGCTTGAGCCCCGAGCGCCGCATATTGCGGGCCGCGGGCGAGATGTCGGCAATCAGCGACAGCGGCATCGACGACTGCACGAGGTCGTGACTGACGAGCTGCAGCAAATACGTGTAACCGGATGGAATATAGGGATTTTCCCAAACCTTGCGAAGCGCGCTCGCGAGGCTTGGCGGCTGGTCGTGAGGCGGCCACTCGATATCGGCGTCCATGCGCCTGGAAAGTCGGCTCATCAGGTCGCGCAGGCGCTCGAGCGCGTCCGCCGAAGCGTCGGGCGCAACACCGTAAACGCGAAAACGTTGGGAGGGGGCGGGGTCGCCCAGGAAATGGCGGAAGCCCGGAATGGGCGCAGGTTCCTCGGTGCCCCCGGCACCCTGGAACGACAACGCAATTCCCGTTGCGTGTGTCCCCATTCCGAGCATCCTCCTACGACGTTGCCGTCGCGGCCGATGCCCCTCCTGAGACACTGGAATGTGCAGCGTGAAATTATCGTGATTTGTTAGGACGGAATGTGACAGTTGAATTAAAATAGCGGTAAGGGAGGCGCGTCCCGGCCTCCCCGCTCAGGGATCGGCGATAGCGTAGCGCTCCTTCGCTTCCTTCTATTCGTACTCCCCCTCGATATCCTTGCCCGTGTAGTCCTTCATCAGGGAGGTCGCGACGAGGCTCAGGATCGCGCAGGCGAGGATATAGGCGGCGATCGCATAGGACGAGCCATAGGTGCTGAACAGCCAGGCGGCGATCAGCGGCGCCGGGCCGCCGGCGATGACGGAGGCGAGCTGATAGCCGAGCGAGGCGCCGCTATAGCGCAGCCGCCCGGTGAAGGATTCGGCGATGAGCGCGGCCTGCGGCCCGTACATCATGTCATGCGGGATGAGCGAGAGCACGATCGCCAGGAAGATCAGCGTCGCCGAGCCGGTGTTCAGCATGCCGAAATAGATGAAGCCGAAGACGCCGACCGTCGCCGCGCCGATCATGTACATCTTCTTGCGCCCGATCAGATCGGAGATGTGGCCGAAAAGCGGGATCGACACGAAGGACAGGACCGAAGCGGTCAGCACGGCGACCAGCAGGAAGTCGCGCGACATCTTCAGCGTCCCGATTCCGTGGGAGAAAACGAAAGCGGTGAAGATATAGAACGGCGCCTGTTCCGCCATGCGCAGCAAGGCGCACAGGATGATCTCCTTGGGTTGCCGCCTGATGACCTCGAGCATCGGCTGCCGCTCGACCTTGTTCTCGGCGACGAGCTTCGAGAAGATCGGAGTTTCCATGATGCCGAGCCGGATCCACAGTCCGATCGCGACCAGGACGAGACTGAGAAGGAACGGCACGCGCCAGCCCCAGGTCAGGAACTGCTCGCCCGACATCTGGCTGAAGACCAGGACGGCGAGGTTCGCCAGGAACAGGCCGCAGGGCACGCCGAATTGCGGCCAGGACGCGACGAAGCCGCGATGCCCGGACGTCTTGGCCCATTCCATCGACAAAAGGACCGACCCGCCCATTCGCCGCCCACTCCGACGCCTTGGATGAAGCGCAGCACGGTCAGGATGATCGCGCCCCAGATGCCGATGCTGTCATAGGTCGGCACCAGCGCCACGAGGAAGGTGGCGATGCCCATCAGCATGAGCGTCGCGATGAGCGTCGACTTGCGGCCGATGCGATCGCCGTAATGCCCGAATATCGCCGCGCCCACCGGCCGCGCGATGAAGCCGACCGCATAGATGGCGAACGCCTCGAGCGTGCCGACCAGCGGATCGGATTTCGGGAAGAACAGCTTCGCGAAGACCAGCCCGGTCACGGTGCTGTAGAGGAAGAAATCGTACCACTCGATCGCGGTGCCGACTGTGCTGGCCACGACCGCGCGCCTGAGCTGCCTGCTGTGTTCCTGGTCCGAAAGCAAACCGGCACCGAGTTCCACTGTCGCCATGATATGCCCCTCCCGTGGATATACTCCTTTTCCCGGTCTTCTTGCCGGCGGATGATAATATTACCATAAGCAAGGACTTCGTGCGACTTCAATTCACATTGTCGTTGGCATCAGACATCTTGGGAGATACGGCCTGGCTCGCCTCCCTGCGGTCGTGATTCGACTCCTTTGCAGGATTGGGGGAGTCATCCCGTGCGCGCTGCAGCACGATAGTGATGCGGCGCAGACACGGGATCCATGATCGGCAGGTCAGAAATGGATCCCGTGTCTGCGGCACATCATTTCATGCTGCGCCGCGTCCGGGATGACCGAGCGCGAGCGTGTCGCAAAGGTCTTAGAGAGATTTGCGCATGACCTCGGCGCCCGCCGCCAGCGCCGCGAGCTTGGCATGGGCCGTCTTCCACGGCATCGGCGCCATGCCGCAATTGGTGCAGGGATTACAATGACGCTGCACTTAACTCCCGCTCCTTCCATGCGGATGCGAGGGCTTCGGGCCGCCCGTCGTTCTTGTTCCCAGCAGTGCCGGCCTCCCCGTTCGTAAGGGCGGGCGGGACGCCGGCGTTCCCACCGCGGCGGGTTCCCTCAGGCGCCCTCCTCTTCGCCCTCACGTTCGCGGAACTCGGCAACTCCAGCGTCGGCCGGCGCCGATCCGCTGCGCAGTCGCACGATCATCTCGATGAGATCGACATCGATCTTGACGAGGTCGAGATCGCCCGTCATCTCGCGCAACTCCTGACCCTTGCGGCCGATGCTTCAATCAAACGCTCATGGGGGTTAGCGCCTCGTCATGGCCGGGCTTGTCCCGGCCATCCACGGTTTGCCATCCTTCGCGACGGGCCGCCCGACTGGGAGATGCGCGCCATGAATGGTTGAGGTCCAAATTGGGCGTCGTCTACAAGACGATGATGCGAGGAAGGCGTGGATGGCCGCAACAAGTGCGGCCATGACGCGAACGTCAATCGAACCACTTCGCGTAGATCGCCCCATAGGCGCCGTTCTCGATCGCCTGGTGCAGCCATTGATCGACGAAGGCCTTCAAGGCCCCGTCGCGCTGCACCCAATAGGCCTTCTCGGCGAAATCGAAGGGCTGATCCGGATGGATGGCGCAGAGCACGCCGGGATGCAGCTTCTGTTGATAGCGGGTCTCGGAGGCGTCGGTGATCATCAGATCGGCCTTGCCGGCCGCCAATTCCTCGAAGATCTTGGTGTTGTCTTGGAAGACCACGATCTCCGCCGCCTTGAAATTCGAGCGATCGAATTTCTCATTGGTGCCGCCGGGATTGGTGATGACTTTGACGCTCGATTTGTCGATATCGGCGAGGGCCGCAAATTTGGCGACATCGCCGCAGCGCGCGATCGGCGTCTTGCCCTCATGCATATAGGGGATCGAGAACAGCCCCTTCTTCTGGCGATCGAAGGTGATCGAGACGCCCCCCATGGCGACGTCGAAATCGCCGGCCTCGAACTGCTTCATCAGAGTGGGCCAGGCCGTCGGCACGATCTCGACCTTCACGCCGAGCGCCGCCCCGAGGCTTTGCGCGAGGTCGATGTCGAAGCCCGAGAAGCTCCCCGTCGCCGGGTCCTTGAAGGTGAAGGGCTTGTAGTCGCCCGTGGACCCTACCTTCAGGACGCCCGCCGCGATGATGGCATCGAGCCGCGACGCCGGCGGCGCCTGCTGAGCGAGCGCCGGAAGCATCCAGCCGCAAAGCGCCAGAGCCGACAAGCCGAGCTTAAGAAACATGACGCATCCCATCCCGAAAAATGACTGTGATCGCCATGTCAGCATGTCCAACGCTCGGTCGCAAGGAGCGGCCGGCGAAGACAAGGCGAAGACAGTTTGTGGGCAGCGTCCCACACAGCATCCCACCTTCCGGTTGGGACGCTTTGTGGTTGACGCGGCAACCGCGCTTTGCTCCGCTGATGTTGCCGAGATCGATCGGATCGGGCTAGCGGCATGGAAACCAAGGCCAACGAGCTCTTGAGGGAGATTTCCGAATTCTGCCGGGCGACGGGCCTCGCGGAATCGACCTTCGGACGCGCCGCCATCAATGACGGCAAGCTGGTGTCGCGCCTGCGCAATGGCGGGCGCATCACCACCGAGACCCTGGAGCGGCTGCGGACCTTCATGGCGAATGGGCGCAGCTCGCCGCATTCGGGGCGCCCCATCGTCATCGCCCGCGGGGCACCGCGCGCGGCACCGGTCGCCGCGCCGAGCACCGCCCCCCCGCACGACCCGCAGCGCAATTTCCGCTTCTTCGACAACCGCCAGAAATATCTGCTGTTCGTGAACACCTGCAGCGAGAAATGGGTGGTCGCGAATCGCGTCACCTACGAGCTCGCCAATATCCACCCCCGTCCCCCGGCCGTGCGCGTCTTCGATGCCGGGATGGGCGACGGCACCGTCCTCGCAAGGGTGATGCGCGCCGCCCATGACCGCTTTCCGACCATGCCCTTCTACATCGTCGGGAAGGAGATCAGCCTCGAGGATATCCGCCTGAGCCTGCAGAAGATGGCCGACCGTTTCTTCGAGCATCCGGCGACCGTGCTGGTCTTGACCAACCTCACTTATGCGGATGCGCCCTGGCTCGCCGTGAAATCGCTCAGCGCCGCCTCGAGCCTCGTCTGGCGTGAAGTGGTGCTGACGGGGAATTCCTCCCACAGCTTCGAGCATCAGATCACCGATCTCGAACCTTTCCTCTCCGAGAATTGGAAGGCCGGCGTCAGCCCCAAGACCGGCAACCCGGTCTATGAGCGTCCTGTTGTCCTCGTCGTCTATCGGCAGGATCACAAATTCCTGCTCGATTCGGTCATCCCCCGCCCCGGCGGCACGGTGGCCAATTACGATCTGGTCATCGCCTCGCAACCTTACCGGGCCCGCGCCTCCGTCGAGTTCAAGGTCAAGCGCGTCATCGCACCGCTCGCGAGAGCCCTGGGGCCGGGCGGCAGGCTGATCGGCATCCACTCCCATGGCAATGATCCGGGCATGGAGATCATCCGGCGCGTCTGGCCGGGCGACAACCCCTTCACCACGGACCGTCATACCCTTCTCAAGGCCGTCAAGCATGAGCTCGGCGCGGCCGGCCGCCAGCTGAACTTCAACGCCTATGCGGATGCGCGCTCGCTGTTCCGCTACGAGATGCACACCCTGCCCTCGGAAATCGGCGGCGGATCGATCGGCACCTCGACCTTGTTCGCCGCCTGGAATGCCGCGATCTATGTCGGCCAGATCGAGGATGACCGCCTCGGCCCGGTCGTCGCCAACAGGCAATATCTCGAAGCGACGCAGGCCGTCCTGCAAGCCCATAACGGGCTGTGGTTCAACGATGAATCCTATGTGATCTCGCGGCGGCGCGATTGAGGTTTGAGATGGGCGATCGAGCCATGATGCCAGCTTCGCAAGTGCCGCAAGATGTTGTCCCGCCGCAGGCGCAAGACACCGTTCCGACGCAGGCGCAAGATATCGTGTCGCAGATCGTCGCCTTCATGCAGCGAGCGTCGATGGAGGCGACCCGTCCGACCCCGGCCGATGCCGAAATGCTCAGCGCCGTCCTGCCGCACGGCACCGACATCTTCCTCTCGGCCGTCCCCAGGCGCCCGCGCGGCGAGGTGATCGCGGCCGCACGCGCGATCCGCACCGCAGGCCTCAACCCCGTGCCTCATATCGCGGCGCGCGCCTATCCGAGCCTCGAGGCGGCGCGCGAACATCTCGCCCGCCTGCGCGACGAGGCCGATATCCGGGCGCTCCTGGTCATCGGCGGAGACCTCGACCAGCCCGCGGGCGACATCCTCGAGGCAAGGCAGCTGATCGAGAGCGGCGTCCTGCCGGCGCTCGGAATCGAGCGCGTCGGCATTGCGGGCCATCCCGCCGGACATCCGCGCATGAGCGACGAAGAGCTCGAATCGGTTCTGGTCACCAAGATCGCCGCGGCGCAGAGCTCCGGCCTCGAGGTCGAGATCGTCACCCAGTTCTGCTTCGAGCCGGCGACCATCATCGATTGGATCGCCTGGTTGCGCCGTCGCGGCGTCAACCTGCCGGTCAGGATCGGCCTTGCCGGCCCGACCAGCCTCATGACCTGGCTCAACTATGCGCGGCGCTGCGGCGTCAGGGCCTCGGCGGAAGGGCTCGCCAGGCGGAGCGGCCTCGTCAAGCATCTCTTCAACGCCGTGGCGCCGGATTCGATCCTGCGCGCTCTAGCCCAGGCGCGCCAGGCTGAGCTTCCTTCGACCGATCGCCTTGGCGACGTCTCCGCGCATTTCTACTCGTTCGGCGGCATCGGCCCCACGGCGCGCTGGGTGGCAAGCGCCATGCACGGCGCCATCACCCTCGACAAGGAAGGCGGCTTCCAGGTCGAGCATGAGTGATCAAGGGCGACGCGCTCGTGCGCCAACCTTCTCCCGCCCTTTCGCGGGAGAAGGTGCCGAGGCGAAGCCGAGGCGGATGAGGGACGGTTGAGCGCTTCACCGGCGTCCCTCATCCGCCCTCACTGCGTTCGGGCACCTTCTCCCGCCTCAAGTGGCGGGAGAAGGAAGAACCCCTACGGCAACGTGCCGCGCAGGATCGTCGCAATCACCTCGCGCTTCGCCGTCTCGAACTGCGCATCGGAGAGAGGGCGGCCGTCATTGAGCACGGTGATCTGATGGGAGAAATCGGCGTAATGCTGGGTCGCCGCCCAGATCATGGAGAGGAGCGTGCGCGGCTCGATCGGGCGCAGCTTGCCGCTCGCGATCCAGCGCTTGAAGATCACCTCGCGGGTCGCGACCCAGTCCCGGAGCGTCGTCTCGAGGAAGTCCTGGATCACCGACCCACCGCGCATGATTTCGCTCGCCCAGATCTTGGAGCCGAGCGGCTCGACCCTGGCGAGATGCATCTTGGTGCCGATATAGCCGGCGAGCGCGGTCGCCGGGTCGTCGCTCTCATCAAGCGCCCCGGCCGCACCCATCCACATCTCGAGGACCCGCTCGATCACGCGCCGGTAGAGCGCCGCCTTGGTCGGGAAGTAGTAATGCAGGTTGGCCTTGGGGATGCCGGCGCGTGCCGCGATCTCGGCGGTGGTCGCGCCCTTGAAGCCGTGCTCGGCGAAGACATGCTCGGCCGCGCTGAGGATGGCCTTCTCGTTTTCGGCGCGGATGGATTTGCGGGGCTCAGGACCGACCGCGGCGAGGTGCGGCCTCGACGCTGCCGCCGCCCTCGCCCCAGAATCAGTATTTGGCGGAGAATCGGCATTTGGCCCGAATTCTGCCTTGGCAGAGTTCCGTCGAGGTTGAGAGCGTCGAAGTTGAGATTTTGGCATGCTCGAATTCTTGGAGAGGATCCCAGGCGAACAGCAGTCGCGAACAGCTATAGCCGATCTTCAGCTTTGACGATCATGCCGCGAACGCAGACATGCCATCTTATCCAATGGCAAGGCGCAAGTGCCGATCGCTTGCCCCTGGCGCCCACATCGCCCGGCCGCATTGCGTCGAAACACCGTCCGTCCACTTGACAATCATTCTAGCCTATGCAGATTTTGACCAATTGGTCAGGATATCGGCAACATCGAGTCCTCGATGCGGCCGGATCATGCACAATTGCTGAATGCATGCGAATGAATGCATGCGAATTTTGGGGCTTGCGATGAGCGCGATCGACCCTGCTGACGGCATCAAGCCCGGACGGCTTCCGAAGGAGGCCTATGCGAAGAACTTCGCGGATCTGCACCCGCCGCTCACCACCCACGAGGCCTTCGTCGAGGCCGAGCGCTGCTATTTCTGCTACGAAGCCCCGTGCCAGACCGCCTGCCCCACGGCGATCGACATCCCGATGTTCATCCGCCAGATCGCGGCCGGCAACGACCATGGCGCGGCCGAGACCATCTTCTCGGCCAATATCCTGGGCGGCATGTGCGCGCGCGTCTGCCCGACCGAGACGCTGTGCGAGGAGGCCTGCGTGCGCCAGGCGTCGGAAGGCAAGCCGGTGCAGATCGGGCTGCTGCAGCGCCATGCCACGGACGCGCTGATGGCGTCAGGCAGCATGCCGTTCACGCGCGGCGCGCCGACCGGCAAGCGCATCGCCGTCATCGGGGCCGGCCCCGCGGGCCTCGCCTGCGCCCATAAGCTCTCCGAGCTCGGCCATGACGTCGTGCTCTTCGAGGCCAAAGACAAATTGGGCGGGCTTAACGAATACGGCATCGCGGCCTATAAAACTGTTGAGGATTTCGCCCAGAAGGAAGTAGAATTCGTCTTGGCGATCGGCGGCATCGAGGTCCGGACCGGACAGGTGCTCGGCGACAATCTCGACCTCGCCAAGCTGCGCCAGGAATTCGACGGCGCATTCCTCGGCGTCGGGCTTGCGGGGGTGAACAAATTGCGGCTCGCCGGCGAAGGCGCGCTGTCGGGCGTGCGCGACGCCGTCGACTTCATCGCCGCCCTGCGCCAGGCCGACGACCTCGCGACGATCGCAGTCGGGCGACGCGTCGTGGTCATCGGCGGCGGCATGACGGCGATCGATGCGGCCGTGCAGTCCAAGCGGCTCGGCGCCGAGGACGTGACGATCGTCTATCGGCGCGGGGAAGCCGAGATGAAGGCGAGCGGCTTTGAACGCGAATTGGCGCGCACCGACGGCGTGCTGATCCGCCATTTCGCGGCGCCGAAGGCACTCGAGGCCGATGCCGGCCGCGTCACCGGCATCGTCTTCGAGCGGATGGCGCCGCAGGACGGCAAGCTCGCCGCGACTGGCGAGAGCTACCGTCTCGATGCCGATATGGTGCTCACCGCCATCGGCCAGGTCTTGTTGCCGAACGCGCTGGGCGGGGCGGCGAGCCTGCATCTCGAGGGCGGGCGCATCGTGGTCGATGAGGAGCGGCGCACCAGCGTCTCCGGCCTCTGGGCCGGCGGCGATTGCGTGGCCGGCGGCGAGGACCTCACGGTCTCGGCCGTCGAGGACGGCAAGCAGGCGGCGCTGTCGATCGACCGGACGCTCGCAGCCGCCAAAGCCGGCTGACGCAAAACGACAAGCTGACGCAAGAACGGCAAGCCGACCCAAAACGGCAAGCTAAGGAGACGGGCCATGGCAGATCTGCGCACCGAATTCGTCGGCATCAAATCCCCGAACCCCTTCTGGCTCGCCTCGGCGCCGCCGACCGACAAGGCCTATAATGTGGTGCGCGCCTTCCAGGCCGGCTGGGGCGGCGTCGTCTGGAAGACGCTCGGCGAGGCCGGCCCGCCCATCGTCAATGTCAGCGGACCCCGCTACGGCGCCATCCATGGCCCGGACCGGCGCCTGCTCGGCTTCAACAATATCGAGCTGATCACCGACCGTCCGCTCGAGATCAATCTGCGCGAGATCAAGGAGGTCAAGCGCGACTGGCCGGACCGCGCGGTCGTCGTGTCGCTGATGGTGCCCTGCGAGGAAGAGGCCTGGAAGGCGATCCTCAAGCCGGTCGAGGAGACGGGTTGCGACGGCATCGAGCTGAATTTCGGCTGCCCGCACGGCATGTCCGAGCGCGGCATGGGCGCGGCGGTCGGCCAGGTGCCCGAATATATCGAGATGGTGACGCGCTGGTGCAAGGCGAACACCCGCATGCCGGTGATCGTGAAGCTCACCCCGAACATCACCGATATCCGCCAACCGGCACGCGCCGCCAAGCGCGGCGGGGCGGACGCGGTGTCGCTCATCAACACCATCACCTCGATCATGCAGGTCGATCTCGAGCGCATGACGCCCTCCCCCCATGTCGACGGCAAGGGCTCGCATGGCGGCTATTGCGGGCCGGCCGTGAAGCCGATCGCGCTCAACATGGTGGCCCAGATCGCGCGCGACCGGGAGACGCACGATCTGCCCATCTCGGCGATCGGCGGCATCACCACCTGGCGGGACGCTGCCGAGTTCATGGCGCTCGGCGCCGGCAACGCCCAAGTGTGCACGGCCGCGATGACCTACGGATTCCGCATCGTCACCGAAATGATCACCGGCCTGTCCGACTGGATGGACACCGCCGGTTACGCCTCGATCGATGAGTTCCGTGGGCGCGCCACGCCGAACTTCACCGAATGGGAGCATCTCAACCTCAATTACGTGGTCAAGGCCTCGATCGACCAGGATCTGTGCATCAAATGCGGGCGTTGCTACAGCGCCTGCGAGGACACCTCGCATCAGGCGATCGCGAGCAGCGTGAACGGTGAGCGCAAATTCGTGGTCAAGGACGAGGAATGCGTCGGCTGCAATCTCTGCGTCCTCGTCTGCCCGGTCGAGAGTTGCATCACCCTGGAGCATCGGACGGTCGGCACCGATCCGCGCACCGGCCTCGATTATCTGCGCCCGGCCGCCGATTGGACGACGCATCCCAACAACCCGATGGCGAAGCAGGCCGCGGAGTAGAGCTGTGCTCGGGGCGCTCTTCCTTCTCCCGCCCTTTAGCGGGAGAAGGTGCCGAGGCGAAGCCGAGGCGGATGAGGGACGGTCGAGCGCTTCACCGGCGTCCCTCATCCGCCCTCACTACGTTCGGGCACCTTCTCCCGCCTCAAGTGGCGGGAGAAGGGAAGCGCCCAGCTACAATTGACCCCACCGGAAAACTGGGCATAGCCTCGTTTCGCAACGACCAACCGAGCTGAAGGACTTCGCATGGCCGACCTGTCGAACATCCGCATCGATGGCGCCAGGCTCTGGGATTCGCTCATGGAGATGGCGAAGATCGGCGCGACGCCGAAGGGCGGCTGCAAGCGCCTGACCTTGACCGATCTCGATCGCCAGGGCCGCGAGCTGTTCACCTCCTGGTGCCAGGCTGCAGGCTGCAGCGTCGCGGTCGACGAGATGGGCAATATGTTCGCCCGCCGCCCGGGAACCGAGAACGGCTTGCCGCCGGTGATGATGGGGTCGCATCTCGACACGCAGCCGACGGGCGGCAAGTTCGATGGGGTGCTTGGCGTGTTGGGAGCGCTCGAGGTGGTGCGTTCGCTGAACGACCTCAAGCTCAAGACCCGCTACCCGATCGAGATCGCCAATTGGACCAACGAAGAGGGCTCGCGCTTCGCCCCCGCCATGGTGTCTTCGGGCGTATTCGCCGGCGTCTACACCAAGGAATTCGCCTATGCGTGCCAGGACCATGACGGGCTGAAGCTCGGCGACGAGCTCGTCCGCATCGGCTTCAAGGGCGAGGAGCCTGTCGGCAAGCGGCCGATCCACGCCCTCTTCGAGCTGCATATCGAGCAAGGCCCGATCCTCGAAGCCGAGGACGTCGAGATCGGGGTCGTGACGCATGGCCAGGGCCAGCGCTGGTACGAGATCAAGCTCACCGGCTTCGAGAGCCATGCCGGGTCCACACCGATGCCGCGCCGCAAGGACGCGCTGCTCGGCGCCGCCCGCATCGTCGAGCTCGTCAACCGCACCGCGCTCGCCAACGCCCCGCTTGCCGTCGGCACGGTCGGCATGCTCGACGTCTACCCGAATTCGCGCAACGTCATTCCGGGCGAGGTGACGCTCGCCTGCGAGTTCCGCAATCCCGAGGACGCTGTGCTGACCGCGATGGACGCCGCCTTGAAGGCAGGCGTCGAGGCGATCACCAAGGAGGTCGGACTGAGCTACGATCTCAAGGAGATCTTCTATTACCAGCCGGTCGCCTTCGACAAAGGCTGCGTCGCCGCGGTGCGCCGCGCCGCCCAGCATTTCGGCTACACGCATCGCGACATCGTATCGGGCGCCGGGCACGATGCTTGCTACATCGCGCGCGTGGCGCCGACCTCGATGATCTTCACGCCTTGCGTCGACGGCATCAGCCATAACGAGGCCGAGGACATCAAGCCCGATTGGGCGACGGCCGGCGCCAATGTGCTGATGCACGCCGTGCTCGAGAAGGCGGAAGTGCTTGGATGAAGAAGAATGACGCGCGCTTCCTTCTCCCGTGCCTTCACGGGAGAAGGTGCCGAGACGAAGTCGAGGCGGATGAGGGTTCTTCAATAAGTTCCCTCACCCGACCTCGCTGCGCCGGTTCTTGCTAAAGGTTGCACCCTCTCCCGTAAGAACGGGAGAGGGAAAGCACGCAGGTTTCAGGCTGAAAATGAGCGGAGGAAGACGATGTCTCTAGTGATCAAGGGTGGCGACATCGTCACGGCCGATCGCACCTACAAGGCCGACATCCTGGTCGAGGGCGAAAGCATCAAGGCCATCGGCACCGATTTCAGGGGCGATGACGTGATCGACGCCTCGGGCTGTTTCGTGATGCCGGGCGGCATCGACCCGCATACCCATCTCGAAATGCCCTTCATGGGCACGACCTCGACCGACCATTACGAGAGCGGCACCAAGGCGGCGCTGTCCGGCGGCACCACCATGGTGGTCGATTTCTGCATCCCCAATAACGGCCAGAAGCTCATGGATGCCTGGGCCGATTGGGACAAGAAATCGAAGACCGCCTGCACCGATTACGCCTACCACATGTGCATCACCTACTGGACCGACAAGGTGCGGGACGAGATGGCCGAGGTGGTCAAGCGCGGTGTCACCACCTTCAAGCATTTCATGGCCTATAAGGGCGCGCTGATGGTGAATGACGAGGAGATGTTCGCCTCCTTCCGCCGCTGCGCCGAGCTCGGCGCCATGCCGCTCGTGCATGCCGAGAATGGCGATGTGGTGGCGGCTCTGCAGGCCAAGCTCCTGGCCGATGGGATCACCGGCCCCGAGGGCCATGCCTGGTCGCGCCCGCCCGAGGTCGAGGGCGAGGCGGCGAACCGCGCCATCATGCTCGCCGACATGGCCGGCGTGCCGCTCTACATCGTGCATGTCTCCTGCATCCCGGCCCATCATGCGATCGCGCGGGCCCGCGCCGAGGGCAAGCGCGTCTATGGCGAGCCGCTGATCCAGCATCTGGTGCTCGACGAGACGGAGTATTTCGACAAGGATTGGGACCACGCGGCGCGGCGCGTCATGTCGCCGCCCTTCCGCAACAAAGAGAACCAGGAGGATCTGTGGAACGGGCTGCGCGCCGGCTCGCTGCAGGTCGTCGCCACCGATCATTGCGCCTTCACGACGGAGCAGAAGCGCTTCGGCCGCAACGACTTCACCAAGATCCCGAACGGCACGGGCGGGCTCGAGGACCGCATGCCGGTGCTGTGGACCTATGGCGTCGGCACCGGCCGCCTCACCATGAACGAATTCGTCGCCGCGACCTCGACCAATATCGCCCGCATCCTCAATCTCTTTCCGAAGAAGGGCGCGATCTCGGTCGGCTCCGATGCCGATATCGTCGTCTGGGACCCGAAGGCCGGCAAGACCATATCGGCCAAGACGCAGATGTCGGCGATCGACTATAATGTCTTTGAGGGCGTCAAGGTGACGGGCCTGCCGCGCGCCACGGTTTCGCGCGGCGAGGTCGTGTTCGAGGGCGGACAGATGAACGCGAAGCCCGGCCGCGGCAAGTTCGTGGCGCGCCAGCCCTTCCCGGCCGCGGCGCGCGCCTTGGCCGAATGGAAGAAGCACGCCGCCGTCGGCAAGATCGCGCGCTGATGCTGACCGTCGCGCCGAAAGAGGACATCACGACCGAACGCCAGGCGGCGCGCGTCATCGACATTGCCGGATTGTCCCTGACCTTCGAGATGTCGGACCAGTCGGTCCAGGCGCTCGCCAATATCGACCTGTCGATCGAGCGCGGCGAATTCGTCTCGCTCATCGGCCCTTCGGGATGCGGCAAGACCACCTTGTTGCGCGTGATCGCCGATCTCGAAACGGCGACGAGCGGCAGCATCTCGGTCAACGGCCTCACCCCGCAGGAGGCGCGCCTCAAGCGGGCCTATGGCTATGTGTTCCAGGCGCCGGCTCTCTATCCCTGGCGGACGATCGCCAAGAACATCGCGCTTCCTCTTGAAATCATGGGGTTTTCCAAGGAGGAACGGAAGGAGCGCGTCGCCCGCAACCTCGAGCTCGTCAATCTTTCCGGCTTCGAGAAGCGCTTTCCCTGGCAATTGTCCGGCGGCATGCAGCAGCGCGCCTCGATCGCGCGGGCGCTCGCCTTCGATCCCGACCTGCTCTTGATGGACGAGCCCTTCGGCGCGCTCGACGAGATCGTGCGCGACAAGCTCAACGAGCAGCTGCTGCGGCTATGGGACAAGACCCGCAAGACCGTCGTCTTCGTGACCCATTCGATTCCGGAGGCAGTGTTCCTCTCGACCCGCATCGTGGTGATGTCGCCGCGCCCGGGGCGCATCTGCGATGTCATCGAATGCGGCTTTCCGCGCGATCGCACTCTCGAGATCCGCGAGACGCCGCAATTCCTCGAGATCGCCAACCGGGTGCGCCACGGCCTGCGCGAAGGCCATTCCTATGTCGACTGAGCGCGTCGCCAAGGCCGACCTCCTTACGAGGCTCGCCTCAGGCCACGCCTTTCCGATATTCGTGGTCGTCCTCTTCATCCTCGCCATCTGGTACGTGGCGGCGTTCTTCATGAACGAGCAGCTGCAACGCGACAGCTTCGCCAATGCCGGCCAGGACTACACGACGGCGAGCCTGATCGAAGGCACGATGAGCCAGGAGCGCCCGCGCCTGCCCGCCCCGCACCAGATCGTCGAGGAGTTCGACAAGACGGTCTTCGAAATGCCGCCGACCTCGAAGCGCAGCCTCGTCTATCACGGCATGGTGACCTTGCAGGCGACCTTGGTCGGCTTCATCACCGGATCGCTGCTCGGCATGCTGCTTGCCGTGATGATCGTGCATGCGGCGAGCCTCGAGCGGAGTCTCATGCCCTGGATCATCACCTCGCAGACCATCCCGATCATCGCGCTTGCCCCGATGATCGTCGTCATCATGAACCAGTTCGACGTGACGGGCGTCGTCCCCAAGGCGACGATCTCGGCCTATCTGTCCTTCTTTCCGGTCACGGTCGGCATGGTGAAGGGGCTGCGCTCGCCCGATCCGCTGCAGCTCGACTTGATGCGCACCTATTCGGCCTCGCGCCTGCAGACCTTCTTCAAGCTGAGGGCGCCGGCAAGCGTGCCCTTCCTGTTCGCGAGCCTCAAGGTCGCGGTGGCGGCGAGCCTCGTCGGCGCCGTCGTCGCCGAGATGACCAAGAGCGAGGATGGCGGCTTCGGCGCGAGGCTGCTCGCCGGCTCCTATTACGGGCAGACGATCCAGATCTGGGCGGCGCTGTTCGCAGCAGCCTTCTGCGCCGCGATGCTGGTGCTGCTGGTCGGCGTGATCGACCGGGCCGTCTCGAAGCGCATGGGCTATGCGCGGTGATGCGGCGCATCGACCCCCTCGCACTCGTCTGCGGGCTTGCCGCCCTGATTGCCTTCGGCCTTCTCGGCTTCGCGCATGCGGGGCTCGGGCTCGGCCTCGTGCTGCTCGTCGCCAACGCCCTCGCGAGCCTGCGGGGAAGCGCTCATGTCGTGCGCGCCTCGCTGACCCTCGCCGGGACGGCCCTCGCTTCCGCATACCTCATCACCTCGCTCGACGGGATGGCGGGTCAGGGCACGCTCGCCATTTCGGCGGCGCTGGTCGCCGTCTGGCTCGGCGCCTGGCAGCTCGTCGACTTCGTCATCGCGGCGACGCCGCCACGCGGCGCCATGCGCGTCATCTGCAATCTCGGCGTGCCCGTCATCTTCGGGGCAACCCTGCTGTTCCTGTGGGAATGCGTCACCCGCGCCTTCGGCGTGCCGCCGGTGATCCTGCCGCCGCCTTCGGCCATCGCGCTGCGCTTCGCAGGATCGCTGCCGACGCTCGGCGTCGACTTCCTGCAGACCTTGCGCGGGGTCGCGGCCGGCTATGTGATCGGCTCGGGCGCGGGCTTGCTGGTCGCCATCCTGATCGACCGCGTGCCCTTCCTGCAACGCGGCCTCCTGCCGCTCGGCAATCTCGTCTCCGCCCTGCCGATCGTCGGCGTCGCCCCGATCATGGTGATGTGGTTCGGCTTCGACTGGCCCTCCAAGGCCGCCGTCGTCGTCATCATGACCTTCTTCCCGATGCTGGTGAACGCCAATGCCGGGCTCGCCGCGGCCGGCGCCATGGAAAGCGACCTGATGAAGACCTATGCGGCAGGCTATGGGCAAACTCTGCTCAAGCTTCGTCTGCCTGCGGCCTTGCCCTTCATCTTCAACGGCCTCAAGATCAATTCCACACTCGCGCTCATTGGCGCGATCGTTGCAGAGTTTTTCGGCACGCCGATCATCGGCATGGGGTTTCGCATCAATGCCGAAGTGGGGCGCATGAACATCGACATGGTCTGGGCGACGATCCTGGTCGCTGCCCTGTTCGGGTCGGCGTTCTACGGGCTCATCGCGCTGATCGAGCGCCGGGCGACATTCTGGCACCCTTCCTACCGCCAGAGGGCATGAGGCAAATGACACCAAGGCAAGTCATGCCAAGAATCTGACTACCAAGAATTGGAATGTGACTACCAAGGATTGGAACGTGACTACCAGGGATTGGCGCTGAGACGCCGCAACAAGGGAGAAACTAAGATGAAAAAACTCGCACTTGGTCGTGCGGCAGTATTTGGCCTCGCGGCGGCAGTCAGCCTGGCCGCCCTGACGACGGCGCAGGCCGCCGACAAGGTGACCTTGCAGCTCAAATGGGTGACGCAGGCACAATTCGCCGGCTATTACGTCGCCAAGGACAAGGGCTTCTACAAAGAGGCCGGCCTCGACGTGACCATCAAGCCGGGCGGACCCGATGTCGCCCCGCCGCAGGTCATCGCCGGCGGCGGCGCCGATGTGGTGATCGACTGGATGCCCTCCGCCCTCGCGTCGCGCGAGAAGGGCGTGGCGCTCGTCAACATCGCCCAGCCTTTCAAGCGCTCGGGCATGGAGCTCACCTGCCGCGCCGATACCGGCATCAAGTCGCCGACGGATTTCAAGAACAAGACGCTCGGCGTCTGGTTCTCCGGCAACGAATATCCGTTCCTCGCCTGGATGTCGAAGCTCGGCCTCAAGACCGACGGCTCGGCCGGCGGCGTGAAGGTGCTCAAACAGGGCTTCAACGTCGATCCCCTGCTGCAGAAGCAAGCCGACTGCATCTCGACCATGACTTATAACGAATATTGGCAGGTCATCGACGGGGGCATCCCGGCCGACAAGCTGGTCGTCTTCAAATATGAGGACCAGGGCGTCGCCACCATGGAAGACGGGCTCTACGCCATGGAGGACAAGCTCAAGGACCCGGCCTTCGTCGAGAAGCTGGCGCGCTTCGTGAAGGCCTCCGAGAAGGGCTTCGAATGGGCGCGCGAGCATCCGACCGACGCCGCCAAGGTCGTGCTCGACAACGACTCGACCGGTGCCCAGACCGAGAAGCACCAGGTCCGCATGATGGGTGAGATCAACAAGCTCACCGCCGGCACCGACGGCACGCTCGTCGAAGCGGACTTCACCCGCACCGTGAAGGAGCTCCTGGCGAGCGGCTCGGATCCCGTGATCACCAAGGAGCCGCGCGGCGCCTGGACGCACGCCGTCACCGACAAGATGAAGACGCTGAAGTAAGCCTCGTCCGCTTCTTCCCTTCTCCCGCTCTTAGGCGGGAGAAGGTGCCCGAACGCAGTGAGGGCGGATGAGGGACGCTGGTGAAGCGCTCGACCGCCCCTCATCCGCCTCGGCTTCGCCTCGGCACCTTCTCCCGCAAGCGGGAGAAGGTAAGCGCGAGCCGTCACGCGATCTCACAGATGTCGAGGATGGTGAGCAGGTAGATGCGGATCATGTCGAGGTAGTCGACGATATCGACCCGCTCATCCGGCATGGTGTTGTAGCGGCCGCCGGGCCCGCACACGATCCCCTCCATGCCGGCGCTGCGATAGAGATGTGCCGCGTCCGTGCCGTAAAATCCAGGGGGCGTGATGGCGCCCGTCGGCTGCTCGGTGCCGCGCACCTCCCGATAAGCTGCGTTGATCGCCTTGACGATGCGGCTGTCGCGCGACACCTCGAAGGAGGGCATGGCCGGACGGCCGAGCTTGTGCTCCGGCGTGATGGTCGCCTTGAGACCCGGAAAGCGTTGCTCCAGCCCATCGAGCACCACACGGAAATCCGCGAAGGCGCCCTCCTCCGTCTGGCCCGGAGCATAGCGGCCAGATCCCTTGATGCGCACATAATCCGACACTTGCGGCGGGCGCCATTCATGCAGCTCCTTGCCGAGCGCGCCATGGACCACGCCCACATGCACGCGATTGATGCCTTCATGCTCGGGCGAAGGCGCGCCTGAGAATGTCATGGCGTTGAGGCGCGGAACGAGATCGCATGCGGCCGCGATCGCATCGACCGCCTCCTCGCGCTTCGACATGTGACGCGTATTGCCGAACAGCTCGATGACGAAGGTGAAGGCCGCGGCGTGCATGGTCAGGGCGGCGAGATCGGTCGGTTCGGAATTCACGAAGTAGTCGGCACGCAGCCCTTGCTTGATGAAGGCGAGCGTGCCGACGCCCCCCTGCAGCTCGCCGACCACGAAGGTCAAGATCACATCGCCTTTCAGCTTCACGCCGGCATCGATCAAGGTGCGCAAGGCGCAGAAATAGGCAGCGTCTCCGGCCTTCATGTTGGAGACGCCGATGCCGTAGATGAAGGTGTCGTCCACCTTCCCGCCCCAGGGATCGACGGTCCAGCCCTCGGTTGCGGGATTGGTATCGATGTGTCCGTTGAAGAGCAGGCTCTTGCCGCCGCCGACGCCGCGAAGGCGCCCGATCGCATTGACGCGCTCTCCCTCGACGGGCGAAAGCTCGGTCTCGAGGCCGAGCGTCTTCATTTCCTCCGCCATGAAGTTCGCGAGCACCCGCTCGCCTTCGGTTTCGCTGTAGCTCTTATGGCGTGCCATCCGGCTCAGGAAATCGAGCGAGGCCCGCTCGTCGATGCGTGCGAGAAGCTCCTTTCGGGTCAGGTGCTGGCTCTGAGTGTTTGGCGTCGTCATGGTCTCTCTCCAACCGGAACGGGGCAGGCCGCGATCAATTCGCGCGTATAGGGATCGGCGTCCTGGGCTTCGATCTTGTCGGCATCGCGCAGGTCGACGAGCACGCCGCGCCGCATCACCGCGATGCGGTGCGCGATCTGGCGCACGAGGTTGAGGTCATGGGTGATGAAGGCGTAGGCGGTGCCGTGGGCCTGGCGCAGCGCCAGCAGAAGCTCGATCACGGAGGCCTGCACCGACACGTCGAGCGAGGCAGTCACCTCGTCACAGATGACGAGTGCAGGCTTCGCCGCGAAAGCGCGGGCTATGGCGACGCGCTGCTTCTCACCGCCCGAGAGCTGATGCGGATAGCGCCGCGCATACTCGGCCGGCAGCCGCACTTGCTCCAGGAGGCGCGGAATCTCCGATGCCTGCCCGCCATAGAGCGCGAGCGGCCGCGCCAGGATGTCGCCGATGCGATGGCGCGGATTGAGAGAGGCGTCTGGATGCTGGAAGACGATCTGCACCGCGGCGCGGTAGCGCCGATCCATGTCGGCCGGCCCGCCGATGTGCCGCTCGCCGAAGTGGATATGTCCGTCGAAGCGGGCAAGCCCCGTCATGGCGCGGGCGAGCGTCGACTTGCCGGACCCCGATTCACCGACGATGCCGAGGATCTCGCCGTCTCGGATATCAAGGCTCACCGCTCGCGCACCGAAGGTCTCGCGCCGCCGAAACAGACGCGGACGGCCATAACGCACGCTCACGCCATTGAGATCGATCAGCTTGCGCTCGCCCGGCCTGTCCGCGACGAGACGCCGATGCGGCCGGGGCACGGCGTCGACGAGGGCGCGCGTATAGGCCTCCCGCGGCGCGGCGAACACTTTATCGGCAGGTTCCGTCTCGACGATCTTGCCTCTCCTGATGACGGCCACGCGATCGGCGATGCGCGAGACGAGCGCCAGGTCATGCGAGATGTAGAGGCCGGCGACACCGGTCTCGGCGCGCAACCTCCGGAAAAGATCGAGAATCCGCGCCCCGGTGATCACATCGAGCGCGGTCGTCGGCTCATCGAAAATGACGAGCTCCGGCCGGCAGGCGAAGGCGGTCGCGATGACGACGCGCTGTTTCTCTCCGCCCGAGACTTCATGCGGATAGCGACGCATCATCGCCTCGGGATCGCTGAGCTCGACCCGGCGCAGAGCTTCGACGCCTTCGCGCCAGGCGGCATCCCGAGTCAGCCCTTGATGACGAATGAGCGTTTCGGCGAGCTGCCGGCCGAGCGTCAAGGTCGGGTTGAGCGAGGCGGTCGGATCCTGGAACACCATGCTGATGCGCCGGCCGCGCAGCTTGGCGAGCTTCGCCTCGTCGATCCGCATCAGCTCTTCGCCCGCGAAGGCGATCTCGCCCGAGCGCTCGCGGGCATTGCGCGGCAGGTCGCGCATGATGGCGAAGGCGAGGGTCGACTTGCCCGAGCCCGACTCGCCGACGAGCCCGAGCACCTCACCCGGCGCGATGTCGAGCGTCACGTCGTCGAGCACACGCAACGTCCCTTGAGAGGTCGCGTAGTCGAGCGTGTAGCCGTTCACCGAAAGAAGGGCGCTCATCGCTCGTCTCTCGGATTGAGCGCGTCGCGCAGACCATCGCCGAGGAGATTGAAGCCGATGGCGGTCGCCGCGATGGCGATGCCGGGCGCCACGATCATCCACGGCGCCTGATGCAGGAAGCGGCGGGCCTCCGCTACCATCAGCCCCCATTCCGAGGCCGGCGGCTGGGCGCCGAGCCCAAGGAAGCTCAAGGTCGCAAACAGCATCACCGCGAAGGCGATGCGGATCGTCGTTTCGATCACCACCGGAGCAGCGACGTTCGGCAGCATTTCGCGCAGCACGATCCATGCGGCCCCCTCCCCGCGCGCCATGGCGGCGTTCACATAGTCCTGGCGGCGCACCGTCAGCGCGACGCTGCGCGTCACTCGGGCCATGCCGGGCGCAAACGCGATCGCGATCGCCAGCATGGCGTTCCAGCTTCCCTTGCCGAGAGTGTTGGCGACCAGAAGCGCCAGCAGCAACCCGGGTATGGCCATGATCGCGTCGATCGTGCGCATGATGGCCTCGTCCCAGCGGCCGCCGAGATAGGCAGATGCCGTGCCGATCACGGCGCCCGTGAGCGTGCCGAGGAGGGTCGCACCGAGAGCGAGAGGGACGGTGCCGCGCGCCCCGACAAGGAGGCGGCTCAGCGTGTCGCGACCGAACTGGTCGCCGCCGAGCCAGTTGTGCAGATCCGGCGGCCGGAACCGCCCGAGCACATTCATGGTCTCCGGATCGGCCGGCGCGAGCAACGTGCCGAACACGCAGATGAGGGCCAACAGCACAATGATGGCGACGCCGATCGCCCCTTGCGGCGTGCGCAGTAGACGGCGCGCAAGCTCAATCATAGCGGATCCGCCTGTCGATCAGCGCGTAGGCGATGTCGGCTGCGAAATTCACGACCGCATA